>NZ_JAPNMC010000005.1:0-369060 GCF_026627565.1 Enterobacter cloacae complex sp. 2022EL-00788 | reverse complement strand
GTACGTAATGACATGGTATCTCTCGCATCCCAGGGCATAAGCGACTCCATAAACGGGTTCTTATGCCTTAGTTGTAAGTGTCTACCATGTCCCCGAACAAGTGTTCACTATGTCCCCGGACCGTACAGTGGGAGAGGGTCGGGGGTGAGGGCACCAGACCGCACCGCAGCAGCACTACCTAAACATCACCTGCGCCCAGCGGGCCAGTCCTGCCGTAACGGAGCCAAAGTCATCGCCACCGGCAATCGGAATGCCCGGCAGCTGTTCCGCCAGCGCTTTTTTGATAAGCGGTGAACGGGCGCTACCGCCGGTCAGGTAGATAACATCCGGCTTCACCTTGCCGTTCTCCAGCGTCAGCTGTACCTGCTCCAGAATGCGCTGCAGCGGCTGGGCGAGCGCCAGCTCCAGACCGTCCTGGGTGATAGCCGTCGCCAGATCGTCGCTGATGAACGGCAGCGAAGCGGTATGCTCAGGACGATCGGAAAGGGCAATTTTGCTCTCTTCGGCAGTACGTACCACGCGGTAGCTCAGACGCTGACGCCACACCTTATACAGCAGCGCGACCTTCTCCGCATCCTGCGCGTCGCGCACCAGATCGTTCAGGAAACGGCCGTTGGCGGTGCTGTAAAAATCACTCTGTGCGGGCACGTCGTTAATCGCGATGGCGTTCCACCACGGCAGGATCGGCAGGGCGATCCCTTTTTCGGTCTGTCCACCCATGCCGAGCAGCGGCATCAGGCTCTTGAACGCTAGGGCGATATCCAGATCGTTACCGCCCACGCGGCAGCCGCTGTGCCCCAGCAGGCTGTTTTCGCGATCGCGGCGGTGGTGCCACTGCGGCCCCATCAGCAGCAGCGAGCAGTCGGTGGTACCGCCGCCGATGTCCACAACCAGCACGCGTTTTTCTTCCGCCAGCGTGGCTTCAAAATCCAGCCCCGCGGCAACCGGCTCATACTGGAACACCACGTCGCGAAAGCCTGCCCGGTGCGCCGCGCGCTCGAGGATCCCCTGCGCCTGCCGGTTAGCCTCGTCGCCACCCAGCCCCTGGAAGTTGATTGGGCGACCAATCACGGCCTGGGTGATGGCGTCCGGCACCTGTGACTGGGCCTGATTGCGGATGTGTAGCATCATGGCGCACACCAGGTCTTCGAACATCGCGACCTGCTGCGGCTTCAGCCCGCTGGCGCCCAGGAAGGATTTAGGCGATTTAACGAAGTAAACTTCTTCCGGATCCTCGATGTAGTGCCCGAGGGAGGAGAGGCCGAACTGCACGCTGGACGGCGTAACCTCAATATCTTCTTCCCGGTTGAAGCTGACGGCCCGACGCAGAAGCGCCTGCGATTCAGCCGCCGTGGCCGGCACCTGATGGTGGCGGAACAGCCACTCGCTTACCGCTTCGCGCGTGGGCGCACAGAGCATGGAGGGCAGCAGCGCACTGCCGTTTTCCATTTTCAGGAGCTGCGGTTGTCCGTTTTGCATGATGGCAACCGAGCAGTTTGCGGTGCCGTAGTCGAATCCAATAAACACGATAAATCCCCATGCCGGTGAGAAGGGGCGAGACTTTAGCGAAATGTCTGCCAGGCGACAACAGGAATATGAAAGCAAGGCGCATCGCGGTCTTTCGGTTTATGCTGAGGTGAACAAAAAAGGAGAGACGATGTACACCCTGAACTGGCAACCCCCCTACGACTGGCAGTGGATGTTTGGCTTTCTTGCGGCGCGTGCGGTCACGGGGGTGGAGACCGTTACGGACGATTACTACGAGCGGAGCTTCGGCTACGAGGGGCATCAGGGCGTTTTTCGCGTCACGCCGGACTGCGCAACCCATACCCTGGCCGTGACGCTAAGCCCGGGCCTGATCCCGGTGGCGGAAACATGTCTTGACCGCATTGCCCGCCTGTTCGATCTCGCCTGCGATCCGCAGCGGATAGCGCAGACACTCGGCGAGCTCGGTGCGGCACGTCCGGGGCTACGTTTGCCGGGCGCCGTGGATGCCTGGGAGCAGGGCGTGCGCGCCATTCTCGGCCAGCTGGTGAGCGTGGCGATGGCGGCAAAGCTGGCGTCACGGGTGGTGGCGCTGTGCGGCGAACCAATTGCGGACGCGCCGGGGTATCTCTGCTTTCCTTCGCCAGAGGCGGTCGCTGCTGCGGATCCGCTGGCGCTTAAGGCCCTCGGGATGCCGCTGAAGCGTGCGGAGTCGCTGATTCATCTGGCGCAGTCGGTAGTGGACGGTGACTTTCCGCTCTTCCCGCCTGCGGATATCGAGGCCGGGTTGAAGGCTTTACAGCAGCGGCCAGGCATCGGGCGCTGGACCGCCAGCTATCTGGCCCTGCGCGGCTGGCAGGCGAAAGATGTTTTTCTGCCGGATGATTACCTGATTAAGCAGCGTTTTGCCGGAATGACGCCTGCGCAGATCCGTCGCTATGCCGAACGCTGGCAGCCGTGGCGCTCGTATGCGCTGTTGCATATCTGGTATACCGACGGCTGGTCGCCGTCAGTTGATGGCGAAATAGCTGGTGTTAAGCAGTAGATCGAGCGGCTGCGCTTCCCCGATGGTATCGCCGAAGATATAGTCAATGCCGATGCCTGACAGCGTGTCCATCATGATCGACTGGTTACACGGCCCGGCAATGGTTTTTAGCCCCAGACGCTGGGCGTGACCCTGAACGATCGTTACCATCATCTCGTCCATCAGGTTGCCGTGAACGTTCGTCACTACGTCCGCATCCAGCAGCAGATAGTCTGCGGTGCTGGCGCTGAGGCGGCTGAAAACGTTGATATCGCGCCCCACGCGGGTTAACACCACCCGACAGCCGGCGTGACGAAGCTTTTGCAGGCCCTGCTGCACGTTTTCGTCCGCATTGCTCAGCACGTCGACGGATATCATCAGATGCAGCAGACGCGCCGGCAGCGGACCGCGTGCAATCAGGTCGAGCAGTTCGTCCACCAGCGTAACGCTGGCTAAACCTGCTTCTGAAAGTGGCAGCGCGACGCCCATCCCTTTCGCCGCCACCTGCGCGGCATGGGTGCGGAAAAAGTCGCTGAAAATACGCCGGTCCAGGGCGTGCAGCAGCTCCGGCTCCGCCAGCCCCGAGCGGAAGGCGTGCTCTTCCAGCACTTCGCCCTGGCTGGTCCACAGGCGCATTGAGAGCAGCCAGAAGCTGCTGCTCTCGGGCACGCGCGGCGAGGCAACGCTGCGCGCGATCATCAACAGATGATTATCCTTGATCGTGTGCCACTGCTCGTCCAGCGACATCATGCTGCGCATGCTGTGGATCCGCTCCTGCTGGGGTTCATACACGGTGACGACGCCGCGTCCGCTGTTTTTCGAGGCGTAACAGGCGATGTCGGCCTGCGACATCACTTCCGCGGCCAGACGATTGTTATCGTCAATCAGCGTAATACCTGCGCTGGCGCCGATGCGGTGCAGGCGTCCCTCCCAGGAAAAATGGTAGTTGTTGATAGCGTCGATCAGCCGGCCCGCAATATAACGCGCGCTTTCGACGTTGCAGTCCGGGAGCAGCAGGCCAAACTCGTCGCCCCCCAGGCGCGCCAGCACGTCGCTGGAGCGCAGCATCGTCAGCATTAGCGAAGACAGCTCGCGCAGGAGGGCGTCGCCTGCCGCGTGGCCTGCCGTATCGTTCACGGCCTTAAAGCGGTCAAGGTCGATAAAGACCAGCGCGTGGCGCTGATGCGTCTCGTGTACCGTCTGCAGCAGGCGCTTAAGGTGGTTTTCGAAACTTACGCGGTTCGCCAGCCGGGTGAGGGCGTCATGGGAGGCGCTGTAGCTCAGCTGGCGCAGCATTTTGCGCGACTCGGTCACGTCCTGAATCACCAGCACCGAGCCGATATTGTGACCGTCCAGGGTGCTCAGCGGCGTGATGCTGTAATGAATGTCGAAGCTGCCGCCGTTCCGGCAGTTAAGCACCACGTCCTGCTCGATATCGGTACGGGACATATCCCCGCTGTGGATGTTCTCCATCAGCGGGCCATTCTCGCCGAAGGTAATGTGCAGCACCTTCAGCACGGGCTGACCCAGCGCGTCGTTTTGCGTCCAGCCGCTCATCTTCTCGGCGACCGGGTTCATAAAGGTGACGTTCATGTCGATGTCGGTGCAGAGCACCGCTTCGCCGATGGAGTCGAGGGTAATGTGCAGACGCTCTTTTTCCTGGAACAGCGCCTCGTTAAGCTGCTTCACCTCGGTCATGTCCATATTGATGCCCAGCAGGCGTTCCACCTGGCCGTGTTTATTCAGCACCCGGTTTGCCAGCGAACGAATGTGGCGAATGCCTCCCTTAACGCGGATGCGAAACTCCAGCTTGAAGGGCACCCTCGCCTGGAGGGACTCGCGCAGCACCTGTTCGGCGTTGGTGCGATCTTCCGGCACGATGGCGTCATGCCAGAGCTGCCAGGTGGGCTTGATATGCGAAGGGATCTCGTACAGCTCAAACATGCGCTTATCCCAGCTGATCACGTCCGGCTCCAGGTCCCATTCCCAGATGCCAATCCCACCGGCTTCGTTGGCGAGCGTGATGCGCTCCATCAGGCGCTTATTCACCCACTCGGTCTGTTTCAGGTCGTTGATGTCTTCTATCTGGGCAATAAAGTAGAGCGGCGTGCCGTCGGCATGGCGAACAACGGAGACGGCCAGCAGCGCCCAGACCACCTCGCCGTTGCGGGTATAGTAGCGCTTTTCGAGGCTGTAGCTGTTGATCTCTCCGTTGATCAGCTGTCCCAGCTGTTCCAGGTCAGTATGTAAATCCTCGGGCCAGGTTAGCTGCTGAAACGTGAGCGACTGGAGCTCCGTCTGGCTGTAGCCGAGAAAATTGCAAAGCGCCTTGTTGGCCTGAAGCCACTGGCCCTCAATCCCCACCAGCGCCATACCAATCGCGGAATACTCCATCGCGTTACGAAAACGTTCTTCACTTTCCGTAATGTGTTTACGCTCGGCGCGAAAGGCATACATCACCATCGTCATCACGTTGGCCGGCAGCAGCATCATCAGGAAGGGAAGCCACGGCGCGTTGAAGGTCACCATCATGTTTGACGGCGTCATGGAGGGCGGGTTTCGCACCATCATCAGGGATACCATCATGATGGTGAATAAAAATATCAGGAACGCTTCCATTCGCGGCAGGCGTACCGCGCTCCACATCAGCAAAACGATGATGCAGGTGAACGGCCACGGCAGCCAGGTGATGGCCGTCCAGCTCAGGGCCAGGGTGATGACCAGGGTCACCAGCGTTTCCAGCAGCAGCCTCGGATTGCGGTGACGCAGCAGGTAATGCGGCTTAAACAGCAGGCCTAACGGTACCAGCGCCAGCGCGCCGATGGCTTCTGAAAGTACCCAGAACAGAAAATTGCGCAGCGGCTCCGGGCCCGGCACCAGAAAATGAACCAGAACGCCGCCCACCAGCGGCGGCACCAGGGCGCTGCCGACGGCAAGGCGGATCCAGTCGTTGAGGTTTTGCAGCGGGTTATACCAGGGGAGCAGCTTACGCAGCAACACCGCACCAATACAGGCCTCAATAATATTGATCGCCGTGTAGGTTAGGTTGATGGCGTCCCATGAAAAGAGCATCCACGAGGCAAAAATATTGCCAAAGGAGCAGGCGAGGGCGATGCCGGGCCACATTTTTCCCGCATGGCGGTAAAACGCCACCATCATAATGGAGGTCGGGAACCACAGCGGTGCCAGCAGCGACCCGAAGCGGGTCAGCTCAAGGGAGAACAGGGTAAAAATGAACGTGACGAGACCCAGACAGACAAGTCGCAGTAAAGGATGTGGGGTAGTAACCAAAACCCGCTGGTATTGTTTATTCATTACCGCTCTATCCAGGGACGCCGTGTTGTCAGGAGCCAGGTCCGGACGCGTGAAATCATTAATTTGGTTTATGCTAGTACAAACATTTTACAATTCATATGCTGAGCGCTCAGATTTTGACTTCATAGACTTATAAAATAGTTACTCTGCGAAGAAAGGGGATCAAATGTCGAAAAAGCGATCGTAAAAATTTCGCTCAGGGCGTGAAGCGGCACTTTTCAGCCCGCCTCGCATAACCTGCGCATTCGACTGGTATCACGCCCCCGAAATCCCTATAATTGCCGCGTTTGACGCTCCGGCGTCGTCCTTCCTTACATCCAGGTTAATCAGGTCGCTAAATTTATGACTGATAAGTCTCATCAGTGCGTCATCATAGGCATCGCCGGCGCATCGGCTTCAGGTAAAAGTCTTATTGCCAGTACGCTTTATCGTGAACTGCGTGAACAGGTAGGTGATGAGCATATCGGTGTTATTCCCGAAGACAGCTATTACAAAGATCAATCCCATCTTTCGATGGAAGAGCGCGTAAAAACCAACTATGACCACCCCAGTGCAATGGATCACAGCCTGCTGTTCCAGCATCTGGAAGCGCTGAAGCGCGGCGAGGCCATTGAACTGCCCGTCTACAGCTACGTAGAACATACCCGCACCCGAGAAACGATCCGCATCGAGCCGAAAAAGGTCATTATCCTTGAAGGGATTTTGCTGCTCACCGACGCCCGCCTGCGCGAATCAATGAACTTCTCGATTTTCGTCGACACCCCTCTGGATATCTGCCTGATGCGTCGTATCAAACGCGACGTTAACGAACGCGGCCGCTCCATGGACTCCGTGATGGCGCAATATCAAAAGACCGTTCGCCCGATGTTCCTGCAGTTTATTGAGCCTTCGAAACAGTACGCCGATATTATCGTGCCTCGCGGCGGTAAAAACCGTATTGCAATTGATATCTTAAAAGCGAAAATCAGTCAGTTTTTTGAATAAGCCGTGTGAATTGTGTACCGTTCAGAGATAACCTGGTTTTGCCCTGAGCCCGTAAGGCTTCAGGGCGCGATGCACGAAAGGAGAAAGTGCCATGCGTCTTTGTGACCGCGATATAGAAGCCTGGCTGGATGAAGGCCGTCTGTCCATCACCCCGCGTCCGCCGGTTGAGCGTATTAACGGCGTGACCGTTGACGTGCGTCTGGGGAATAAATTCCGCACCTTCAGCGGCCACACGGCACCGTTTATCGACCTGAGCGGTCCGAAAGACGAAGTCAGCGCGGCGCTGGATCGCGTCATGAGCGACGAAATCGTCATCGAAGAAGGAGAGGCGTTTTATCTCCATCCGGGTGAGCTGGCGCTGGCGGTGACCTTTGAATCCGTCACCCTGCCTGCGGATTTGGTGGGCTGGCTTGACGGACGTTCATCGCTGGCGCGCCTGGGCCTGATGGTGCACGTCACCGCGCACCGTATCGATCCGGGCTGGTCGGGCCGAATCGTGCTGGAGTTCTTTAATGCCGGTAAACTGCCGCTGGCCCTGCGTCCCGGGATGATGATCGGTGCGCTGAGCTTTGAACCGCTGACAGGCCCGGCAGACCGTCCTTATAACCGCCGCCAGGACGCAAAATATCGCGACCAGCAGGGTGCGGTTGCCAGTCGTATCGATAAAGACTGATTTGTAAGTTCACTGAGGAAGCCATGAGAAGAGTTCTGACGACGCTGATGATTTTGCTGGTGGTGCTGGTGGCTGGCCTTTCAGCGTTAGTTCTGCTGGTTAATCCGAATGACTTCCGTGCTTATATGGTGCGGCAGGTTGAAGCGCGCAGCGGTTATGAACTCAAGCTGGACGGGCCGCTGCGCTGGCACGTCTGGCCTCAGCTCAGCATTCTCTCAGGACGCATGTCGCTCACCGCACCGGGGGCCGCGCAGCCGCTGGTCACGGCGGACAATATGCGTCTTGATGTCTCACTCATTCCGCTTCTGTCGCATCAGCTTCAGGTGGATCAGGTGATGCTGAAAGGGGCGGTGATTCAGCTTACCCCCCAGACCGAGGCCGTTCGCCAGGCGGATGCGCCGGTCGCGCCGCGTGAAAACACCCTGCCTGACGTTCCCTCCGATACCGGCTGGTCGTTTGACATTGCTAATCTGAAAGTGGCTGACAGCGTGCTGGTTTTCCAGCACGAGGACGACGAACAGATCACCGTACGCAATATCAATCTCAAAATGGAGCAGGACGCCAGCCATAACGCCACCATGGAGTTCTCCGGGCGCATCAACCGCAACCAGCGGGATCTCAACCTGTCGATAAACGCCAACGTGAACGCGTCTGACTACCCGCACCAGCTGACGGCGGACGTTCAGCAGCTGAGCTGGCAGCTCACCGGAGCAGACTTACCGACGAAAGGGATTGCCGGAAAGGGCACCATGCAGGCGGTGTGGCACGAAGAGCGCAAGCAGCTGGAGCTGAACGCGCTCAACCTCCAGGCCAACGACAGTAGCCTGAAGGGACAGGCGAGCGTCACGCTTGCAGAGAAACCCAGTTGGGTGCTGGATCTGCAATTTGACAGGCTGAACCTGGAGAACCTGCTTGCGCCTCAGCCGGTTAACGCGTCCGATGGCTCCGTCACCCAGGTGGGCCAAAGCCAGGCAACGCAGTCGCGTCCGGTGATCTCCTCGAATCTCGATCGGCCTGACTACAACGGCCTGCGCGGGTTTACCGCCGATATTCTGCTGAAGGCCAATACCGTGCGCTGGCGCGGCATTGATTTTACCGACGTCAGCAGCCAGATGTTTAACCGCAATGGCCTGCTGGTTATCTCCGACCTCAGCGGAAAAATGGGGGCCGGGAGCCTTTCGCTGCCGGGCACCCTGGACGTGCGCAGCGACGTTGCCAGCGCCGCGTTCCAGCCGCGTCTGGAAAACGTCGAGATTGGCACGATCCTGAAGGCCTTTAACTATCCGATTGCCCTTACGGGGCAGCTGACGCTGGCGGGGGATTTCTCCGGCACGAAGATTGATGCTGACGCCTTCCGCCGCAGCTGGCAGGGTAAGGCGCACGTGGAGCTAAAAGACTCGCGCATGGAGGGGCTGAACTTCCAGCAGCTGGTGCAGCAGGCGGTGGAGCGCAGCAGCAGCGTGAAGGCGAACGAGAACTACGACAGCGCAACCCGTCTCGACAGCTTTACCAGCGAGCTGGCGCTCGACAACGGTCAGCTAACGCTGGATGGGATGCAGGGGACCTCGTCTCTGCTGGCGCTGACCGGGAACGGAGCGCTGGATCTGGTTAAAGAGACGGCGGACACCCACTTCAAGGTGCGCGTGATGGCCGGCTGGGAAGGTGAAGGAGAGCTTGTCGATTTCCTGAAAGAGACGCCGATCCCGCTGAGCGTTTACGGGAAATGGCAGGAGCTGAACTACAGCCTGCAGGTCGACCAGATCCTGCGTAAGCATCTTCAGGATGAAGCGAAACGTCGTCTGAATGACTGGGCGGACCGTAATAAAGAGTCTCAGTCCGGCAAGGACGTGAAAAAGCTGCTGGATAAGCTTTGATGTTTGTTGTGCCGGGCGGCGGCTTCGCCTTTCCCGGCCTGCAAATCCACGCTTCAAAAGGCCGGGTATGCGCAGCGCTACCCGGCTTTTTTACACCTCAAAATCCGCTTCATCCGCAGCGTGCAGCGGTATCAGCTGAACCTTCTGCACGCGATGGCTCTCCACCTGCAGCGTTTTGATCGTGTAATCCCCCACCTGTACTTCTTCCCCCGGCTGCGGAATGCGTTGCAGATGCTCCATAAGCAAACCGGCGATGGTGTGGTATTCGCGCTTCTCGTCCAGAGGAAGCGGGACGAACTGCACCAGATCCTCAAGCGGCATGTGGCCGTTCGCGGTCCAGCTACCGTCGGCGTTCTTCTGGATATCGTGGCGGGCGTCGATCTCATCAACTTCATTGGGCAGATTGCCGGCAATGGTTTCCATGACGTCGCTGAGCGTCACCAGTCCTTCCACCGATCCAAATTCATCCACCACAAACGCGAAGTGGGTACGCGCGTTGCGGAACTGCTCCAGCGCGGAGAGTAACGGCAGCGCTTCCGGGAAAACCAGCGGCTGGCGCACCAGCGCGCGCAGGTTGAGCGGCTCGCCGTGAAGCTGCTGCTGCAGCAGGTCGATCACGTGCACCACGCCCAGCAGCTCTTCTTCCTCTTCCCCGCCGGTAACCACCACGCGGGTGTGCTGGTTTTTATCCAGCAGCGCGCGGATCTGCTCTTCGGGTGCCGTCAGGTCAACGTGCTCAATGTCGTGGCGGGAGGTCATGATGCTGCTGACCGAGCGCTGGTTAAGGTTAAGCACGCGCTCAATCATGCGCCGCTCCTGCGGGTTGAATATCTGTCCGTCGCTGTGATCGGCAAGCATCGCAGCAGATTCGGCGTCCAGCTCGGCATCCTCTTTTTTGCCGCTCAGCAGGCGCATGACCGTATCTGCGGTGCGCTGGCGCAGCGTCTGGTTCGCCGAAAGGAAACGGCGGCGGTTGAATATGGCCAGCTGGTTCAGGAACTCAATCAGCACCGAGAAGCCAATTGCGGCGTACAGATACCCTTTCGGAATATGGAATCCAAATCCGTCGGCCACCAGGCTAAAGCCAATCATCAGCAGGAAGCTCAGGCACAGGATCACGATGGTCGGGTGGCTGTTCACAAACCGCGTCAGGGCTTTACTCGCCAGCACCATCAGGGTGATGGCGATGATAACGGCGGCCATCATGACGGCCAGGTGGTCCACCATCCCGACGGCGGTGATCACGGAGTCGAGAGAGAAGACGGCGTCCAGCACCACAATTTGCGCCACCACCGGCCAGAATTTTGCGCCGCGTCGCTGGGTGGGATTTTCGCTGTCTTTACCCTCCAGTCGCTCGTTAAGCTCTACCGTGGCTTTGAACAGCAGGAATAACCCGCCGAACAGCATTATCAGGTCGCGGGCGCTAAAGCTCATGCTCTGCACGCTGAACAGGGGTTTGGTCAGCGTAACCAGCCAGGATATCGAGGCGAGCAGCAGCAGGCGCATCACCATGGCGAGCAGCAGGCCCGTCACGCGCGCGCGGTCGCGCTGCGAGGGAGGCAATTTATCGGCAAGGATGGCGATAAACACCAGGTTATCAATGCCGAGCACTAATTCAATGACGACCAGCGTCACCAGCCCGGCCCAGATCGATGGATCGGCAATCCATTCCATAGTAAACACAATACCTTCTGTTATATGACTAATGTCACACTTCGATCATGGATAAAGCCGAGGGAAATTGCAATGCCGGGCTGAGATTTCTCTTAATGCTGCCTCAAGGTAAAACCGAATTTGCCCATGGTGTAAATAAGTTAATTGCGAAGATTTAATTACGAAGAACGATATTTAGGATATATCGCAATGAATGGTTTTGGCGTCTGTTTTGTCAATATAAAGAAAATCCGAAAACCTCAAAACTTTGCTATTAATATTAATCTTAAAAAACAATATTAGGACGGTTGTCTCCTTGCCTGCTATTAGGTTAGCTGCAACAATTCTCCCAGCATCAAATGTTAAATTTCCTTGTTGCTATTTTAGTTTTGGCCTTTTGCGAGGTTTATTCTTTATCGGCCGCGTGTTCGAAGTGGCTGATATATTTTGCAAATGGCCTTGATTAAGAGGGTGTCTATCCATAAAGCATTGTTTAGTCAGTGGATTGGTAACTGAAAGCCAAGGGCGGTAGCGTGCCTGAAAGCGTGTGAATCAGCCTCAATTATTCTGTCAATAGCCAATGGATGAATAAGCTTTTTTTAGGACTGATGCCAGTTAAATTGCTAAATGATTAACTGCATTCTGATTGTCACCACGACCCGCGCTTATTTAAATTGCACAGGATAATTACTCTGCCAAAGTGATAAATAATCAATGATGAAATCCAAAATGAAATTGATGCCATTATTGGTGTCTGTGACCTTGATGAGTGGTTGCACGGTCTTTCCCGGCAGCAATATGTCAACAATGGGCAAGGATGTGATTAAGCAGCAGGACGCTGATTTTGATCTCGACAAAATGGTGAATGTGTATCCATTAACCCCACGGCTGGTGGAACAATTACGCCCACGTCCAAATGTTGCTCAGCCAAATATGTCTCTGGACCAGGAAATTGCGTCTTATCAGTACCGCGTAGGTCCCGGCGACGTGATTAACGTCACCGTCTGGGATCACCCGGAACTGACCACCCCTGCGGGCCAGTACCGCAGCTCAAGCGACACCGGTAACTGGGTACAGTCCGATGGCAGCATGTTCTATCCCTACATTGGCAAAGTGCATGTTGCGGGCAAAACGCTTGCTGAGATCCGTAGTGATATTACCGGCCGCTTAGCGCAGTACATTGCTGACCCGCAGGTGGACGTTAATATCGCCGCGTTTCGATCCCAGAAAGCCTATATCTCCGGCCAGGTCAATAAGTCCGGTCAGCAGGCCATTACCAACGTACCGCTCACGGTACTGGATGCGATCAACGCCGCGGGCGGTTTAACCGACGGCGCCGACTGGCGCAACGTGGTGCTCACCCACAACGGTAAAGAGCAGCGCATCTCCCTCCAGGCGCTGATGCAAAACGGCGACCTGACCCAGAACCGCCTGCTCTATCCGGGCGACATTCTGTACGTGCCGCGCAACGACGATCTGAAAGTGTTCGTGATGGGTGAAGTGAAGAAACAGAGCACCCTCAAGATGGACTTCAGCGGTATGACCCTGACCGAAGCGCTGGGCAATGCGGAAGGCATCGATCTGACCGCCTCCAACGCCAGCGGTATCTTCGTGATCCGTCCGATCAAGGGCGAGAATGCGAAAGGCAAGATTGCCAACATCTACCAGCTGGATATGTCCGACGCGACGTCCCTGGTCATGGCTACGGCGTTCCGCCTGCAGCCGTACGATGTGGTCTATGTCACCACCGCGCCGGTTGCCCGCTGGAACCGTCTGATCAACCAGTTGCTGCCTACCATCAGTGGCGTTCGCTACATGACGGATACGGCGAGCGACATTCATACCTGGTAAGCCGCGATGTTTAACAAAATTCTGGTGGTGTGCGTGGGGAACATTTGCCGTTCCCCCACGGCTGAAAGGCTGCTGAAAAATTACCAGCCTGGGTTAACGGTCGACTCCGCAGGGCTGGGGGCGCTGGTTGGTAAAGGCGCCGACGAGCGCGCCTCAAGCGTAGCCCTCGAACATAACCTCTCACTCGACGGGCACGTTGCCCGTCAGGTCTCTGGCCGGATGTGCCGGGAATATGACCTGATCCTCGCGATGGAAAAACGCCACATTCACGCGCTGTGCGATATCGCACCGGAGATGCGCGGCAAGGTGATGCTGTTTGGTCACTGGGACGGTGAGCGCGAAATTCCCGATCCGTATCGCAAGAGCCGCGAGGCCTTTGAGGCGGTATACACCTTACTAGACCAGTCTGCCCGCCAGTGGGCGCAGGCACTGAAAGCTCAGCAGGGATAACAATGACAGAAAAAACAAAAGCTTCTGCCGCCCCGACGTCGGGCAGTGATGAAATTGATATCGGTCGCCTGGTCGGCACCGTTATTGAAGCGAAATGGTGGGTGCTGGGTATTACCGCCGTCTTTGCCGTGGCGGCGGTCATATATACGCTGTTCGCGACGCCAATCTACAGCGCCGACGCGCTGGTGCAGATTGAACAAAACACCGGTAACTCGCTGGTTCAGGATATCGGCTCGGCGCTGGCCAACAAGCCACCGGCATCGGAAGCCGAAATTCAGCTGATCCAGTCGCGCCTGGTGCTGGGCAAAACGGTTCACGATCTGGGGCTGGATATTGCGGTTACGAAAAACACCTTCCCGGTGTTTGGTGCAGGCTGGGATCGCCTGATGGGGCGCAGTAACGATACGGTAAAAGTCACCGACTTCGTGATACCAAAAGGGGCAGGGGACCAGGTCTTTACCCTTACCGTGCTGGGGCCAAAACAGTATCAGTTGACCAGCGACGCGGGCTTCAGCGCGCGCGGTGAAGTGGGGCAGATGCTGACCAAAGACGGCGTCAGCTTCAGGGTAGGCGCCATCAACGCGCACGAGGGCGGCGAGTTTACGGTTACTAAATTCTCTACCCTCGGGATGATCAACAACCTGCAAAACAACCTCACCGTCACCGAAAACGGCAAGGACACCGGTGTTCTGAGCATGACCTTCACCGGTGAAGATAAGGACAAAATCCGCGACATCCTGAACAGCATCACCCGCAACTACCTTGAGCAAAATATTGAGCGCAAGTCTGCGGAAGCGGCGAAAAGCCTGGCGTTCCTCAGCAAACAGCTGCCGGAAGTGCGCGCGCGTCTGGACGACGCCGAGAACAAGCTGAACGCTTACCGTCAGGATAAAGACTCCGTCGACCTGCCGCTGGAGGCGAAATCGGTTCTCGACTCAATGGTCAATATTGATGCGCAGCTGAACGAGCTGACCTTCAAAGAGGCGGAAATTTCCAAGCTCTACACCAAACGTCACCCGGCTTACCGCACGCTGCTGGAGAAACGTCGTACCCTGGAAGAAGAAAAAGCGAAGCTGAACGACCGCGTAACCGCGATGCCGAAGACGCAGCAGGAAATCGTGCGCCTGACGCGTGATGTGGAATCCGGCCAGCAGGTCTACATGCAGCTGCTGAACAAACAGCAGGAGCTGAAAATCACCGAGGCCAGCACCGTCGGCGACGTGCGTATCGTTGACCCGGCGATCACCCAGCCTGGCGTGCTGAAGCCGAAGAAAGCGCTGATTATCCTCGGCAGCATTATTCTGGGCCTGATGCTCTCTATCGTCGGCGTGCTGCTGCGCTCCCTGTTCAACCGCGGTATCGAAAGCCCGCAGGTGCTGGAAGAGAACGGCATCAGCGTTTACGCGAGCATTCCGCTCTCCGAGTGGCAGAAGTCCCGTGACAGCGTCAAAACCGTCAAGGGCGTTAAGCGCTACAAGCAGAGCCAACTGCTGGCCGTGGGTAACCCGACCGACCTGGCGATTGAAGCGGTACGCAGCCTGCGTACCAGCCTCCACTTCGCCATGATGCAGGCCAAAAACAACGTTCTGATGATGACCGGCGTTAGCCCGTCAATTGGTAAAACCTTCGTCTGTGCCAACCTGGCGGCGGTGGTGAGCCAGACCAACAAGCGCGTGCTGCTGATCGACTGCGATATGCGTAAGGGCTACACCCACGAGCTGCTGGGCACCAACAACGTTAACGGCCTGTCGGAGATCCTGCTCGGTAAAGGGGAAATCAGCGAGAGCGCCAAGCCGACCTCGATTCCGAAATTTGACCTGATCCCGCGCGGCCAGGTACCGCCGAACCCGTCTGAACTGCTGATGAGCGAGCGCTTCACGCAGCTGATTGAGTGGGCGAGCAAAAATTATGACCTGGTGCTGATCGATACGCCGCCGATTCTGGCCGTGACCGATGCCGCCGTGGTCGGACGCCACGCGGGCACCACGCTGATGGTCGCACGCTACGCGGTGAACACCCTGAAGGAAGTGGAAACCAGCCTGAGCCGCTTCGAGCAGAACGGTATTGAGGTGAAGGGGGTGATCCTGAACTCCATCTTCCGCCGCGCGACGGGCTATCAGGATTACGGTTATTACGAGTACGAATATAAGTCTGACAGTAAATAACAAAACACACCCCACACCCCTCACCCTAACCCTCTCCCCTGAAGGGAGAGGGGACTGTTCGGTGCGGCCTTTCACCCTCTCCCCCGTGGGGAGAGGGCCGGGGTGAGGGGTAGGAGGAAAATATGACCACACAACGCCCTTTAATTTCTATCTATATGCCGACATGGAATCGTCAGCAGCTGGCGATCCGCGCGATTAAATCGGTGCTGCGTCAGGACTACGATAACTGGGAACTTATCATCGTGGATGACTGTTCCTCCTCTTACGAACAGCTGCAAAAGTTTGTCGAAGACCTGAACGATCCGCGCGTGATGTACACGCACAACGCCATCAACTCCGGGGCGTGCGCGGTGCGCAACCAGGCGATTATGCAGGCGAAAGGGCAGTATCTCACCGGCATCGACGACGATGACGAATGGACGCCAAATCGTCTGTCGATCTTCCTGTCGCACAAGGCGCAGCTGGTGACCCACGCGTTTTTGTATGCCAACGACTATGTCTGTCAGGGCGAGGTGTACTCCCAGCCGGCAAGCCTGCCGCTGTATCCAAAATCGCCGTATTCCCGCCGACTGTTCTACAAGCGCAACATTATTGGCAATCAGGTCTTTACCTGGGCCTGGCGCTTTAAGGAGTGCCTGTTCGATACCGAACTGAAGGCCGCGCAGGACTACGACATCTTCCTGCGCATGGTGGTGGAGTACGGCGAGCCGTGGAAGGTGGAAGAGGCCACGCAGATCCTGCACATCAACCACGGGGAGATGCAAATCACCTCGTCACCGAAAAAATTCTCGGGCTACTTCCATTTTTACCGCAAGCACAAGGACAAGTTTGACCGTGCCAGCCGGAAGTATCAGCTCTTTACCCTCTATCAGATCCGCAACAAGCGCATGAACTGGCGCACCCTGCTGACGCTGCTGTCCGTGCGTAACGGCAAGCGTCTGGCCGATGGACTTCGGGGGAAATAATGTTTCTGGAAGATTGCCGCGCAAACAGCTGGAGCCTGCGCCCGTGCTGCATGGTTCTGGCCTACCGCATTGCGCACTTTTGCTCCGTGTGGCGCAAGAAAAATGTCTTAAATAACCTCTGGGCCGCGCCGGTGCTGGTGCTCTACCGCATCATCACCGAATGCTTTTTTGGCTACGAAATTCAGGCTGCCGCCACCATTGGCCGCCGCTTTACCATTCACCACGGTTATGGGGTTGTCATCAACAAGTTCGTTGTCGCGGGCGATGATTTCACCATTCGCCACGCGGTGACGATCGGCAACCGCGGGCCAGACAGCCTGGCCTGTCCGGTAATCGGCAATAACGTCGAGCTGGGCGCGAACGTGGTGATCGTTGGTGATATTACCGTGGGCAATAACGTGACGATTGGCGCAGGCAGCGTGGTGCTGGACAGCATTCCGGACAATGCGCTGGTAGTAGGCGAAAAAGCTCGCGTGAAGGTGATTAAATGAACATTCTGCAATTTAACGTGCGCCTCGCCGAGGGCGGGGCGGCTGGCGTAGCGCTGGATCTGCACCAGCGCGCGCTGCAAAAAGGGTTACAGTCGCGCTTTGTTTACGGTTACGGCAAAGGCGGCAAGAAAAGCGTCAGCCATGATAACTATCCGCAGGTGCTGAAGCAGACGCCGCGTCTGACCTCCATCGCCAATATTGCGCTGTTCCGCCTGTTTAACCGCGACCTGTTCGGCAACCTGAATAATCTCTACCGTACCGTTACCCGCACCAGCGGCCCGGTTGTGCTGCACTTTCACGTGCTGCACAGCTACTGGCTGAATCTGGAAGAGGTGGTGGCGTTTTGCGGCAAGGTAAAAGCGCATAAGCCGGACGTCCGATTCGTCTGGACGCTGCACGATCACTGGAGCGTGACCGGCCGCTGCGCCTTTACCGACGGCTGTGAAGGCTGGAAAAACGCCTGTCAGAAGTGCCCGACCCTGAGCAACTATCCGCCGGTGAAGGTGGATCGCGCGCACCAGCTGGTTGACGGTAAGCGTCAGCTGTTCCGCGACATGCTCGCGCTCGGCTGTACCTTTATTTCCCCAAGCCAGCACGTGGCGGACGCCTTCAACAGCCTGTACGGGGCAGGGCGCTGCAGGATTATTAACAACGGTATCGACGTGGCGACCGAAGAGATTCTGGCGGAACTGACGCCGGTGGCGGAAACGGCGGGCCAGCCGAAAATCGCCATCGTCGCCCACGATCTGCGTTACGACGGCAAAACCAACCAGCAGCTGGTGCGCGACATGATGGCGCTCGGCGACAGGATTGAACTGCACACCTTCGGTAAATTTTCCCCGTTCGAAGGGGCGAACGTGGTGAATCACGGGTTCGAAACCGACAAGCGCAAGCTGATGAGCGCCCTGAACGGCATGGACGCGCTGGTGTTCAGCTCGCGGGTGGACAACTATCCGCTGATCCTGTGCGAAGCGCTCTCTATTGGCGTGCCGGTCATCGCAACCCACAGCGACGCGGCGCGTGAAGTGCTGGAGAAATCAGGCGGTAAAACCTTCAGCGAAAACGAGGTGCTGCCGCTGGTGCAGATGCCGAAGGCCGACATTGCGCAGGCCGTTTTTGGCACCGACCTGGAATCGTTCCGCAACCGCAGCCGCAAGGCCTACAGTGGACAACAGATGCTGGAGGAGTATGTCTCGTTCTATCAGAATCTGTAGCTATCTGCTGCTGCCGCTGATCTACCTGCTGGTCAACGTCAAGATTGCCCAGCTCGGCGAAAGTTTCCCGATCACCATCGTCACCTTCCTGCCGGTTCTGCTGTTGCTTTACGTTGACAGGCTCAACCTTAAAAAGCTGATGATTGCGCTGGGCATCGGGTTTGGCCTGACGGCGTTTAACTACATCTTTGGCCAGTCGCTGGATGCCAGCAAATATGTCACCTCCACCATGCTGTTTGTTTATATCGTCATAATTATCGGCATGGTCTGGAGTATTCGCTTTAAAACTATCTCGCCGCACAATTATAGGAAAATCCTCAGGTTCTTTTATATTGTCGTTGGGATGATTGTTGTGCTTGCGGCACTGGAGATGGCGCAAATTATTTTGACGGGCGGCAGTAGCCTGATGGAAATAATTTCGAAATATCTTATATACAGTAACAGCTATGTACTGAACTTCATTAAGTTTGGCGGCAAGCGAACCACGGCGCTCTATTTTGAACCGGCGTTCTTTGCTCTGGCATTAATCTCAATTTGGCTCAGCATCAAACAGTTCGGTATCAAAACCCCTAAAACCGATGCTATGATTCTTGCAGGAATCGTTCTGTCTGGGTCGTTCTCTGGGGTAATGACGTTTATCCTGTTTTACCTGCTGGAGTGGGTGTTCCAGTACCTGAACAAAGAGGCGATTAAGAAAAAACTGCCGCTGGCGATTATCTCCCTGACGGTGTTTTTAGTGGGCGTAATATTTGCGTTTCCGTACATCTCAGAACGCCTGGGTGATTTGGGAACGGAAGGCTCTTCGTCCTATTATCGCATCATCGGTCCACTGGTGATGGTGGGTTATTCCTTAACCCATATTGATGGCGTAGTAAGATTCGGCTCACTTTACGAATATGTTGCATCATTCGGAATCTTTAACGGTGCGGATGTCGGTAAAACCATAGACAATGGTCTGTATCTGTTAATTATTTATTTTTCCTGGTTCGCCGTACTGTTGACGCTGTGGTATCTGTTTAAAGTTTTCAAAATGATGATTAACGCGTTTGGTGATAACCAAAACTTTCGCGTGCAGCTTTATCTGTTCACACCGGTGTCGTTGTTTTTCACTGGGTCAATATTTAGCCCGGAATATGCTTTTTTGATTGTCTGTCCGTTTATTTTGCGCAAGGCGCTAAATATTACGAGCGTATGACGAAATGAGGTGATTTATGTTTCTTAGCGTCATTACTGTCGCTTTTCGTAATTACGAAGGGGTGGTAAAAACCTGGCGCTCGCTGCGCAACCTGGCGCGCGATCCGAGCCTCACCTTTGAGTGGATCGTGGTCGATGGCGGCTCGAACGACGGCACGGCAGAGTTTCTGGAAAAACTCAACGGTGAGTTCAACTTGCGCTACATCAGCGAGAAAGATAAAGGCATTTACGATGCGATGAATAAAGGCATCGCGATGGCGCAGGGCCGTTACGCCATCTTCCTCAATTCCGGCGACGTGTTCCATGAAGACGTGGCGTTATTTGCCCGTCAGCTCGCGCGCCAGAAAGAGGACGCCATGTTTATCGGTGATGCGCTGCTTGATTTCGGTGATGGGAAAAAAGTGCTGCGCGGCGCGAAGCCCGGCTGGTATATCTACCACAGCCTGCCGGCCAGCCATCAGGCTATTTTCTTCCCGATGAGTGGCCTGAAAAAGCAGCCTTACGATTTGCAATATAAAGTTTCGTCCGATTATGCCCTGGCCGCCAGCCTGTACAAATCTGGTTATCCGTTCCGTCGTATTAAAGGGCTGGTATCTGAATTTTCGATGGGCGGCGTGTCAACCTCAAATAATCTGGAATTGTGCCAGGATGCAAAAAACGTGCAGCGTAAAATATTACGCGTGCCGGGGTTCTGGGCGGAATTATCTTATTTATTACGTCTGAAAACGACGGGTAAAGCGAAAGCCTTATATAACAAAGCCTGAGATATAAGGAAATGTAATGCAGGAATTAAACGGATTCTCCGTGCCGAAAGGCTTTCGGGGCGGGAGCGGTATTAAAGTTCAGCTGTGGTGGGCCGTACAGGCAACGTTATTTGCCTGGTCGCCGCAGATAATGTACCGCTGGCGAGCATTTTTATTGCGCCTGTTTGGCGCAAAAATCGGAAAAAACGTAGTCATTCGACCTTCGGTAAAAATTACCTACCCCTGGAAATTAACGCTTGGGGATTACGCCTGGGTAGGGGATGACGCGGTGTTATATACCCTGGGCGAGATTACGATTGGCGCAAATTCGGTGGTTTCACAGAAGTGTTATTTGTGCACCGGCAGCCACGATTTTATGAGTCCGCATTTTGATATTACCGCTTCGCCAATTGCGATCGGCGAAAAATGCTGGCTGGCAACGGATGTATTTGTTGCACCGGGTGTTTCTGTTGGCGAGGGCACGGTTGTAGGTGCTCGCAGCAGCGTTTTTAAATCGCTACCGGCAAATAAAGTTTGCCGTGGCAACCCCGCAGTGGTGATACGCGAACGCGTTGAAACTGAAAAACTTTGATAAGTACAGAGGAATATAAACATGTCTAAAGTCGCTCTCATCACCGGCGTTACCGGGCAGGATGGTTCTTACCTGGCAGAATTGCTGCTGGAAAAAGGTTATGAAGTTCACGGTATTAAGCGTCGTGCTTCTTCATTCAACACCGAGCGTGTCGATCACATTTACCAGGATCCGCATGCGGCTAACCCGAAATTCCACCTGCATTACGGCGACCTGACCGATACCTCCAACCTGACCCGCATCCTGCAGGAAGTGCAGCCGGATGAAGTTTACAACCTGGGGGCGATGAGCCACGTTGCGGTTTCTTTCGAATCTCCGGAATACACCGCTGACGTTGACGCCATGGGTACCCTGCGTCTGCTGGAAGCGATTCGCTTCCTCGGTCTTGAGAAGAAAACCCGCTTCTACCAGGCATCCACCTCCGAGCTGTACGGCCTGGTGCAGGAAATTCCACAGAAAGAGACCACGCCGTTCTATCCACGTTCTCCGTATGCGGTAGCGAAGCTGTACGCGTACTGGATCACCGTGAACTACCGTGAATCCTACGGCATGTACGCCTGTAACGGCATCCTGTTCAACCACGAATCCCCGCGTCGCGGCGAAACCTTCGTGACCCGCAAAATCACCCGCGCTATCGCCAACATTGCTCAGGGTCTGGAATCCTGCCTGCACCTCGGCAACATGGATTCCCTGCGCGACTGGGGCCATGCGAAAGACTACGTGAAGATGCAGTGGATGATGCTTCAGCAGGAGCAGCCAGAAGACTTCGTCATCGCGACCGGCGTGCAGTATTCCGTGCGTCAGTTCGTTGAGATGGCTGCGGCACAGCTGGGTATCAAGCTGCGCTTCGAAGGCACCGGCGTGGAAGAGAAGGGTATCGTGGTTTCCGTGACCGGCCACGACGCGCCGGGCGTGAAGCCAGGCGACGTGATTGTCCAGGTTGACCCGCGTTACTTCCGTCCTGCTGAAGTGGAAACCCTGCTGGGCGACCCAACCAAAGCGCACGAGAAGCTGGGCTGGAAACCAGAAACCACTCTGCAGGAGATGGTATCCGAGATGGTGGCCAAAGATCTTGAAGCAGCGAAAAAACACTCTCTGCTCAAGTCTCATGGCTACGAGGTTGCCATCGCGCTGGAGTCCTGAGAATGACCAAACAACGTATTTTTGTCGCCGGTCATCGCGGAATGGTGGGTTCCGCGATTGTCCGCCAGCTGGAGCAGCGCGGTGACGTTGAGGTGCTGGTTCGCACCCGCGACGAGCTGAACCTGCTTGACAGCAAAGCGGTGCAGGACTTTTTTGCCAGCGAGCGTATCGACCAGGTGTATCTGGCGGCGGCAAAGGTGGGCGGCATTGTCGCTAACAACACCTACCCGGCGGATTTCATCTACGAGAACATGATGATTGAGAGCAACATTATTCACGCGGCGCATCTGCACAACGTGAACAAGCTGCTGTTCCTCGGCTCATCCTGTATCTATCCGAAAATGGCGAAGCAGCCGATCGCCGAAAGCGAACTGCTGCAGGGCACGCTGGAAGCGACCAACGAGCCGTACGCGATTGCCAAAATTGCCGGGATCAAGCTGTGCGAGTCCTACAACCGTCAGTACAACCGCGACTATCGCTCGGTGATGCCGACTAACCTGTACGGTCCGCACGACAACTTCCACCCGAGCAACTCGCACGTGATCCCGGCGCTGCTGCGCCGCTTCCACGAGGCGACCGCCGAAAACGCGCCGGATGTGGTGGTGTGGGGGAGCGGTACGCCGATGCGCGAGTTCCTGCACGTAGACGATATGGCGGCGGCCAGCATTCACGTGATGGAGCTGGATCGCGAGGTGTGGCAGGAAAACACCGAGCCGATGCTGTCGCACATCAACGTGGGTACCGGCGTCGACTGCACCATTCGCGAGCTGGCACAGACCATCGCGCAGGTGGTGGGCTACAAGGGCCGCGTGGTGTTTGACGCCACCAAACCGGACGGCACGCCGCGCAAGCTGCTGGACGTGACCCGTCTGCATCAGCTGGGCTGGTATCACGAGGTGTCGCTGGAGCAGGGGCTGGCCAGCACCTACCAGTGGTTCCTGGAAAACCAGCACCGCTTCCGGGGGTAATGATGTTTTTAAGTCAGGAAGATTTTGCCACGATCGTTCGTTCCACTCCGCTCATTTCAGTTGACTTGATCGTGGAGAACGAACGCGGCGAGTTCTTGCTGGGGAAACGAACCAATCGTCCTGCACAGGGCTTCTGGTTCGTGCCCGGCGGGCGCGTGCAGAAGGATGAGACGCTGAGCGATGCGTTTAAGCGTCTCACTCTGGCGGAACTGGGCCAGCAGCTGCCGATGGCAGCGGGCCAGTTTTACGGGGTCTGGCAGCACTTCTATGACGATAACTTTTCAGGCACGGACTTTACCACGCACTACATCGTGCTGGGGTTCCGCCTGAAGGTGAGTGAGGCAGACCTGCGTCTGCCTGATTCTCAGCATGACGACTACCGCTGGCTCACGCCAGAGGCGCTGCTTGCCAGCGACAATGTGCACGACAACAGTCGTGCCTATTTCCTGGCAGATCGTCAGTCCGGAGTGCCGGGCTTATGAAAATTTTGGTGTATGGAATCAACTACTCGCCGGAGCTGACCGGCATCGGGAAATACACCGGCGAGATGGTCGAGTGGATGGCGAGCCAGGGGCACGACGTGCGGGTTATTACCGCGCCGCCGTACTACCCGGAGTGGAAGGTAGGCGAGCGCTATTCGAGCTGGCGCTATCGCCGCGAAGAGGGCGCGGCGATCGTCTGGCGCTGCCCGCTCTACGTGCCGAAGCAGCCCTCGACGCTGAAACGTTTAATTCATCTGGGCAGCTTTGCCCTGAGCAGCTTCTTCCCGCTGATGGCGCAGCGTCGCTGGAAGCCGGATCGCATCATCGGCGTGGTGCCAACGCTGTTCTGCACGCCGGGCATGCGCCTGCTGGGGAAACTCTCCGGCGCGCGCACCCTGCTGCACATCCAG
This sequence comes from Enterobacter cloacae complex sp. 2022EL-00788, assembly GCF_026627565.1. NCBI lineage: Bacteria > Pseudomonadati > Pseudomonadota > Gammaproteobacteria > Enterobacterales > Enterobacteriaceae > Enterobacter > Enterobacter cloacae complex sp. 2022EL-00788. The sequence goes on along the minus strand of NZ_JAPNMC010000005.1, from coordinate 345,384 downwards.
GATTATGAAGTGGACGCGATGCTCGGCCTCGGGATGGCGGGCAAGGGCAAGGGCGGCAAGGTGGCGAAGCTCGCCAGCGCCTTCGAGCGCAGCGGGCTGCTCAACGTGGATTACGTCTCCACCATCTCGCGCTCGATGATGAACAAGGCGCAGGAGAAGGGCGTCCCGGCCCGGAAGGTGATCTTCTTCCCGAACTGGTCCGAAGTGGCGCGCTTTCGTGACGTAACGGAAAGCGACGCGCAGGCGCTACGCGCGCAGCTCGGTTTGCCTGATGGTCATAAAATCATCCTTTACTCGGGCAACATCGGCGAAAAGCAGGGGCTGGAGAGCGTGATTGACGCCGCGCTTCAGCTGAGCGAACACCCGTGGACGTTCGTGATTGTCGGGCAGGGCGGCGGCAAGGCGCGCCTGGAAAAAATGGCCAGCGAGCGCGGCCTGACCAACGTCCGCTTCTTCCCGCTTCAGTCTTATGACGCGCTGCCCGCGCTGCTGAAAATGGCGGACTGCCATCTGGTGGTGCAAAAACGCGGCGCGGCGGATGCGGTGCTGCCGTCCAAGCTGACCAACATTCTGGCGGTGGGCGGCAACGCGGTAATAACGGCAGAAGCCGATACCGAATTAGGCCAGCTGTGCAACAGCTACCCGGGCATTGCCGTTTGCGTGGAGCCGGAATCGGTTCCCGCGCTGGTGACCGGAATTGAGCAGGCGCTTGCCATGCCAAAAGAGAACACGGTGGCACGTGAATATGCCGAACGCACGCTCGAGAAAGAGAACGTGCTGAGCCAATTTATTGCAGATATACGGGGATAAATCATGAGTCAAACCACTTTGTATCCGGTCGTAATGGCGGGTGGATCCGGGAGCCGGTTGTGGCCACTGTCCCGCGTGCTTTATCCAAAACAGTTTCTTTGCCTGAAGGGCGACCTCACCATGCTGCAAACGACGGTTAACCGTCTGCACGGCGTGGAGTGCGAAAGCCCGGTGGTGATCTGTAACGAACAGCACCGCTTTATCGTTGCCGAGCAGCTGCGCCAGCTGAACAAACTCACCGAAAATATCATTCTGGAGCCTGCCGGCCGTAACACCGCGCCCGCTATCGCCCTGGCGGCGCTGGCGGCGAAACGCAGCAGCCCGGACTGCGATCCGCTGATGCTGGTGCTGGCGGCAGACCACGTTATCCAGCAGGAAGAGGCGTTCCGCGACGCGGTGCGTGCGGCCATTCCTTACGCCGAGCGCGGCAAGCTGGTGACCTTCGGCATCGTGCCGGATCTGCCGGAAACCGGCTATGGCTACATTCGCCGCGGCAGCGTGATGCCAGGCGAGGGCGACAGCGTGGCCTTTGACGTGGCCCAGTTCGTCGAAAAACCGAATCTGGAAACCGCGCAGGCCTACGTTGCCAGCGGTGAATATTACTGGAACAGCGGTATGTTCCTGTTCCGCGCCGGGCGCTACCTGGAAGAGCTGGAAAAATATCGCCCGGATATCTTAAGCGCCTGCGAGAAAGCGATGGCGGTGGTGGATCCGGATCTCGACTTTATCCGCGTGGATGAAGCCTCTTTCCTCGCCTGCCCGGAAGAGTCCATTGACTATGCGGTGATGGAGCGCACGGCGGACGCCGTGGTGGTGCCGATGGATGCGGGCTGGAGCGACGTCGGCTCCTGGTCATCCCTGTGGGAGATCAGCGCGCATACCCCGGAGGGTAACGTCCATCACGGCGACGTGATTAGCCACAAAACGGAAAACAGCTACGTCTACGCCGAGTCTGGCCTGGTCACCACGGTCGGGGTGAAGGATCTGGTGGTGGTGCAGACCAAAGACGCGGTGCTGATTGCCGACCGTAATGCCGTGCAGGACGTCAAAAAAGTGGTGGAGAAGATCAAGGCCGACGGCCGCCACGAGCACCATATTCACCGGGAAGTGTACCGTCCGTGGGGTAAATACGACTCCATCGACGCGGGCGAACGTTACCAGGTGAAGCGCATCACCGTGAAGCCGGGCGAAGGGCTGTCGGTGCAGATGCACCACCACCGCGCCGAGCACTGGGTGGTGGTGGCGGGTACCGCCAAAGTAACCATCGACGGGGAAGTGAAGCTGCTGGGTGAAAACGAGTCCATTTATATTCCGCTGGGGGCGACGCACTGCCTGGAAAACCCCGGAAAAATTCCGCTCGACTTAATTGAGGTGCGCTCCGGCTCCTATCTGGAAGAGGACGACATTATCCGCTTCCAGGATCGTTACGGGCGCGTGTAGCACCCCGCATCATGCCCGGCGGCACTGCGCCTGCCGGGCCTACGAATGACAAAAATAAATTTGGCCATTATGTGGTCAGGGCCAACCGTTGCCTGAAAAAGAGGTCATCATGGAAAAATTAACCTGTTTTAAAGCCTACGATATTCGCGGCAAGCTGGGCGAAGAGCTGAACGAAGACATTGCGTGGCGCATCGGCCGCGCGTACGGCGAATATCTCAAGCCAAAAACCATCGTGCTGGGCGGCGACGTGCGTCTGACCAGCGAATCCCTGAAGCTGGCGCTGGCGAAAGGGCTGCAGGACGCGGGCGTGGACGTGCTGGATATCGGCCTTTCCGGTACCGAAGAGATCTACTTTGCCACCTTCCACCTCGGCGTGGACGGCGGTATCGAAGTCACCGCCAGCCATAACCCGATGGACTACAACGGCATGAAGCTGGTGCGCAAGGGCGCACGTCCTATCAGCGGCGACACCGGGCTGCGCGACGTGCAGCGTCTGGCAGAGGCCAACGACTTCCCGCCGGTTAACGACGCAAAACGCGGCAGCTATAAGCAGATTAACCTGCAAAAAGAGTACATCGACCACCTGCTGGGCTACATCAACGTGGCGAACCTTAAGCCGCTGAAGCTGGTCATTAACTCCGGCAACGGCGCGGCAGGCCCGGTTGTCGATGCACTTGAGGCCCGCTTCAAGGCGCTGAACGTGCCGGTAACCTTCGTCAAGGTGCACAACACGCCTGACGGCAACTTCCCGAACGGTATTCCTAACCCGCTGCTGCCGGAGTGCCGCGACGACACCCGCAACGCGGTAATCGAGCACGGCGCCGATATGGGCATCGCCTTTGACGGCGACTTCGACCGCTGCTTCCTGTTCGACGAGAAAGGCCAGTTTATCGAGGGCTACTACATTGTCGGCCTGCTGGCGGAAGCGTTCCTCGAGAAAAACCCGGGCGCGAAGATCATTCACGATCCGCGCCTCTCCTGGAACACCGTCGACGTGGTGGGCGCCGCGGGCGGTACGCCGGTGATGTCCAAAACCGGCCACGCGTTTATCAAGGAGCGCATGCGTGAAGAAGACGCCATTTACGGCGGCGAGATGAGCGCGCACCACTACTTCCGCGATTTTGCCTACTGCGACAGCGGGATGATCCCGTGGCTGCTGGTGACCGAGCTGCTGTGCCTGAAAGGGCAGAGCCTGGGCGAGCTGGTGCGCGACCGCATGGCGGCGTTCCCGGCCAGCGGCGAGATCAACAGCAAGCTGGCGCAGCCCGCCGAGGCCATCGCCCGCGTTGAACACCACTTTGCCCTTCACGCGCTCGAGATTGACCGTACCGACGGTATCAGCATGTCGTTCCCGCAGTGGCGCTTCAACCTGCGCTCCTCAAACACCGAGCCGGTGGTGCGCCTGAACGTCGAATCCCGTGGCGATACCGCGCTGATGGAAGCGCGAACGAAGGACATTCTGGCGCTGTTGAATCAGTAATACGAAAACCTGAGCCTGGCCCCTTACCCCTCACCCCGGCCCTCTCCCCAGAGGGGGAGAGGGTGTTCAAGTTCCCTCTCCCCCCTGGGGAGAGGGTTAGGGTGAGGGGCCCAGGTTTTGGTTGAATAAAGGAACAACGATGACGAATCTAAAAAAGCGCGAACGAGCGAGAACGAATGCATCGTTAATCTCTATGGTGCAGCGTTTTTCTGATATCACCATCATGGTCGGCGGACTGTGGGCGGTGTGTTGGGTCAGCGGGCAGTCGTTCTTCTACATGCATTTGCTGATGGCGTTGATTGCGCTGGTGGTGTTTCAGATGATTGGCGGCATGACCGATTTCTATCGCTCATGGCGCGGCGTAAAAATGACCACCGAACTGATGCTGCTGCTACAGAACTGGACCTTAAGCCTGATTTTCAGCGCGGGCCTGGTGGCGTTCAGCCACGATTTTGATAACCGCTTTGTGACCTATCTCTGCTGGTATCTGCTGACCAGCGTTGGCATGGTGGTTTGCCGCTCGCTGATCCGCTTTGGCGCGGGCTGGCTGCGCAACCGCGGCTATAACCGCCGCTTCGTTGCCGTGGCGGGCGATCTGCCGGTCGGCCGGGTGTTGCTCGACGGCTTCCGCAAAGAGCCATGGTTAGGCTTTGAAGTGGTCGGTATTTATCACGACGCGAAGCCCGGCGGCGTGCCGTCCGACTGGGCGGGCAACTACGAACAGCTTATCGACGACGCGAAGGCCGGCAAAATTCATAACGTCTATATCGCCATGCAGATGAAGGATGAATCCCGCATCAAGAAGCTGATGCGCGAGCTTGCCGATACCACCTGCTCGGTGATCCTCATCCCGGACGTCTTCACCTTCAACATTCTTCACTCCCGTATTGAAGAGGTCAACGGGGTGCCGGTTGTTCCGCTGTACGACACGCCGCTGTCGGGCATTAATCGCGTGCTGAAGCGCGTGGAGGACATCGTGCTTTCGTCGCTGATCCTGCTGCTGATCTCCCCGGTGCTGTGCTGCATTGCGCTGGCGGTGAAGCTCAGCTCGCCGGGGCCGATCATCTTCCGTCAGACCCGCTATGGCATGGACGGTAAGCCGATCATGGTGTGGAAATTCCGCTCCATGAAGGTGATGGAGAACGACAAGGTGGTGACCCAGGCGACGCAGAACGATCCGCGCGTCACCCGCGTGGGCAACTTCCTGCGCCGCACCTCGCTGGACGAGCTGCCGCAGTTCATTAACGTGTTCACCGGGGGGATGTCCATCGTCGGGCCGCGTCCTCACGCTGTTGCCCACAACGAGCAGTACCGCACCCTGATTGAAGGCTACATGCTGCGCCATAAGGTGAAGCCTGGCATCACCGGCTGGGCGCAGATTAACGGCTGGCGCGGCGAGACCGACACGCTGGAAAAAATGGAAAAACGCATCGAGTTCGACCTGGAGTACATCCGCGAGTGGAGCCTCTGGTTCGATATCAAGATTGTTTTTCTGACCATTTTCAAAGGCTTCGTGAACAAAGCGGCGTACTAAGATGAGCTTACGTGAAAAAACCATCAGCGGCGCGAAATGGTCAGCCATGGCCACCATCGTCATCATCGGCCTCGGGCTGGTGCAGATGACGGTGCTGGCGCGCATTATCGATAACCACCAGTTCGGCCTGCTGACGGTCTCGCTGGTGATTATCGCGCTGGCCGATACGCTGTCTGACTTCGGTATCGCCAACTCGATTATCCAGCGCAAAGAGATTAGCCACCTGGAGCTGACCACGCTCTACTGGCTGAACGTCGGGCTGGGTATTTTCGTCTTTGTGCTGGTGTTCCTGCTGAGCGACGTGATTGCCGGCGTGCTGCACAACCCGGATCTGGCCCCGCTGATGCGCACGCTGTCGTTTGCTTTTGTGGTGATCCCGCACGGGCAGCAGTTTCGCGCGCTGATGCAAAAAGAGCTGGAGTTCAACAAAATCGGCATGATTGAGACCAGCGCCGTGCTGGCGGGCTTTACCTTCACCGTGGTGAGCGCCCATTTCTGGCCGCTGGCGATGACCGCCATTCTCGGCTACCTCGTTAACTCTGCCGTGCGCACGCTGCTGTTTGGCTTCTTTGGCCGCAAGATTTACCGCCCGGGGCTGCACTTCTCGCTGGCGTCCGTCTCCTCCAACCTGCGTTTCGGCGCGTGGCTGACGGCAGACAGCATTATTAACTATGTGAATACCAACCTCTCCACGCTGGTGCTGGCGCGCATTCTGGGCGCGAGCGTCGCGGGCGGCTATAACCTGGCGTATAACGTCGCGGTCGTGCCGCCGATGAAGCTCAACCCGATCATTACCCGCGTGCTGTTCCCGGCGTTTGCCAAGATTCAGGACGATACCGAGAAGCTGCGCGTCAACTTCTACAAGCTGCTGTCCGTGGTGGGCATTATCAACTTCCCGGTGCTGCTGGGGCTGATGGTGGTGTCCAGCAACTTCGTGCCGCTGGTGTTTGGCGAGAAGTGGAACAGCATCATCCCGATCCTCCAGCTGCTGTGCGTGGTGGGGCTGCTGCGCTCCGTGGGAAACCCGATTGGCTCCCTGCTGATGGCGAAGGCGCGCGTGGATATCAGCTTCAAGTTCAACGTGTTTAAAACCTTCCTGTTTATTCCGGCGATTATCGTGGGCGGACACGTGGCGGGCGCCATTGGCGTGACGCTCGGGTTCCTGCTGGTGCAGATCGTCAATACCGTGCTGAGCTACTTCGTGATGATCAAACCGGTGCTGGGCTCCAGCTACCGTCAGTACATCCTCAGCCTGTGGCTGCCGCTCTACCTCTCGCTGCCAACCCTTGCCGTCAGTTACGGCCTGGGCGTGGTGCTCAGCGGCCATCTGCCGCTGGCGGCGCTGCTTGCGGTGCAGGTCGCGGCAGGCGCGCTGGCCTTCGGCGTGATGATTGTGCTGTCACGCAACGCGCTGGTGGTTGAGATGAAGCGCCAGTTTTGCCGTAACGAAAAAATGAAAACGCTGCTTCGCGCAGGCTAGATATTTAAGAGGCCATTATGAAATTACTTATTCTTGGCAACCATACCTGCGGCAACCGTGGCGACAGCGCCATCCTGCGCGGTTTACTGGATGCAATTAACACCCTTAAGCCTGAGACCGAAGTGGACGTAATGAGCCGTTATCCGGTCAGCTCGTCCTGGTTACTGAACCGTCCGGTAATGGGCGACCCGCTCTACGGCCAGATGAAACAGCATAACAACGCCGCGGGCGTGATGGGGCGTGTGAAGAAGGTGCTGCGTCGCCGCTACCAGCATCAGGTGCTGCTCTCCCGCGTGACCGATACCGGCAGGTTGCGCAACATCGCCATCGCGCAGGGCTTTACCGATTTCGTGCGCCTGCTGTCCGGCTATGATGCCATTATTCAGGTCGGCGGCTCGTTCTTTGTCGATCTCTACGGCGTGCCGCAGTTTGAGCATGCGCTCTGCACCTTTATGGCGAAAAAGCCGCTGTTTATGATCGGCCACAGCGTCGGGCCGTTCCAGGATCCGCAGTTTAACCAGCTGGCAAACTATGTCTTCGGCCACTGCGACGCGCTGATCCTGCGCGAATCGGTCAGCCTCGACATGATGAAGCGCAGCGAGATCGACACGTCAAAAGTGGAGCACGGCGTGGATACCGCCTGGCTGGTGGATCATCAGGTCGACAGCTTCCAGCCGAGCTACGCGGTCCGGCACTGGCTGGACGTGGCGGCGAAACAGAAAACCGTCGCGATTACCCTGCGCGAACTCGCCCCGTTCGATAAACGTCTCGGCACCACCCAGGCGGCGTACGAGAAAGCGTTTGCCGACGTGGTAAACCGCGTGCTCGATAGCGGCTACCAGGTGCTGGCGCTCTCCACCTGCACCGGTATCGACAGCTATAACAAGGATGACCGTATGGTGGCGCTGAACCTGCGCAACCTGGTGAACGATCCGTCCCGCTACCACGTGGTGATGGACGAACTGAACGATCTGGAGATGGGCAAGCTGCTCTCCGCCTGCGACCTGACCGTGGGCACGCGTCTGCACTCGGCGATTATCTCGATGAACTTCGGCACGCCGGCGATTGCCATTAACTACGAACACAAGTCAGCGGGCATTATGCAGCAGCTCGGCATGCCGGAAATGGCCGTTGATATTCGTCATCTGCTGGACGGTTCGCTTGGTGCGATGGTGGGCGACACGCTCGGCCAGCTGCCTGCAATCAACGAACGTCTGGCGGTGGCGGTAAAAGCCGAACGCGAAAAAGGCATTGGGATGGTGAAATCCGTACTCGATCGCGTCCGGGAGGGGAAATGAAGGTTGGTTTTTTCTTGCTGAAATTCCCGCTGTCGTCTGAGACCTTTGTGCTGAACCAAATCACCGCGTTTATCGATATGGGATATGACGTGGAGATTATCGCCCTGCAAAAGGGCGATACGCAGAACACCCATGCGGCGTATACCCAGTATGGGCTGGAGGCGAAAACCCGCTGGCTGCAGGATGAGCCGGGCGGGCGGATGAACAAACTGCGCTATCGCGCCGGCCAGACGCTGCGCGGGCTGTATCGCGCGTCGACGTGGCGGGCGCTGAACATGTCGCGCTATGGGGCGGAGGCGCGCAACCTGATCCTCTCCGCCATCTGCGGGCAAACGGCGCGGCCGTACCGTGCCGATGTTTTTATCGCCCACTTCGGCCCGGCGGGCGTCACCGCCGCGAAGCTGCGCGAGCTTGGGGTGATTGAGGGCAAAATTGCGACCATTTTCCACGGTATCGACATCTCCAGCCGCGAGGTGCTGAACCACTATACCCCGGAGTATCAGCAGCTGTTTCGCCGCGGCGACATGATGCTGCCGATAAGCGACCTGTGGGCCGGACGCCTGAAAACCATGGGGTGCCCGAGCGAGAAAATTACCGTCTCGCGCATGGGCGTGGACATGGAGCGCTTCACCCAGCGCCCGGTCAAGGTGCCGGGCAAGCCGCTGCAGATTATCTCCGTGGCCCGCCTGACCGAAAAGAAAGGGCTGCACGTGGCCATCGAGGCCTGTCGCCAGCTGAAGGCTCGCGGCGTCGATTTCCACTACCGCATCCTGGGGATCGGGCCGTGGGAGCGTCGCCTGCGCACGCTGATAGAGCAGTATCAGCTGGAAGACGTGGTCGAGATGCCCGGCTTCAAGCCGAGCCACGAGGTGAAGGCCATGCTCGACGAGGCGGATGTGTTCCTGCTCCCCTCCGTGACGGGTGCCGATGGCGATATGGAAGGCATTCCCGTGGCGCTGATGGAGGCGATGGCGGTCGGTATTCCGGTTGTCTCGACGTTACACAGCGGCATCCCGGAGCTGATCACCTCTGAGCATTCCGGCTGGCTGGTGCCTGAAAACAATGCGCTGGCGCTGGCGGATCGCCTGGCGGCGTTCAGTGATATTGATAGCCAGACGCTGGTACCCGTGCTGCAAAACGCCCGACAAAAAGTCGAAGCAGAATTTAACCAGCAGGTAATTAATCGCCAGTTAGCGAGCCTGCTGCAAACGCTGTAACGCTGAGGTTGTATGCTGAAAAAGATTACCCGACGCCGATTTGTCTCTTCTTTATCCGTCCTGGCTGCCATGCCGCTGCTGTCGCCCCGCGCCGCGCGGGCGGCCACCGGAAAGACGGTTTCTGTAGATCGCTATAACCATAACGACTGGATCGCCGCCTTTAAGCAGGCCTTTAGCGAAGGGGATACCGTGGTGGTTCCTGCCGGGTTAACCTGCGAAAACATCAACACCGGCATTTTTATCCCTGATGGCAAAACGCTGCTCGTCCGCGGCGCGCTTAAGGGCAACGGGCGCGGGCGCTTTGTGCTCCAGGAAGGCTGTAAGGTGATCGGCGAGGGGGAAGGGCGCACTCACAACATCACGCTGGACGTCCGTGGCTCCGACTGTGCCATCAAAGGGCTGGCGATGAGCGGCTTCGGCCCCGTCACCCAGATTTACATCGGCGGTAAAAAGCCAAGAGTGATGCGCAACCTGCTCATCGATAACATTACCGTGACGCAGGCAAACTACGCTATCCTGCGTCAGGGGTTCCACAATCAGGTGGACGGCGCGCGCATCACCAACAGTAAATTCAGCCATTTACAGGGCGATGCGATAGAGTGGAACGTGGCGATCAACGATCGCAATATCCTGATCTCAGACCACGTGATCGATAATATCAACTGCACGAACGGCAAGATCAACTGGGGCATTGGCATCGGGCTTGCCGGCAGTACCTACGACAATGATTACCCGGAAAAGCAGACCGTAAAAAACTTCGTGGTGGCAAATATCACGGGCAGCAACTGCCGACAGCTGGTGCATGTCGAAAACGGTAAGCACTTTGTTATTCGTAATATTAAGGCCAAAAATATTACGCCTGACTTCAGCAAAAAAGCGGGAATTGATAACGCGACGGTAGCTATTTATGGCTGTGATAATTTCGTTATTGATAATGTCGATATGGTCAACAGCGCTGGCATGCTAATTGGCTATGGCGTAATCAAGGGCGATTATCTGTCGATCCCGCAGAACTTCAAGCTCAACGATATCCGGCTGGATAACCGACAGCTGGCGTATAAGCTGCGCGGAATACAGATTTCATCCGGCAATGCCACGTCGTTTGTTGCCATTACCAACGTTGAGATGCAGCGCGCGACGCTTGAGCTGCATAACAAACCTCAGCACCTTTTCTTGCGCAATATCAACGTGATGCAGGAGTCAACGACCGGGCCAGCCCTGAAGATGAACTTCGACCTGCGCAAAGACGTGCGCGGAAAGTTTATGGCTAAAAACGAGACGCTGCTGTCGCTGGCAAACATCATAGCAGTGAATGAGAAGGGGCAGAGCTCGGTGGATATTGACCGGGTGGATCAACACGTTGTGAATACGGAACGGCTGAATTTTGCGCTACCGCACCGCTAACCGGGACGCAATTTTGCGACTTTTCCTGGCACAGAATCGCGATCTATTCAGATTACAACTACTGTAATTTGTGGTGGGGTAGCTTAGGATTACTTCATATTTACGGCAAATCATGCTGGCGAAAACAGGTTTAAAAGCTATAATTCGTCAACCATTTTAAGGTGGAAGATATAATGATTAATTTGAAAGCAGTCATTCCGGTAGCAGGTCTGGGCATGCACATGTTGCCAGCCACAAAGGCCATTCCTAAGGAGATGCTTCCGATCGTTGACAAGCCGATGATTCAGTACATCGTCGACGAGATTGTTGCTGCAGGGATCAAAGAAATCGTTCTGGTGACGCACTCATCCAAGAATGCGGTAGAGAACCACTTCGACACCTCTTACGAACTCGAAGCGCTGCTTGAGCAGCGCGTTAAGCGCCAGCTGCTGGCAGAAGTGCAGTCTATCTGTCCTCCTGGCGTAACCATCATGAACGTGCGCCAGGCACAGCCGCTGGGCCTGGGCCACTCCATCCTGTGTGCTCGCCCCGTTGTAGGCGATAACCCGTTTATCGTGGTACTGCCAGATATCATCATTGATACCGCTTCTGCTGACCCGCTGCGTTATAACCTGGCGGCGATGGTGGCGCGTTTCAACGAAACGGGCCGCAGCCAGGTGCTGGCTAAGCGCATGAAAGGCGATCTGTCCGAATACTCTGTTATCCAGACCAAAGAAGCGCTGGAGACGGAAGGGCAGGTGAGTCGTATCGTTGAATTTATCGAAAAACCGGATCAGCCGCAGACGCTGGACTCAGACCTGATGGCGGTTGGCCGCTACGTTCTGAATGCGGATATCTGGGCCGAGCTGGAGAAAACCGCGCCGGGCGCCTGGGACCGAATCCAGCTGACCGATGCGATCGCCGAACTGGCGAAAAAGCAGTCCGTTGATGCGATGCTGATGACCGGCGACAGCTACGACTGCGGCAAGAAAATGGGGTATATGCAGGCGTTTGTGAACTACGGCCTGCGTAACCTGAAGGAAGGGGCGAAGTTCAGAAGCCGCATTGAGAAGCTGCTGGCTAACGACTGATAGCTCATCACAGGCGTAATCGGTTTACGAGCGACAGCCATCATTTTGTTATGTGGTTACATAACTAAAATGATGGCTGTCGCTTTTTTGTTATTAATTCCTATGATAACAGAGAGTTATCTGCTTTAAATCTGGACTGATTTGTAACGATTTGTGCTTGTTTCTGATGCGATTTAGGACGACAATTAACGCCAGTTTTGTCTGTAATCAGACTGTAAATCTTTTATTCAAACGTCGCTCAGTGCACTGGTAGCTGTCAAGCCAGGGGCGGTAGCGTGCACAATTTGTGAAACCGTAATTAAGACAGTGGTTTCTCGATTGCCAATATCTCTATATCTCCAATAGACGGATTAGTTAACGTGAAAATTCTTGTGACGGGCGGGGCCGGTTTCATCGGCTCAGCGGTTGTACGACATATTATTAAAAATACCCAGGACGAAGTCGTTAACGTGGATAAACTGACGTATGCCGGTAACCTGGAGTCCCTCAACGATGTCAGCGGCAGCGACCGTTATGCCTTTGAGCATGCGGATATTTGTGATAAGTCGGCTATGGATCGTATTTTTGCCGAGCATAAACCGGATGCGGTAATGCACCTGGCGGCAGAAAGTCACGTTGACCGTTCCATTACCGGTCCGGCTGCGTTTATTGAGACCAACATCGTTGGCACCTATGTGCTCCTGGAAGCGGCCCGCGCTTACTGGTCTACGCTGGATGATGCAGCAAAAAAAGCGTTTCGCTTCCATCACATTTCTACCGATGAAGTGTACGGCGACCTGCCGCACCCGGACGAGCATCCGGCTTCTACCGACCTGCCGCTCTTCACTGAAACCACAGCCTATGCGCCAAGCAGCCCATACTCTGCCTCTAAAGCGTCCAGCGACCATCTGGTCCGCGCCTGGCTGCGTACCTACGGTTTCCCGACGATTGTCACCAATTGTTCAAACAACTACGGTCCGTATCATTTCCCGGAAAAGCTTATCCCACTGGTAATCTTGAACGCGCTGGACGGAAAAGCGTTGCCGATTTACGGCAAAGGCGACCAGATCCGCGACTGGCTATATGTCGAAGACCATGCACGTGCGCTCTATATCGTTGTTACCCAGGGTAAACCGGGTGAGACTTACAACATCGGTGGGCATAACGAAAAGCAAAATCTGGACGTTGTGCACACTATTTGCGATTTGCTGGATGAGATCGTGCCGAAAGAAGGCTCTTATCGCGATCAGATCACTTACGTTGCTGACCGCCCGGGGCATGACCGTCGCTACGCGATTGATGCGCACAAAATTGGCGTTGAGCTTGGCTGGAAGCCTGAGGAGACATTCGAAAGCGGAATTCGTAAGACTGTTGAATGGTACCTGAGCAACCAGGAGTGGGTTAGCAACGTAAAAAGCGGTGCTTACAAAGCCTGGATCGAACAGAATTACGGGGAACGTCAATAATGAACATCCTTCTGTTCGGCAAAACAGGGCAGGTGGGTTGGGAGCTACAGCGCGCGCTGGCCCCACTGGGCAACCTGATTGCGCTTGATGTGCATTCAAAAGATTACTGCGGCGATTTTAGCAACCCTGAAGGGATTGCTGAGACGGTTCGTAATATTAAACCTGATGTGATCGTCAACGCAGCTGCTCACACCGCAGTGGATAAAGCAGAATCTGAGCCAGAGTTTGCGCAGTTACTGAATGCGACAAGCGTTGAGGCTATCGCGAAAGAAGCTGCAAAGATCGGTGCCTGGGTTGTGCACTATTCCACGGATTACGTCTTCCCGGGTGATGGCGAAACGCCATGGAGTGAAACGGACGCGACGGCGCCGCTGAATGTTTATGGTCAGACGAAACTGGATGGCGAAAAAGCCTTGCAGGATAACTGCCCTAATCACCTCATTTTCCGTACAAGTTGGGTATATGCTGGTAAGGGCAACAATTTTGCCAAGACCATGCTCCGCCTTGCGAAAGAGCGCAAAGAACTTTCCGTAATTAATGACCAGGTTGGCGCACCAACGGGCGCTGAGCTGTTAGCCGATTGCACCGCTCACGCTATTCGTGTGGCAATGGTTAAACCTGAAGTTGCAGGGCTTTACCATCTCGTTGCTTCTGAAACGACAACCTGGTACGACTATGCGGCGCTAGTGTTTGACGAGGCCAAAAAGAACGGCGTTGAGTTGGCTATTGAAAAACTGAATGCCGTTCCCACCTCAGCATATCCGACGCCCGCGCGTCGTCCACATAATTCACGCTTAAATACCGTTAAGTTCCAGCAGAACTTCAACCTGGTATTGCCTGCATGGCACGATGGTGTGAAACGTATGCTTGCTGAGCTTTTCACGGCGCAATCTATTTAATCATTTAAAAAATGCCCGTTTACGGGCATTTCGTGTTTATAGAGAAATTATAATGACTACACGTAAAGGTATTATCCTTGCCGGCGGATCCGGCACTCGTCTCTATCCAGTGACCATGGCGGTAAGCAAGCAGCTGCTGCCAATTTATGATAAACCAATGATTTACTATCCGCTGTCAACGCTAATGCTGGCAGGGATTAAGGATATACTGATCATCAGTACGCCACAGGATACGCCGCGCTTTGAACAGCTTTTGGGTGATGGTAGCCAGTGGGGGCTAAACCTTCAGTATAAAGTCCAGCCAAGCCCTGATGGACTTGCGCAGGCCTTTATCATTGGCGAAGAGTTTATTGGTGACGACAGCTGCGCGCTGGTGCTTGGCGATAATATTTTCTACGGACATGACCTGCCAAAACAGCTGGAAGGTGCAGTTGGCAAGGGCGATGGTGCGACAGTATTTGCCTATCACGTTAACGATCCTGAACGTTATGGCGTGGTGGAGTTCGATAAAGATGGTACGGCCATTAGCCTGGAAGAGAAGCCGCTGGAACCTAAAAGCAACTATGCCGTTACTGGGCTCTATTTCTACGATAATGACGTAGTGGAAATGGCGAAGAACCTGAAGCCTTCTGCACGCGGTGAGCTGGAAATTACCGACATCAACCGTATTTACCTGGAGCAGGGCCGTCTTTCCGTTGCTATGATGGGGCGCGGCTATGCGTGGCTGGATACTGGTACACACCAAAGCCTGATCGAGGCAAGCAACTTTATTGCGACGATTGAAGAGCGTCAGGGGCTAAAAGTCTCCTGTCCGGAAGAGATTGCGTATCGCAAAGGGTTTATTGATGCGGAGCAGGTGAAGAAGCTGGCTGAACCGTTGAAGAAAAATGCCTATGGGCAATACCTGCTTAAGATGATTAAAGGTTACTAAGACATGAACGTTATTAAAACTGATATTCCAGATGTACTCATTTTTGAGCCAAAAGTTTTTGGTGACGATCGTGGTTTTTTCTTTGAGAGTTTCAGCCAGAAAGTATTCGAAGAGGCAGTAGGACGTAAAGTTGAGTTTGTGCAGGATAATCACTCTAAATCCTGCAAGGGTGTGCTTCGCGGTTTACATTATCAACTGGAACCGTATGCGCAGGGAAAACTGGTGCGCTGTGTCGCCGGTGAAGTATTTGATGTTGCGGTTGATATCCGTAAATCCTCTCCGACTTTTGGAAAATGGGTTGGTGTGAATCTTTCAGCTGAAAATAAACGTCAATTGTGGATCCCTGAAGGGTTTGCTCATGGATTTTTGGTGTTGAGTGATGTGGCTGAGTTTGTCTATAAAACTACAAATTATTACCATCCTGAATGTGAAAAGGGCCTTCTCTGGAATGATTCTTCACTAAATATATCTTGGCCTATCAAAGATGAGCCACAACTCTCTCTTAAAGATTCCAAAGCAGAAAAATTTTCAGAATTATAATTACACCTCTTTCAGTGTAAACTTGGACGTAAAATGAGTTTAATTCGTAACAGTTTATGGAATATTTTGGGGTATGCTATTCCTTCATTTGTAGCTATTCCAGCATTAGGCTACCTTGCAAGGGCACTGGGTACCCAACAGTTTGGACTTTTTACGTTAGCACTTGCGATAGTAGGCTATGCAAGCATATTTGACGCAGGTATCACTCGTTCAGTTATACGAGAAATATCATTTTTTCGGGATGATCAAAATGAAAGAAAAAAAATAGTAACTACTTCAATATTTTGTATGTTGTTTATGGGTTTTTTGGGGTTTAGTACATTATTGCTCTTATCCCCATTTACGATGGAAATTTTAAACGTAACCTCTATAAATGAAAGTGTCGTTAAGAGCAGTGTTATTATTGTAGGTCTGTGCATCCCGATTTTTCTCATCAATCAACTATTCATGGGGTTTATGGAAGGAGAAGAAAAATTTGGACATGTTAACACACAAAAAATAATAGCTAATATATTTATTGCAGGTATGCCGGCCCTTTTTGTATATTTTGACAAAAATCTTAACTATGCTGTTTATGGTTTACTGTGTGGTCGAATTATAGGAATGTTGATAGCTATTTATTTAAGTCGCCTAACCTTTATTGTTAAAGAATTTCATTTTCATAAAATCGTTTTTTTTAGATTATTAAAATTTGGTGGGTGGATTACAGTAAGTAATATTATCAGCCCAATAATGACAATTGCAGACCGTTTTATACTATCCCATTTAATGGGTGCTAATAATATTGCATTTTATACAGCACCTTCTGAAGGTGTGGCGCGTTTAACAATTATTCCAGCAGCATTATCTCGAGCTATATTTCCAAAGTTAAGTTATGCAAAAAATCAAAGTGAAAGACTAAAACATCAACGCCTTGGATATTTGATTCTATTAATGGCTTGTTTACCGGTAGCAATTGTTGTATTTATCTTCGCGAGCGATATTTTAAGGTTATGGATGGGCGTAGCCTTTTCTGCATCAGAACCGACACTGATTTTAAGAATACTTGTTATTGGTTTTGTATTTAATGCTATTGCCCAAATTCCCTATGCAAGTATACAGGCTAAAGGGAAAGCACATTATACAGCAGCGATTCATTTAATTGAATTGGTACCTTACATCTATTTATTATTCTATATGATTAGCAAACTTGGTTTGATAGGCGTTGCATATGCATGGCTTGCTCGAACATTTGTAGATTTCTTATTACTTTTGGTTGCCGAAATTGCAATCGAGAAAAATTTATAACTTTTCTTATTTTATGGCTAAAAAATGACTTTAAGTATTGTAATCGTTAATTGGAATGCTGGTGAGCAGTTAAAGGAATGTCTAAATTCTATCATTTGTTATCATTCAAATTTAATAGACGAAGTTGTCATTCTGGATAATAATTCAACAGATGACTCTATAACAAATATTAGCAATCTTAAAACTGACGATTTCGCGATTAGATTAATATGTTCGCAATCAAACTTAGGTTTTGGGAAAGCTTGTAATGTTGCCAGTAAGAATATAAAGTCTAAGTACATTTTGTTCCTGAATCCGGACGCTCAGATATATTTTGATACATTAACAAAAGTCATAAACTATATGGAGGAAAATAATGACGTTGGTGTATGTGGTATTAAACTAATTGATTCATCAAATAAAATACAAAAACATTGTACTGTTCAACCTAGGCTTAAACATTATTTTAATCATGCAACTGGCCTGTCAGCAGTATCTTCGAAGTTATTCCCATATATATTTTTGAAAGATTTAGATTATGATAAAGATGCTGATGTTCCACATACAATTGGTGCCTTTTATTGTATCAGAAATGAACTATTCAAAAGTTTGAAGGGATTCGATGAGCTTTTTTTTGTCTATTTAGAAGACTTGGATCTTTCTCGCCGAGTTTTAGATAAAGGATTTAGGATCCATTATTTATCGACTGCCGCTGCTTTTCATAAAGGGGGGGGCACATCAGAACAAGTAAAAGCGTTCAGATTATTTTATTCTTTGCGTAGCAGGATTTTATTTGGTTTTAAACATTTTCCCCTTTGGCAGGCATATGTTCTTCTCTTTCTTACCATAGTCTTGGAGTTGTTCACTCGCACGTTAAGAGGTTTATTACATTTTTCAAGAATAGAAGTTGCTAACACATTAAAAGCATACAGAATGCTTTACAAAGAGCTTCCAGGATTGATAAGAAGAGGGAGAAAAATAAATGGTTAAGCTCTTAATTTTATCGAAATACGAAAGTTTAGGTGCAAGTAGTCGTCTACGTTCGCTTGATTACATCGAATATTTTGAAAAAGAAGGCATTAAAACTACAGTTTCTGCACTTTTTGATAATGAATATCTTCGTAAACTATATTCCAAGAAAAAACGATCTAAAATTTCACTAGTAAAATATTATCTTCACAGAATAAAAGTTATTCTTTTTGATTTGAAGAAGTATGATGTTATTTTTCTCGAAAAAGAGGCTTTCCCATATCTCCCTGGGATATTTGAAAGGCTAATATGTAATGCAAAGATTCCTTATATAGTCGATTATGATGATGCAATCTTCCATAATTATGATCTGACAACTTCAAAATTTAAGAAACTGCTTTTACAGAATAAACTCAAACCACTGCTTTCAAATGCAAGTTATGTGACAGTAGGTAATTCGTATTTAGAAAATTTAGCCATAAAAAATGGTGCAAAAAATGTCCTGAAGATTCCTACTGTGATTAATATTAATCGATATCATAAAGACTCAGATTCTAAACTTGATGTAATTAAAATTGGTTGGATCGGTTCCCCAAGTACAACAAAATATCTTAAATTGATTTGGCCTGTTTTTGAAAAATTAAAACACCATACGAATATACGCCTAATTACCATTGGTGCTGATGTGATCGACGATTGCCCTATTCCGGTAGAGCAATTACCATGGTCATTAGACTCGGAATGTGAAATTTTGAAGACTATTTCAATTGGCATTATGCCTTTAGAAGATGGCCCTTGGGAAAAAGGTAAGTGTGGCTATAAGTTAATCCAATATATGGCTAGCTCAAAACCTGTTATCGCGTCTAACGTTGGTTTCAATTCAGAAGTAGTGACTCCTGATGTAGGATTTCTTGCTAATACGGAAGAAGATTGGTTCCAGGCATTTAATTATATCTTAGAGAAACCCGAGATATTACAATCAATGGGTACTAATGCGAGACGTCGCGTTGAGGAAAATTATACTCTACAAATTAATAGTGTAATTTTATCTCAACTAATAAAGAAGATTGCAAAAAAAGATTAGCTTATATAAAATTTGGCATTAAATTAACAATGCATTTATTTAAGAATAGATAAACTCAGGATATTAAAATGATCATAGCTGTCGTAGGTCTAGGATATGTCGGTTTACCATTAGCAGTAGAATTTGGTAAAAAAACAAAAACGATTGGGTTTGATTTATCTGAATCGAAGGTTAATTCTTATTTGGAACATATTGATCCGACAGGAGAGGTTGCTACTGAGGAATTAATTAAAGCAGATAAACTTATTTGTACAACCGATGCTACAAAACTCAACGAAGCGGATTTCATCATCATTGCGGTACCAACCCCGGTAGATGAATCGCATCAGCCAGATTTTACGCCTTTAATTAAGTCTTCAGAAACTGTAGGCAGAAATTTAAAAAAAGGCGCAACCGTTGTTTACGAGTCAACTGTATATCCTGGCGCCACAGAAGATGTATGTATACCCATTCTGGAGAAATTTTCTAACTTAAAATGGTTAACAGATTTTAATGTAGGTTATAGTCCAGAAAGAATCAACCCCGGAGATAAAGAAAGGACTGTTACAAAAATTGTAAAAGTAGTTTCTGGTGACACACCTGAAACTTTAAAGAAAGTAAGTGAAACATATGAGATGGTAATTAAAGCTGGAGTCTACCAAGCAAGTTCCATCAAAGTCGCAGAAGCCGCGAAAGTAATAGAAAATACTCAACGTGATCTAAATATTGCATTGATGAATGAACTGGCTATTATATTCGACAAGTTATCAATTGATACACTTGAAGTTCTTGAGGCTGCAGGTACTAAATGGAATTTCCTACCGTTCCGCCCAGGCTTAGTTGGAGGACATTGTATAGGTGTTGATCCATATTATTTGACACATAAAGCAGATATGATCGGATACCACCCTCAAGTGATACTTGCCGGACGTAGAATTAACGACTCTATGGGTAAGTACATTGCTGAGCAGACAGTAAAAAAAATGATTGCAGCAAACATTTCTGTTAAAGGTGCAAATGTATTAATTATGGGGTTAACATTCAAAGAGAATTGCCCCGACTTGAGAAACAGTAAAGTCATTGATGTTATTAGAGAGTTGGAATCGTATGGCGTAAATATTATTGTACACGATCCACTTGCCTCGCATTCAGAAGCAAAACATGAATATAATATAAAGCTTCAGAGCTGGGATGAAATTCCTCCTTGCCATGCTGTTATCCTAAGCGTATGTCATAAGGAATATATTAACGGTGGTTTCGATAATATTAAGTCAAAGATAATCCCAGGTGGTGTCTTCTCTGATATTAAGAGTGTCTGGGCAACTGAAGAAGTCGCAAAACACGGTATAACCAGTTGGAGACTGTAAAATGAATACTTTTGAAACCTTAAAATCAACTCTTTTAGCATCCAACCATAAATGGCTTATAACTGGTGTAGCAGGGTTCATTGGGAGTAATCTTCTAGAACAATTACTCAAATTAAATCAAAAAGTTGTAGGTCTTGATAACTTTTCTACTGGACATGAAAGAAATCTGAATCTTGTCAAAGAAGCGGTTAGAGAAGAACAATGGAATCAATTCAAATTCATCGAAGGTGACATTCGTAATTTAGATGATTGTCTAAATGCTTGTGAGGGGGTTGATTATGTTTTACATCAAGCAGCATTAGGTTCAGTTCCTAGATCTATAAAAGACCCGATAACAACAAACGAAAATAATATTTCTGGTTTTTTGAATATGCTTGTTGCAACAAGAGACCAGAATGTCAAACGATTTGTCTATGCTGCGAGTAGTTCAACCTATGGAACTCATCCTGGTTTACCTAAGGTAGAAGATTTAATTGGTGAACCATTATCTCCATATGCAGTGACGAAATATGTTAACGAACTTTATGCAGGAGTTTTCGCTAAAGTTTATGGTGTTGAAAGCATTGGTTTAAGATATTTTAACGTATTTGGTCCCCGCCAGGATCCTAATGGTGCTTACGCAGCCGTTATTCCTAAGTGGACAGCGTCTATCCTTAATGATGAGACTGTTTATGTGAATGGGGATGGCAGTACGAGTCGTGATTTTTGCTTTGTAGCTAATGCTGTGCAAGCAAACTTGCTCGCAGCTAAAACTATGGATCCAGAATCCATAAATACCGTTTATAATGTGGCTGTTGGGCAACAAACGTCATTAAATGAATTGTATAATGCAATAGCAAACGAACTAAAGAAATATGGAGTAGACGTCAAGGATAATAAACTAGTGTATCGAGACTTTCGTGAAGGTGATGTCAAACATTCTTTAGCCGATATCAGTAAGATTCAAACAAGACTTGGATATGAGCCACTATTCACTTTGAAAGATGGATTAGTAGAATCAGTCAAATGGTATTATTCAATTAATTAATAATAAGAGGAAATGTTAAAGCATTTCCTCTCGGTTTTTTAAATGTATGAAAAAAATTCTCTTTGTTGTAAACGTTGACTCGTTTTTTATTTCACATCGTTTACCTATTGCTTTGGAATGTATTAGTAAAGGGTATGAGGTGCATTTAGCATGTGCATTAACAGGTTCTGAGGAATATCTTAAAAATTTAGGTATTATTACTCATCCTATTCCATTAACACGCGCTGGAATATCCGTTATAAAAGAAATAAAAGCCTTTCTTAAAATTTATAAAATCATCAAAGCATTAAGACCTGACGTTGTGCATATGATTACAGCCAAACCTGTAGCTTATGGTGGGGTTGCATGTAAACTTTTAGGTGTAAATAGACGCGTTGCCTCTATTTCTGGCTTAGGATATGCATTTATAGATAGCAGCTTAAAAGCTAAATTGATTAAAAATATTATTTTATTGTTTTATAGTTTCTCGCTTAAAAACGAACGTACTAAGGTTATTTTTCAGAATGAAAATGATAAGCAGTTGTTTATCCATTATGGGATGATACGTGAATCGCAAGCCGTCATAATTAGAGGTTCTGGTGTCGACCTTACAAGATATGTTGTACAACCGGAACCGACTGATGTACCTGTTGTGATGTTCGTTTCACGGTTACTCTATGATAAAGGTATAAGAGAGTTCATCGCTGCAGTGCGTTTGATTAAAAAGGAAAATATCAAATTTAGAGCAGTTCTGGTTGGTAATATAGATGAGAATCCCAATTCAGCTAAAGACTTTGAAATAGAACAATGGCAAAACGAAGGTATTATTGAATACTGGGGCTACCGAGAAGACATCCCACAGGTAATGTCGTATTCAAATATTGTTGTGCTTCCTTCATATCGTGAGGGGCTTCCTAAAAGTTTGATTGAAGCCGCAGCATGTGGCAGAGCAGTTGTGACCACTGATGTCCCCGGCTGTCGTGATGCTATAACGCCAGATGTGACAGGTCTTTTAGTAGATGTAAAAGACCATTTGACACTTGCTGATTCAATAAAATTGCTGCTCAATAATCCTGAGTTAAGACATCAGATGGCTTTTAATGGAAGGGAACTAGCTGAGCAATCATTTGATATTAAGAGTGTGGTTCAAATTCATATGAAAATCTATAATTCATTCACCGCTAATCCTGCCGATAAATAAACTTATGAATCTGACACTTAATGATTTTCTTTATAAGCTAAGTGGTGCGTTATTATTCCTTTCCTTAATATTGCCAACTTCACTCTCGCTCATTAAGTTTGCATTATTGCTTTCAATTCTACTACTTTATTTTATAAAAACTGGTGGGTTTTTAACCATAGCAAAGCAAAATGTTTTATTAACGGTACTATTTACTATAGTCGGGGCTGTATGGGTTTTATACGGTGCTCTGCGTGGTAATCCTGGTGCAGTTAGTATGTCAACAGTTCTCATAATTTACCCGGTTTTATTCGGAATCCTCTCTGGTTTGTACAGAGAGCAACTAAATGAAAAGCTCTATAAATTATTTGTTTATGCTGCTTGGGTTTTATCTTTAATTATTTTACTTATTTTAATCGATTATCTTTGGATTCATGTTGGCATTTATAACATTGCAACACTCATTTATGATAAAGATTCTGTCGTGATCGACAATTCAGGTGGGTATTTTAAGTTTACTGTGCCAAATATATCTTCTCTCATTTTTTTGATACCTTTTTTAATATCCGCAATTTTTTTTAGGAAAACTCCAGCGAGATATTATGTCTTATTTGTCATTTTATGCGTTATTGCTATCTTGTCGGGGCGTAGAGCGCTATTATTAACTATGTTCATGGCACCTATGATATCAGTCCTTCTTACCTCTGATAAACGGTCAAATAACAAATATTTTTCAAGGCTTCTAATTGCTGCTTTACTAGCTTGTGTCGCTATTTATGTTTTTTACATGGTCTATCCAGACTATTTTATAGATCGTGTGGCTAATATATTTAACTTCGACAGCAATGAAAGCAATTTAGAAAGAAAATACCAATTTGATGCACTCATGGCTGGTTTTTTTGAACATCCATTGATTGGGAATGGGGCTGGTGCAGCAGCTTCCTATTTACGTTCAGATACCCAGCCATGGGCATATGAATTATCCTATGTTGCTTTTCTATTCCAATTTGGAATTCTAGGCTTTTTTATTTATTCATCTGGTGTTTTGTATTTATTTTTCACTTTAATAAAACGAGTTAAACTTGTTGGTCGTAACAGTTTTGAGTTCTGCTATCTTTCAGGTTTTATAAGTTTCATGATAGCTAATGCCACAAATCCTTATTTACTAAAGTTTGACTATATGTGGGTGATTTTTATTCCTCTAGGGCTTTCAAATTTATTTTTTACCAAAAATGCTTATGTTGTAAACAATTGCGATAATAGAAATAGTGTTTTAACAAAAACTGATGTAAAGTAATCGTATTAGTCAATAAAAGATTATTAATTTGAGTTCATATCAGTCACCTGACAGGAGTATGTAATGTCCAAGCAACAGATCGGCGTTGTCGGTATGGCAGTGATGGGGCGCAACCTGGCGCTCAACATCGAAAGCCGTGGTTATACCGTCTCCGTTTTCAACCGCTCCCGTGATAAGACCGAAGAAGTCATCGCTGAGAATCCGGGAAAGAAACTGGTTCCTTTCTATACGGTTAAAGAGTTTGTTGAGTCTCTGGAAACACCTCGTCGTATCCTGTTAATGGTTAAAGCGGGCGCAGGTACCGATGCTGCCATCGACTCCCTGAAGCCATATCTGGATAAAGGCGACATCATCATCGATGGTGGTAACACCTTCTTCCACGACACTATTCGTCGTAATCGTGAACTGTCTGCTGAAGGCTTTAACTTCATTGGCACGGGCGTGTCCGGCGGGGAAGAGGGCGCTTTGAAAGGTCCATCTATCATGCCTGGCGGCCAGAAAGAAGCGTACGAACTGGTCGCGCCAATCCTGACCAAAATCGCAGCCGTTGCGGAAGACGGTGAGCCATGCGTGACCTATATCGGTCCTGACGGTGCTGGCCACTATGTGAAGATGGTTCACAACGGCATCGAATACGGCGATATGCAGCTGATTGCCGAAGCTTACTCCCTGCTGAAAGGCGGCCTGAACCTCTCTAACGAAGAACTGGCTGAGACCTTTACCGAGTGGAACAAAGGCGAGCTGAACAGCTATCTGATTGACATCACCAAAGATATCTTCACTAAGAAAGATGAAGAGGGTAAATACCTGGTCGATGTGATTCTGGATGAAGCGGCGAACAAAGGTACCGGTAAATGGACCAGCCAGAGCTCTCTGGATCTGGGCGAGCCGCTGTCCCTGATCACCGAATCTGTATTCGCGCGATATATCTCTTCTCTTAAAGAGCAGCGCGTTGCGGCATCCAAAGTGCTGTCCGGCCCGCAGGCTAAACCAGCCGGTGACAAAGCTGAGTTCGTTGAAAAAGTACGTCGTGCACTGTATCTGGGTAAAATCGTCTCTTATGCGCAGGGCTTCTCTCAGCTGCGTGCAGCTTCAGACGAAAACAACTGGGATCTGAACTACGGCGAGATTGCGAAGATCTTCCGTGCCGGCTGCATCATTCGTGCTCAGTTCCTGCAAAAAATCACCGATGCCTATGCTGAAAATGCGGGTATCGCCAACCTTCTGCTGGCGCCTTACTTCAAGCAGATTGCAGACGAATATCAGCAGGCGCTGCGTGATGTCGTTGCGTACGCCGTGCAGAACGGTATCCCGGTTCCAACTTTCTCCGCTGCGGTGGCGTACTACGACAGCTATCGTGCTGCCGTTCTGCCAGCGAACCTGATTCAGGCACAGCGTGACTACTTCGGTGCGCATACCTATAAGCGTACCGATAAAGAAGGTGTGTTCCACACCGAATGGCTGGATTGAGTTAATACAGCTGCGGTGAACATAACCCGGAGATATCTCCGGGTTTTTTTACGTTAAAAAATGACGTTTTTTTTCGAAGTTGTCTGAATGTCGGCCCCCTTGCGGGGATTAGTCCTGGTTTGCCTTGACAGTTCTGTCAGGCTGGAGGTACAAAGCCCAACAGTCTATTTCGCGATGGTCTGACGATCATCTCTACAATTAACTCACAGAAGTCATAAGCGAATGAAAATAACTATCTCCGGAACTGGTTACGTTGGCCTCTCAAACGGTATATTGATTGCCCAGAATCATGAAGTGGTTGCGCTGGATATCGTTCAGGCCAAAGTGGACATGCTGAACCAGAAGCAGTCTCCTATTTTTGACAAAGAGATTCAGGATTATCTTTCGAATAAATCGCTTAATTTCCGTGCTACTACCGACAAAGAAGATGCGTATCGTGATGCGGATTACGTCATCATCGCCACACCAACCGACTACGATCCGAAAACCAACTACTTCAACACCTCTACCGTTGAGGCAGTTATCAAAGACGTTGTAGCGATCAATCCTAACGCAGTGATGGTTATCAAATCGACCATTCCAGTGGGCTTCACCAAATCGATTAAAGAAGAGTTGGGTATTGATAATGTCTTCTTCTCGCCGGAGTTTCTGCGCGAGGGCAGGGCGTTATACGATAACCTGCATCCATCACGCATTGTGATCGGTGAGCGTTCCGAGCGTGCGGAGCGTTTTGCGGCGCTGCTGCAGGAAGGCGCCATCAAGCAAGATATTCCGGTGCTGTTCACCGACTCCACTGAAGCGGAGGCGATTAAGCTCTTCGCTAACACCTATCTGGCAATGCGCGTGGCTTACTTCAACGAGCTGGACAGCTATGCCGAGAGCTTAGGCCTGAACACACGTCAGATCATTGAAGGCGTGTGCCTCGACCCGCGTATTGGTAATCACTACAACAACCCGTCATTCGGTTACGGCGGCTACTGTCTGCCAAAAGACACCAAGCAGCTGCTGGCAAACTATCAGGCGGTGCCAAACAACCTGATTTCCGCAATTGTGGATGCTAACCGTACGCGTAAAGACTTCATCTCTGATTCCATCCTGGCGCGCCAGCCGAAAGTGGTGGGCGTGTATCGACTGATCATGAAGAGCGGTTCGGATAACTTCCGCGCCTCTTCCATTCAGGGGATCATGAAGCGTATTAAGGCAAAAGGCGTGCAGGTCATTATTTATGAACCGGCCATGCAGGAAGACGAGTTCTTCCACTCGCGCGTAATTCGCGATCTGGATGCGTTTAAGGAAGAAGCGGACGTGATTATCTCTAACCGCATGGCAGAAGAGCTGGCTGACGTCAAAGATAAAGTCTATACCCGTGACCTGTTCGGCAGTGACTGATCGCTAACTGTCGCGCATAAAAAACCCGGCATCTTGCCGGGTTTTCTGTTTTTAAACGTTGTAGAAATTGCGGTACCAGTCGACGAAGTTTTTCACGCCCTCCTTGACGGAAGTCTGCGGTTTAAACCCAATGACGTCATACAGCGCCCTGGTGTCTGCACTGGTCTCCAGTACGTCACCCGGCTGGATTGGCATCATGTTTTTTACCGCTTCTTTGCCCAGAGCCTCTTCCAGCGCTGTGATGTAGTCCATCAGCTCTACCGGAGAACTGTTGCCGATGTTGTATACGCGGTACGGGGCAGAACTGGTTGCCGGCGAACCGGCTTCGACCGTCCAGTCGGCATTGGCTTCGGGAATGACGTCCTGCAGGCGAATAATCGCCTCGGCAATATCATCAATATAGGTGAAGTCACGTTTCATCTTGCCGTAGTTGTATACGTCGATGCTGTTACCTTCAATCATTGCTTTGGTGAATTTGAACAGCGCCATATCCGGACGTCCCCACGGGCCATACACGGTAAAGAAGCGCAGGCCAGTGGTCGGCAGGTTGTACAGATGCGAATAGGTATGCGACATCAGCTCGTTAGCTTTTTTGGTTGCCGCATACAGGGATACCGGATGGTCCACGGAATCGTCAGTGGAAAACGGCATCTTACGGTTAAGGCCGTAAACGGAGCTGGATGATGCATACAGAAGATGCTGAACCTTATTGTGGCGACAGCCTTCAAGCACGTTAAGATGCCCTATAAGGTTGGCATCGGCATAGGCGTGGGGGTTTTCCAGAGAATAACGGACGCCCGCCTGTGCGGCAAGATGAATGACGCGGTCAAATTTCTCATCAGCAAACAGCGCAGCCATGCCATCGCGGTCCGCTAAATCCAGCTTGAGGAAAGTGAAACGCTCGGATTTAAGTAATTCCAGGCGTGCCAGCTTAAGATTGACGTCGTAATAATCATTGAGGTTATCAATGCCAACGACCTCATGACCCGCATCAAGCAAGCGCTTGCCTACGTGAGAACCGATAAACCCCGCCGCGCCCGTAACCAGAAATTTCATAGCTTCCCTCATTAAAAAAGTGTTCTTGTTGATGCCACAAGACATCAAATTCCGGCTATGATAGCGCGTTGTTGTTCACATACATAACCCATCTTTCCGATATAACTCATCGGATTCTTATAGAAAAATCCGTAGCAACAGATACACTAGGTAGACATGTTTCTTTTTGCCCTTTTTTGATCTGTTAGGGATTGTATGACGCAAAACAACAATAGCCTGGTCACTCGCAGCAATGACCCGGAGCAAATTGATTTACTGGATTTAGTACTACAGCTGTGGCGCGGCAAGTGGGTAATTGGTGCGTTTATTGCTGTTTTTATCGTTCTTGCTGGCATTTATATCACCATTGCAAAAGAAAAATGGACCTCGTCGGCGATTATCGCTCAGCCTGACGCAGCGCAAATTGCAACCTACGCGAATGCATTGAATATTCTCTATGGTAGTGCCGCACCCTCAATGCAGGATATTCAAGTTCGCGCTATTGGCCGCTTCAATTCTTCTTTTTCTGCCTTAGCGCAGGCACTTGAAAATCAGGATGCACCTGAAAAACTGTCCATCGAGCCTACCGTCAAAGGGCAGGCGCTGCCATTAACCGTCAGCTACCAGGCCGAATCGGCAGAAGCGGCACAAAAGCAACTGGCGCAGTATATTCAACAAGTCGACGAGCAGACGGCCAAAGAACTGACTCTTGACCTGAAGGATAACCTTAAGCAGCAGATCACTACCCTGAACGACTCCCTTCAGAACCAGGAGAAAGTGGCTCAGGAGCAAAAAGATCTACGTATTAAGCAGATTACTGAGGCGTATAAAAACGCGGAAGCCGCGAAAATTAGCACTCCGCAGCTCCAGCAAACTCAGGACGTTACTCAGGAAACCATGTTCCTGCTGGGCACGGTAGCGCTGAAGTCAATGATTGATAACGAGGCATCCCGTCCGCTCGTTTTCTCAGGTGCCTACTACCAGACCAAGCAAAACTTGCTGGATATTCAGAACCTTGACGTTAACCCGGACACCGTACACGTCTACCGTTACGTTATGAAACCGAATCTCCCGATCCGTCGCGACAGCCCGAAAAAAGCTATCACCCTGATCCTCGCCGTACTCCTCGGTGGAATTATCGGTTCTGGTGTTGTTCTTGGCCGCAACGCGCTGAGAAACTACAGGCCGAAAGCCTGATTTGCAGACAAAAAAAGACCGGGTTTCCCCGGTCTTTTTTTATTTGTGTCTCTTACGTAAATTCTCAATCACCGCCGTTAAATCCAGC
Organism: Enterobacter cloacae complex sp. 2022EL-00788; assembly: GCF_026627565.1. Lineage (NCBI taxonomy): Bacteria > Pseudomonadati > Pseudomonadota > Gammaproteobacteria > Enterobacterales > Enterobacteriaceae > Enterobacter > Enterobacter cloacae complex sp. 2022EL-00788. The sequence goes on along the minus strand of NZ_JAPNMC010000005.1, from coordinate 316,509 downwards.
TCCTGATCCTGAAGCAGCACCAGCAGGTGATACATTAAATCCGACGCTTCGTTCGTCAGCTCCTCCCGGTCATGCACGGTGGCAGCCAGCGCGGTCTCAACGCCTTCCTCACCCACCTTCTGCGCAATGCGCTTGGTGCCGCTGGCGTACAGCTTCGCGGTGTACGAGCTCTCGGGATCTGCCGTTTTACGCTCAGCCAGCAGCTGCTCCAGCTGATACAGGAACAGCCACTGGTGGCTCGCCTCGCCAAAGCAGCTGCTGGTCCCTTTGTGGCACGTTGGCCCAATCGGGTTTGCCAGCACCAGCAGAGTGTCGTTATCGCAATCCGGCGTAATGCTTACCGCGTTCAGGAAATGACCGGAGGTTTCACCTTTGGTCCACAGGCGCTGTTTGGTACGCGAGAAAAACGTCACCTTACCGCTGTCGATCGTTTTCTCCAGCGCCTCCTGGTTCATATATCCCAGCATCAGCACTTCGCCTGATACGGCATGTTGTACAACCACCGGCAGTAATCCGTCAGTTTTTTCCCAGTCCAGCTGCGCCCGTTGTTGCTCTGTTAACATACCCTGATCTCCACGCCCTGGTCGGCCAGGTACGTTTTTAACTCACCAATATTGATAATCTGCTTGTGGAACACGGACGCGGCCAGCGCGCCGTCCACGTTTGCATCGCGGAAGGCTTCCAGGAAGTGTTCCATGGTGCCCGCGCCGCCGGAGGCAATCAGCGGAACCCGGCACACGGCGCGCACTTTTTTCAGCTGCTCGAGGTCGTAACCGTTACGCACCCCGTCCTGGTTCATCATGTTCAGCACGATCTCACCCGCGCCGCGTTTCTGCACTTCCTGCACCCAGTCCAGCGTCTCCCACTGCGTCACGCGCGTGCGGCTTTCATCGCCGGTGTACTGGTTGACGTGATACTTGCCCGTTGCGGCGTCATGCCAGGTGTCGATACCTACTACAATACACTGCACGCCAAAGCGATCGGCCAGACGGGTGATCAGCTCGGGGTCTGCCAGCGCAGGGGAGTTGATGGAAATTTTGTCCGCACCGAAAGAGAGAATTTTGGCCGCGTCGTCAGCGGATTTGATCCCGCCCGCCACGCAGAAGGGGATATCGATCACCTCCGCCACGCGCGCTACCCAGCTTTTATCCACCACGCGGCCGTCGCTGGAGGCGGTGATATCATAAAATACCAGCTCGTCTGCGCCTTCGTCGGCATAGCGTTTAGCCAGCGGAACGATGTCGCCAATGATTTCGTGGTTGCGGAACTGCACGCCCTTAACCACCTGACCGTCGCGCACGTCCAGGCAGGGAATTATCCGTTTTGCCAGCATTGAATCGCCTCCGTTACAGTAAATTTTCCTTCCAGCAGGGCCCGACCCACAATCACACCCTTCACGCCGGTCCCGCGAAGCGCGGCCACGTCGCCAATATCACCGATACCCCCAGAAGACTGGAATGCCACCTGCGGATAACGCGCGCAGACCTCTTCGTACAGCGAAACGTTAGAGCCTGCCAGCGTGCCGTCGCGGGAGATATCCGTGCACAGCACGTGCTTCAGGCCAACGGGAAGATAAATATCGACCAGCGCTTCCAGGGTAACGCCAGAGTTCTCCTGCCAGCCGCTGACCGCGACCTGCTTGTTACCCTGCTCGTCGATGCGCACGTCCAGCGCCAGCACCAGCGCATCCGCGCCGAAGCGGCGGAACCAGCCCTTGACCGTCTCAGGATCTTTTACGGCGGTCGAACCGACCACCACCCGCGCCACGCCAGCGTCCAGCAGTGCCGCAACGTCGTCTTCCGTACGCACGCCGCCGCCAACCTGCACGGGAACGTCCACGCCAGCTACCAGCTTTTTGAGCAGAGGGATCTGGCGTTTCGCCGGATCTTTCGCGCCGGTTAAATCGACCAGGTGCAGCACCTCAGCCCCCTGTGCCGCATACGCCTGGAGACGCGGCAGCGGGTCGTTGCCGTAGTCGCGCTGCTGGCCGTAGTCGCCCTGATGGAGGCGAACCACTGTGCCGTCAATTAAATCTAAAGCGGGAATAATCATCACATCTCCAGGAAGTTTTTCAGCAGCTGTGCGCCGGCGGCGCCGGAGCGTTCCGGGTGGAACTGCACGCCGTAAAAATTATCTTTCTGCACCGCGGCGGTGAACGCCTCGCCGTAACTGCACTGGGCAATGGTGTACGTATTGACGGGCATCGCGTAGCTGTGGACGAAGTAGAAGTACGCGCCGTCTTCGATACCCTGGAACAGCCTGTTGCCCGCCTTCGGATAGACGCGATTCCAGCCCATGTGCGGCAGCGGCAGGCCGTGGTCGGCCATTTTTGGCACGTCTTCTTCAATAATTCCCAGCAGGTCAACGCCGTTACTCTCGTCGCTGCGGCGGCCGAGCAGCTGCATGCCCAGGCAAATGCCCAGCACCGGCTGGGTACAGGCTTTGATGAGTTCAACCAGCTCGCGCTCGTGGATCTGATCCATCGCCGCCTGGGCGGTGCCTACGCCCGGTAGAAAGAGCTTATCCGCGCGCAGCACCACGTCCGGGTCGCGGCTCACCGCCGGCTCATAGCCGTGGCGCATAATTGCCGAGCGCACGGAGTTCAGGTTGGCGCAGCCGGTATCCAGAATCACCACGTTCATTACAGCACTCCTTTCGACGAGGGAAGGGCGTCACCGTCAACGCGGATCGCCTGGCGCAGGGTACGGCCAAAGGCTTTGAACAGGCTCTCCACGCGGTGGTGATCGTTTTTACCTTTGGTTTTCAGGTGCAGCGTCAGGCCCATCGTGTAAGTCAGCGAGCGGAAGAAGTGCTCCACCATCTCGGTGCTGAGATCGCCCACGCGCTGGTAGGTGAAGTCGGCTTTGTATTCCAGGTGTGGACGACCGGAAATATCCATCGCGCAGCGCGCCAGGCATTCGTCCATCGGCAGGACAAAGCCAAAACGGTTGATGCCGCGCTTGTCGCCCAGCGCCAGCTTCAGGGCTTCGCCCAGCGCCAGTCCCGTGTCTTCCACGGTGTGGTGATCGTCAATGTAGAGATCGCCCTTAACGGTGATTTCCATCCGGAAGCCGCCGTGGGTCGCGATCTGGTCCAGCATATGGTCGAAGAAGCCGACGCCGGTGTGGATCTTGCTGCCGCCTTCGCGATCGAGCCAGACCTTAACGTCGATCTGCGTCTCTTTGGTGTTACGCTCAACGTGCGAATAGCGGTCGCGTCTGGTCAGCTGTTCGCCAATCATCGTCCAGTTAAGCGCGTCACGGCTGTAGCGCAGGCCCGCGATGCCCATGTTTTCCGCCAGGGTGATATCCGTGACGCGATCGCCGATGACGTAGCTGTTCGCTTTATCAAGCGCTTCTTCCGCCAGATAGCGCTCGACGAGCTTCACTTTTGGCTTACGGCAGTCGCACTCGTCGGCAGGCATGTGCGGGCAGATCAGCACCTCTTCAAACACCACGCCCTGCGAGGTCAGCACCTGCATCATCAGGTTGTGCGGGCCGTCGAAGTCCGCCTGCGGGAAGCTGGCGGTACCAAGGCCGTCCTGGTTGGTGATCATCACCAGCCTATAGCCCGCTTTCTGAAGCTTCAGCAGCACCGGGATCACGTCGGGTTCAAACGCCAGCTTGTCGAAACGGTCGACCTGAAAATCGCTGGGTGGCTCCGATATGAGGGTGCCGTCACGATCGATAAAGAGGGTTTTCTGGCTCATACTTTCTCCGCTTTCAGGGCGTCAATCACGCGCTGGCTCTCTGCACGGGTGCCGACGGTAATACGCAGGCACCCGCTCAGGGAAGGTTGTGTATTCTGGTCTCGTAAGATAATGCCCTGATCCCACAGCGATTTAAATATCGCGCTGGAGGCGGTGAAGCGCGCCAGGATGTAGTTGGTTTCAGAATCGAACACCTGCTCCACGCACGGAATAGCCTTCAGGGCGTCGACCAGATACTGGCGCTCCTCAAGGATCTGCGCCACGCGCTCGCGCATCGCTTTAATCCCCTGCGGGGCCAGCGCATGTGCCGCGATGTCGGCAACCGGCGTTGAAAGCGGGTAAGGGGCGATCACTTTCAGCAGCAGGTCGATAACCGCCTTATTTGCCAGCGTAAACCCGCAGCGGAGGCCGGCGAGGGCAAAGGCTTTTGACAGGGTGCGCAGCACGACGAGATGCGGATATTCTTCAAGCCAGCCCGCCAGCGTCGCCTGCGGACAAAACTCAATGTAGGCTTCGTCAGCCACCACCAGCGCTTTGCCGCGGGTCATCTCCAGCAGGGCGCGAACGTCCTGCGGATCAATAATCTGTCCGGTCGGGTTGTTTGGGCTACAGACAAACACCACCTTCACGCCGTCGAGGTTATCGGCGATTCCCTGCAGGTCGAGCTGCCAGTTTTCCAGCGCCTGCACGTTGCGGCAGGCCACGCCGAAGGTTTCGGCGCTGACGCTGTACATCCCGTAGGTGGGCTGGCAGTACATCACCGCGTCTTTACCCGGCTCGCAGAAGGCGCGGATCAGCAGCTCAATGCCTTCGTCCGCCCCGCGGCTGACCAGCACCTGCTCAGGCTTCACGCCCGCGTACTGCGCGTAGTTTTCGATCACCGCTTTCGGCTGGCACTCCGGGTAGCGGTTCAGCGTCTGCTGCGACAGCTCGAAGGCCACCGCCGTTGGATACTCGTTAGCGTTCAGCCAGACGTCGCCGTTTCCGCCCAGACGGCGCGCGGACTGATAGGGCGTCAGGCGGCGGACATTTTCGCGGGCTAATTCTTCAATGCTCATGCTTGCTCCTTCAGGGCGGCAACGCGCAGCGTCACGGCATTTTTGTGGGCGGTCAGGCGCTCGGCGGCGGCCAGGGTTTCAATGGTCGACGCGAGCGAGGCAAACCCCTCGCGGGAGAGTTCCTGCACGGTCATGCGCTTCTGGAAATCTGCCAGCCCCAGGCTTGAGCAGGTTGAGGTATAGCCGTACGTCGGCAGCACGTGATTGGTGCCGGAGGCGTAATCCCCGGCGGACTCCGGAGACCAGTCGCCGAGGAACACCGAGCCCGCGCTGGAAATGCCGTCAACCAGCTCGCGCGCGTTGCGGGTCTGAATAATCAGGTGTTCCGGGCCGTACTGGTTGGAGATGGCAATACACTGGTCGAGATCGCGAGCCACAATCAGTCGGCTGGCCGATAGCGCCTGACGCGCCGTTTCCGCGCGCGGCAGGTCGGCAAGCTGGCGCTCAACGGCCTCGCCCACGCGTTTTGCCATATCGGCATCTGGCGTCAGTAAAATCACCTGTGAATCTGGGCCGTGCTCGGCCTGCGAGAGCAGGTCAGAGGCCACGAAGTCTGGCGTGGCGCCGCTGTCGGCGATCACCAGCACTTCAGACGGCCCGGCAGGCATATCAATCGCGGCGCCATCCAGACGCTGGCTGACCTGGCGCTTCGCTTCGGTAACGTACGCGTTGCCCGGGCCAAAAATTTTGTCGACCTTGGGAACAGACTCCGTTCCGAACGCCATGGCGGAAATCGCCTGCGCTCCGCCCACCTTATATACCGCCTGCACGCCGCAGAGTTTTGCCGCATAGAGGATCTCATCGGCAATCGGTGGCGGAGAGCACAGCACCACTTTCTGGCAGCCGGCAATGCGTGCCGGGGTTGCCAGCATCAGTACGGTCGAAAACAGCGGAGCAGAGCCGCCGGGAATATAGAGGCCGACGGAGGCCACCGGGCGCGTCACCTGCTGGCAGCGCACGCCGGGCAGGGTTTCCACGTCCACGGCCTGCAGTACCTGCGCGGTGTGGAAGGTATCAATATTTTTTACCGCGACGGCCATCGCCTGTTTGATCTCGTCCCCAAGGCGGCTTTCCGCCTCGGCGATCTCCTGGGCGGTAACCCGTAACTCGTTAACCTCGGTTTTATCAAACGTTGCGCTGTACTCGCGCAGGGCATCGTCCCCGCGGGCTTTGACGTTGTCGAGGATCTCCCCCACGGTGCGGGTGATGCTCTCAGAGGCGGAAATGGCCGGACGCATCAGCAGCTCGCGCTGCTGCGCGTCGCTGCACGTATTCCAGTCGATGATTGTGTTAAAACGCATGGCCGTTACTCCATCATCTTCTCAATTGGCAGCACCAGAATAGAGCTTGCCCCCAGCGCCTTCAGTTTTTCCATGGTTTCCCAGAACAGGGTTTCGCTGCTGACCATGTGCATCGCCACGCGCTGCTGGTCGCCCGCCAGCGGCAGGATGGTTGGGCGCTCGGCGCCCGGCAGCAGGGCAATTACCTCATCCAGACGTTCGGTTGGAGCGTGCATCATGATGTATTTGGATTCACGCGCCTGAATCACGCCCTGAATGCGGGTCAGCAGTTTGTCGATGAGCTGCTGTTTGGCGTCGGCCATGTCGCCGTCGCGCTGGATAAGGCACGCTTTGGAGCGGTAGATAACCTCCACTTCGCGCAGGCCGTTCGCTTCCAGCGTGGCGCCGGTGGAGACGAGGTCACAGATGGCATCGGCCAGGCCCGCACGCGGGGCCACTTCCACGGAGCCATTCAGCAGGCAGGATTTGAACTGCACGCCTTTTTGGTCGAGGTAACGCTTCAGCAGGTGAGGGTAAGAGGTGGCGATACGTTTACCGTTAAGCGCGGCCGGGCCGTCCCACGCTTCATCAACCGGCGTCGCCAGCGACAGGCGGCACCCGCCGAAGTCCAGACGGCGCAGGGTAAAGTAGCGCGGATCTTCACCCTGAGCGCGGCGGGTGAGCAGCTCTTCTTCCAGCACGTTTTCGCCGATGATGCCGAGGTCAACGACGCCGTCCATCACCAGGCCAGGAATATCGTCATCACGCACGCGCAGAATATCGATCGGCATATTTTCAGCAAGGGCGATCAGGCGCTGGGTGTGCAGGTTAATTTTAATCCCGCAGCGGGCCAGCAGTTCGCGTGAATCGTCGCTTAAACGGCCTGATTTTTGAATAGCTATGCGTAAACGTGCGTTATCTAACATTCTGTGTTCCTCGTTAACCTGTAATAACCTGTCTGAATGCGGTCCAAAAAAAAGCCCCCGGAAGGTGATCTTCCGGGGGCTTTTTCATGCGTTCATGCACCACTGGAAGATCCAAACGTCTTCCAGCACACATCGCCTGAAAGACTAGTCAGGATGATGGTGATGGTGGTGGTTTTTAAATGGAACGCGTGTCATATAAATTCTCGTTGAATGCTTATGCATTTGATGTCTTTTAACCTAAACCAGTTGTACGCCAGAAAGCAAGGGCTTTTTTTGATCATTAATTCATTTCATATTGATGCTATGAATTGTGCGTTCCATCAGGCTGGCGTAGCCTTATAAAAGGCGGAGTTAAGCGGAGAATGTACATGAAAAAGGTCGCGATTGTCGGTTTAGGGTGGTTAGGAATGCCGCTGGCGATGTCATTAGCCGCGAAAGGCTGGCAGGTGACGGGGAGTAAGACCACGCGGGACGGGGTTGAAGCGGCGCGCATGTGCGGCATTGAGGGCGTCGAGCTGCGTCTCGAACCTGAGTTAATTTGCGATACGGACGAGCTGGATGAGCTGATGAATGTGGACGCGCTGGTGATTACCTTGCCGGCGCGGCGCAGCGGGCCGGGAGAGACGTTTTACCTGCAGGCCGTACAGGAGATTGTGGACAGCGCGCTGGCGCACCATATTCCGCGCATCATCTTTACCAGCTCCACGTCGGTTTATGGCGACATCGACGGCACGGCGAAGGAGAGCACCGAGCGCCGTCCGGTGACCGCCAGCGGCCGGGTACTGAAAGAGCTGGAGGACTGGCTGCATAACCTGCCCGGCACGCAGGTGGATATTTTACGCCTCGCCGGGCTGGTGGGGCCAGGGCGTCATCCGGGACGTTTCTTTGCCGGGAAATCGGCGCCGGACGGCCAGCACGGCGTCAATCTGGTGCATCTGGCGGACGTTGTCAGCGCGATAGAGCTGCTTTTACAGGCTCCAAAAGGGGGGCACATCTATAATATATGTGCGCCTTCGCATCCGCCGCGCAGTACCTTTTATCCGCTGATGGCGCGCCAGCTTGGCCTGGCTCCGCCGGTATTCAGCGATGCGCAGGGCGATCGCAAAGGCAAAATTATTGATGGCAATCGCATTTGCCATGAGCTGGGGTTTGAGTATCAGTATCCCGATCCGCTGGTTATGCCGATGGAATAACTGCACCGGCGGAGACAATCGCACACCGCAAGGGGGCGAAGATGAAACCGCTGCTGGATGTTCTCGTTATTCTGGATGCGCTGGAAAAAGAGGGGAGCTTTGCCGCCGCTTCGGCAAAGCTCTACAAAACGCCTTCGGCCCTGAGCTATGCCGTGCAAAAGCTTGAGAGCGATCTTAACATTCAAATTCTTGACCGCACCGGTCATCGCGCGCGCTTTACCCGCACAGGGCAGATGCTGCTGGAAAAGGGGCGCGACGTGCTGCATTCGGTGCGCGAGCTGGAAAAACAGGCCGTTAAGCTCCACCAGGGCTGGGAAAATGAGCTGGTCATTGGGGTAGATGACACGTTCCCTTTTTCGCTGCTTACGCCGCTCATCGAGGCGTTTTATCAGCGCCACAGCGTCACGCGGCTGATTTTTATCAACGGCGTGCTGGGCGGCTCGTGGGACGCCTTAACGCAGGGCAGGGCGGATATCATCGTTGGGGCGCTGCATGAACCACCCCAGCTGAGTGAATTTGGCTATGCCCGCCTGGGCGTTCTGGAGCAGATTTTCGCCGTAGCACCTCATCACCCGCTGGCAAATGAACCAGAGCCCGTCACCCGACGCGTGATTAAAAACCATCGCGCCATTGTGGTAGGCGACAGCGCGCGTCCGGAGTGCGGCATATCATCGCAATTACTAGACGAGCAGGAGGCCATCACCGTTTTTGATTTTAAAACCAAGCTCGAACTGCAAATTAGCGGCCTGGGGTGCGGTTATCTTCCCCGCTATTTAGCGCAGCGGTTTATTGAAAGCGGGGCGCTGGTGGAAAAACAGGTTTTAGCGCAGCGCAGTAACGACTCGGTTTGGGTAGGCTGGAATGAACAAACCGCAGGGCTTGCCAGCGCCTGGTGGCGAGACGAAATTTTAGCAAATAGTGCTATCGCCGCCGTTTACACTCAGGCAGCTGATGGGAAATCAACCAGTTAGAAAAATTAATTTATGGGCTTGTTTCTCAATGTATTGCGTTTTGTATCTGGAATAGGGCAAAATGCCGCCGCTGCAAACAAATGAATAATCGACGATATAAAAGGCGTCGGTTATTTTTTTTTGCATGTACGAAACGAAACTAAAAACCAAGAGGCCGGGCTTCGTACCGGATAGATATTTACTAAAATCCGACAGTTGTTGTCGCTGAGGAAGAAAGAAATGGGGCAATTTTTCGCTTACGTGGCGGTTATCACCGTAAAGGAGAATAACTATGTCGCATAACGCAACTCCAAACACCTCTCGCGTGGAATTACGTAAAACGCTTACGTTGATTCCGGTTGTCATGATGGGCCTGGCCTATATGCAACCGATGACGCTGTTCGATACATTCGGTATCGTATCAGGCCTTACTGACGGTCACGTTGCAACGGCGTACGCCTTTGCGCTGGTCGCCATTCTCTTTACAGCGCTGAGCTACGGTAAACTGGTTCGCCGTTTCCCGTCCGCAGGCTCTGCGTACACCTATGCTCAGAAATCCATTAGCCCGGCGGTTGGCTTTATGGTGGGCTGGTCATCCCTGCTGGACTACCTGTTCATGCCGATGATCAACATTCTGCTGGCAAAAATTTACTTTGAAGCGCTGGTGCCTTCCGTGCCGTCGTGGATCTTTGTTGTGGCGCTGGTGGCCTTCATGACCATCTCTAACCTGCGCAGCATCAAGACCGTGGCTAACTTCAATACCCTGATCGTTATTCTTCAGATGGGTATTGTGGCGGTTATCGTTGGGCTGATTATCTACGGCGTTTCCCACGGTGAAGGCGCAGGTACGCTGACCAGCACCCGTCCGTTCTGGTCTGAAGGCGCGCACGTGGTGCCGATGATCACCGGTGCGACTATCCTGTGCTTCTCGTTCCTGGGCTTCGACGGTATCTCTTCTCTGTCTGAAGAGACCAAAGACGCCGAGCGCGTGATCCCGAAAGCGATTTTCCTGACAGCGCTGATTGGCGGCCTGATCTTCATCGGCGCGTCATACTTCCTGCAGCTGTACTTCCCGGACATCTCTCGCTTTAAAGATCCGGATGCATCACAGCCTGAAATCATGCTGTACGTGGCGGGTAAAACCTTCCAGTGGGGCGTGCTGATCTTCTCCAGCGTAACCGTACTGGCTTCCGGTATGGCGGCTCATGCGGGCGTATCGCGTCTGATGTACGTGATGGGCCGTGACGGTGTGTTCCCAACCCGCTTCTTCGGTTACGTGCATCCAAAATGGCGTACCCCGGCGTGGAACGTGCTGCTGGTTGGCGCAATTGCGCTGCTGGCGATTAAGTTCGACCTGGTTACAGCAACTGCGCTTATCAACTTCGGTGCGCTGGTCGCGTTCACCTTCGTTAACCTCTCCGTGATTTCGCAGTTCTGGATCCGTGAGAAGCGCAACAAGACGCTGAAGGATCACATCAACTACCTGGTGCTGCCGGTGTGCGGTGCGCTGACGGTGGGCGCGCTGTGGATTAACCTGGAAGAGAGCTCAATGGTTCTGGGTCTGATCTGGGGCGGTATCGGTCTGGTTTACCTGGCCTGCGTAACGAAGAGCTTCCGCAACCCGGTTCCTCAGTACGAAGACGTAGCGTAAGTTTTAACGCGTTAAAAAAAGCCGGAGACATCGCCTCCGGCTTTTTTATATCTGCGGTTCAGACAATCTCCTGAGCATACTGGTACAGCGCTTTCAGCAACGCCTGCTTCTCGGCATTACCTTCATACTGGCCGTACAGCATCTCCAGCTCCTGGGCATAGCTGTGCAGGTACTCGGGCGTAAAGACGTTACGACGATGCTGTAACCAGCGCTCCTGCTCTGCTTCATCCAGCGTGCCGGGGTAGTTACGTGCCCGATAGTTAAACATCAGCTTCTCGATACGCTTATCCGCAAAGGTGATATCCAGCGCGGGCAGGTTACGCGGGTCGGTTTGCAGCACGATATTCATCGCCGCCCGATCGGCGTCGCTAAAGAAGCCGTTGTACAGCTGTGCATCCACGTTTTCTGACGGCACAAACGGCTCCGCTTCAGCAAAAATGGCGACGACTTTCTCGCGCACCTGCGGGTTGTCGCGCAGCACCTTCAGGTTATCGAGGCAGTGCTGGCGGTTAATCCCCAGCCGGTCGGCGTCTTCCGGGCGCAGCGTATTGGCCTGCGCCAGTACAGGGCATTTATTGATATGCACCAGCTTAACCGGCACAGCGGGCAGGTCACCCAGCGCCTCTTTCGGCATATACAGCCGCTCGCGTAAGGTGTCGCTGTCGAGATCAAGCAGCGGCGAAATATCCCCGGCGAGATCCACCATGATAACGGCGTTACGGTTGTCCGGATGCCAGGCGAGCGGCGCCACCCAGCTCGTATTTCCGCGCCACGCGCCGAACATCCCCGAAATATGCACCAACGGCTTCATCTGCGGTACGTCAATCAGCGTCATCAGCTTCTGCTTGCTGCGATGGCTCAGCAGATATTCAAACAGGCGCGGCTGCGCGGTTTTAACCAGCTTCGCCATGGCGATGGTCGCGTAGACGTCCGCCATCGCGTCGTGGGCGTTGCTGTGCTCGATGCCGTTGGCCTTCGTCAGGTGCTCCAGCCTGAAGCTCGGCAGGCCGTCGTCATTTTCCGGCCAGGTAATCCCCTCCGGGCGCAGCGCATAGCAGGCGCGCATGATATCCAGTAAATCCCAGCGCGAATTGCGGTTCTGCCAGCTCCAGGCATAGGGATCGTAGAAGTTGCGGTAGAAGATATTGCGCGTCACTTCATCGTCGAAACGGATGTTGTTGTAGCCCACCACGCAGGTATGGGGCACGGTAAACAGATCGTGAATACGGCGGGCAAATTCCGCTTCGCTGACGCCTTTCTCCCGCGCTTCCTGGGGCGTAATGCCTGTCACCATCACCGCGCCAGGCTGCGGCAGGTAGTCATCGGCGGGCCTGCAGTAAAACACCTCGGGCTCGCCGATGATATTAAATTCGTCATCGGTACGGATAGCCGCAAACTGCGCCGGTCGGTCCAGCGCCGGATGGGTGCCAAAGGTTTCGTAATCGTGGAACAAAAAAGTCGGGCGCGCGGCAGAGTCAGACACCAGTAATCTCATCCTGTTAAAAATTGACGTCTCTATGGTAAACGATTGGGGTGAGCAGTCCGAATAAAAAGCACGCTCAGGCAAGAAATTTGCGAGATCTGTTCCGGTAAAATCTGCGCGTTGTCACATTTTTTTGCAATTAAGGCAGGTAACGACATCAGAACTCCCGTAAAAAGGTCATCGATTTTTAATGACCTGAGGATATACCGTTGAAACGCCGTCTGTTTATTGCTGTTTCTTTACTCGCTTCGAGTATTTCATCCGCGCTGGCTGCCGATCCGCTGGATTTTTCACCGCAGCCTCCTGCCATCCAGGCAGGATCTTGGGTACTGATGGATTACACCACGGGTCAAATCTTAACGGCGGGCAACGAACATCAGCAGCGCAATCCGGCGAGTCTGACCAAGCTGATGACGGGATACGTTGTCGATCGCGCCATTGACAGCCACCGCATCAGCCCGGACGACATTGTGACGGTCGGGCGTGACGCCTGGGCAAAAGGCAACCCGGTCTTTGACGGCTCATCGCTGATGTTTCTCAAGGAGGGCGACAGGGTTTCCGTACGCGATCTCAGCCGCGGCCTGATTGTTGACTCCGGCAACGACGCCTGCGTGGCGCTGGCCGATCACGTGGCGGGCGGTCAGCCGCAGTTCGTTAAAATGATGAACGACTATGTGGAAAAGCTGCACCTGCGCGATACCCACTTCGAAACCGTGCATGGCCTGGATGCGCCGGGCCAGCACAGTTCAGCGTACGATCTTGCGGTGCTGTCCCGGGCCATCATTCACGGTGAACCCGAGTTCTACCATATGTACAGCGAAAAGAGCCTGACCTGGAACGGCATCACCCAGCAGAACCGCAACGGCCTGCTGTGGGATAAAACGATGAACGTCGACGGCCTGAAGACCGGGCATACGTCGGGCGCGGGCTTCAACCTGATTGCTTCTGCGGTGGACGGCCAGCGCCGGCTGATTGCCGTTGTGATGGGGGCAGACAGCCCGAAAGGGCGCGAGGATCAGGCGCGCAAGCTGCTGCACTGGGGACAGCAGAATTTCGATACGGTGCAGATTCTGCATAACGGGAAGAAGGTAGGCACCGAGCGCGTCTGGTACGGTAATAAAGAGCAGATCGCGCTGGGCACGGATCGGGACTTCTGGCTGTCGTTACCGAAAGCGGAAATACCGAACATTAAGGCCAAATACGTGCTGGATAAAAAAGAGCTGGAAGCGCCGATTGCCGCGCATCAGCGGGTGGGGGAAATCCAGCTGTACGATCGGGACAAGGTGGTGGCGCACTGGCCGCTGGTTACGCTGGAAGGCATTGAGAAGGGGGGCGTTTTCTCCCGCCTTGGTGATTATCTCCACCATACATTCTGACCTTTTTGAGCAGACTGGCAGCGTTGCGAGTCTGCTCGCATAATTAACACTTCTCGTTTGCCGATAATATTTACTCTGCTTTATAGTGTATAAATACACAGTAATAAACGGAGGCAGCATGGACTACAGCATCAGGCAGCAGCAGAAACGTACGATCGCAGGCTTTCATCTCGTAGGGCCGTGGGAGAAAACGGTCAAGCAGGGATTTGAACAGCTGGTCATGTGGGTAGACGGCCGTCATATCCAGCCGCAGGAGTGGGTGGCCGTTTATTACGATAATCCGGATCAAGTGCCGGCAGAAAAACTCCGCTGCGATACCGCCGTAACGGTAGCGGACGATTTCACCATTCCTGAGAACAGCGAAGGGGTAATGATGACCGAGATTGCTGCCGGTGATTATGCCATCGCCACCGCGCGCGTGGAAAACGATGACTTCGCCACCCCGTGGTATCAGTTCTTCAACTCCCTGCTGGAGGACAGCAAATTCCAGATTGCGCCAAAGCCCTGTTTCGAACGCTATCTGAACGATGGCAATGCCGACGGCTACTGGGACATTGAGATGTTTGTTCCGGTAGAGCATAAGGTGGGTTAAGCCTGCAAAATGCAGGGTTTTTCAGCCGGGTGTAAACAATCCGGCTGAAAACACAGTACAATTGTGGTTTGCCGTGAAGCTGGAGACGGGTGTGCGCCCCGACAAATCATTAACGCCTTTTGAAATTCGGTTATACAAACATTATCGCGTGGTGCACGGTTGCCGCATTGCGCTTGCGTTTGTTCTGACCTTCGTTCTGGTTCGTTTGCTGGATATTCCGGAAGGAACGTGGCCGCTGATCACGCTGGTGGTGGTGATGGGGCCCATCTCCTTTTGGGGTAACGTTGTCCCGCGTGCATTCGAGCGTATTGGCGGCACCGTTTTAGGCTCTGCGCTTGGGCTTATCGCCCTCAAGCTGGAGCTGATTTCCTTCCCGGTCATGCTGCTGTGGTGCGCGGTGGCGATGTTTCTTTGCGGTTGGCTGGCGCTGGGCAAGAGGCCGTACCAGGCCCTGCTGATTGGCATTACGCTCGCGGTCGTGGTCGGCGCCCCGGCTGGGGACATGACTACCGCACTATGGCGAAGCGGGGACGTTATTCTCGGCTCGCTGCTCGCCATGCTGTTTACCGGCATCTGGCCGCAGCGCGCTTTCCTGCACTGGCGCATTCAGATGGCCAGCTACGTTACCGCGTTTAACCGCGTCTACCAGGCCGGTTTTTCTCCAAACCTGATCGAACGCCCGCGGCTGGAAAAGCACCTGCAAAAAATCCTCAATGATGTGGTCAAAATGCGCGGGCTGATTACCCCGGCAAGCAAAGAAACGCACATTCAAAAAGCCATTTTTGAGGCCATTCAGACGGTCAGCCGCAATCTGGTCTGCATGCTTGAGCTGCAAATCAATGCCCACTGGGCTTCCCGTCCCAGCCACTTCCTGATGCTCAACGCGCATACGCTGAAAGAGACGCAGCAGATGACGCAGCAAACCCTGCTGACCATTGCCCACGCGCTCTACGAAGGAAACCCCCAGCCGATTCGGGCCAACAGCGAGCGCCTGAATGAAATCGTCGCCGAGCTGAAACAGCTGATGAATGAACGGCATGTCGACAGCGTGGCGGAAACGCCCATCCATGGCTACGTCTGGCTGAGCATGGAGCTGGCGCGGCAGCTGGAGCTGTTATCGCAGCTGATCTGCCGGGCACTGCGCAAATAAAAAGCGTATGTGACGCCTGCTGCTTCGATTCAGCAACAATTAGGGTTATGATGGTTTTAAACGATATACTCATTGTCATTCGCAGCCGCTGTCTGTTAAAACGGTTGCCTTAACGAATCCGAATCTCACATTATCAGGGGTGTAAAAATGGAAACTACTAAGCCTTCGTTCCAGGATGTTCTGGAGTTCGTCCGCCTGTTCCGCCGCAAAAACAAACTGCAGCGCGAAATCCAGGACGTTGAGAAGAAGATCCGTGACAACCAGAAACGTGTCCTGCTGCTGGACAACCTGAGCGACTACATCAAGCCGGGCATGAGCGTTGAAGCTATTCAGGGCATCATTGCCAGCATGAAGAGCGACTATGAAGATCGCGTTGATGACTACATCATTAAAAACGCCGAGCTGTCCAAAGAGCGTCGCGACATCTCCAAGAAGCTGAAGGTGATGGGCGAAATTAAAAACGTCGACGCTAAGGCCGAGTAATCGCGCAATTTACTGCCCGGTGGCGGCTTCGCCTGCCGGGCCTGCGGTTCCGTGGTCGGGTAAGGCCTGGTTGCTTCCGACAGTTTTAGCGAACGCAGAAAAGCAAAAAGCCTGCTCGAAAGCAGGCTTTTTAAATTTGGCTCCTCTGACTGGACTCGAACCAGTGACATACGGATTAACAGTCCGCCGTTCTACCGACTGAACTACAGAGGAATCGTTGTGGAGGCTTATCTTAGCGGCGAAAAAACTTTTGTCAAACCTGATCTTAGGTAAAAGTGACTGATTGATGATTCTGTCGTCGTTTTGTTGCTAATCCAGACATAATTTTATGGAAAATACTTTGCAGGATACGCATTTCTGCCCCATCATTTGAAATGGAGTTTCAACTTTCTCGCTAAGGTCCATTTTGAACGTCACCGCCCCCATACGCCAGGCGATAATGCGCACGCCCTGGTATGCCAAACGTAAAAGCTATCGAGTTCTGTTCTGGCGTGAAATCACCCCCCTTGCTGTGCCCATCTTTCTGGAGAATACCTGCGTCCTGTTAATGGGGGTGCTGAGCACCTTCCTGGTGAGCTGGCTTGGCAAAGAAGCGATGGCCGGGGTAGGGCTGGCGGACAGCTTCAACATGGTTGTGATGTCGTTCTTCGCCGCTATCGATCTCGGGACGACGGTGGTGGTGGCGTTCAGCCTCGGCAAGCTCGATCCGAAACGCGCCCGGGAAGCAGCCAGACAGTCGCTGATGATCATGACGCTCTTTTCGATCGTTCTCGCGGCGGTTATCCATTACTACGGCAAAGAGATCATTGACGTGGTGGCGGGTGAAGCGACCGGTGAAGTGAAGGCGCTGGCGCTCACCTATCTGGAAATGACGGTGCTGAGCTATCCGGCGGCCGCCATCGCGCTGATTGGCAGCGGCGCGCTGCGCGGGGCCGGCAATACAAAAATTCCGCTGCTGATAAACGGCGGGATGAACATCCTGAACATCATCATCAGCACTATCTTGATCTACGGCGTCTTCTCCTGGGATGGGCTGGGTTTTGTCGGCGCGGGGCTAGGGCTGACCATTTCCCGCTATATCGGTGCGGCGGCCATTATCGGCGTTCTGATGGCGGGGATCGCGCCATCGCTGCGCCTGACGCTGAAAAGCTATTTCCGTCCGCTTAACTTCGCCATTATCTGGGAAGTGATGGGGATTGGTATTCCGGCCAGTATTGAATCCGTGCTGTTCAACGGCGGGAAGCTGTTAACGCAAATGTTTGTTGCCGGGATGGGGACGGACGTAATCGCCGGTAACTTTATTGCCTTCTCCATCGCCTCGCTCATTAACCTGCCCGGTAACGCGCTGGGGTCAGCGTCGACGATTATCACCGGCAGGCGCCTCGGAAAAGGGCAGATAGGGCAGGCGGAACGGCAGCTTCGCCACGTCTTCTGGCTTTCAACCATTGGGCTGACGGCAATCGCGTGGGGAACCGCGCCGTTTGCAGGGCTGATGGCCTCGTTCTACACGCATGAAAATGACGTAAAAGAGGTGGTGAAGGTGCTGATTTGGCTCAACGCGGCGTTTATGCCGATTTGGGCGGCCTCCTGGGTGCTGCCTGCCGGGCTGAAAGGGGCGCGCGACGCCCGCTTCGCCATGTGGGTGTCCATGCTCGGCATGTGGGGCTGTCGCGTCGTGGCGGGCTACACGCTGGGGGTGATGCTGGGCATGGGCGTGGTCGGCGTCTGGCTGGGGATGTTCCTTGACTGGGCCGTGCGCGGCGCGCTGTTCTACTGGCGTATGGTGAGCGGACGCTGGCTGTGGAAATACCCGCGCAAAAAAACGGAACAGGCGGTTTCGGAAACCGCAAATGCCTGACAAATGCGCGAAGTGGAGAATAAATCGGCAAACGATTGAAAATCTGCATTCACCCTTTGACATCCTCAGGGCGCATCGATAATATGCGCCCCGTTCACACGATTCCTCTGTAGTTCAGTCGGTAGAACGGCGGACTGTTAATCCGTATGTCACTGGTTCGAGTCCAGTCAGAGGAGCCAAATTTAAGAAGCCTGCTTTTAAAGCAGGCTTTTTGCTTTTCTGCGTTCTGTAAACCTGTCGGGAAGCAGCTTCGCCTTACCCCAGCGGCGGGAAGGCGAAGCCCTGCTATCAGCGGAACGGCGGCTCGTTGAAGGTGCGCAGCTTGCGGGAATGCAGCCTGTCGCCTTCCGCGCGCAGCAAATCGATGGCGCGAATACCGATTTGCAAATGTTCAGAAATAGCCCCCTCGTAAAAACGGTTCGCCTGACCCGGCAGCTTGATCTCCCCGTGAAGCGGCTTATCGGACACGCACAGCAGCGTGCCGTAAGGCACGCGGAAGCGGTAGCCCTGCGCTGCAATCGTGGCGCTTTCCATGTCGATGGCCACCGCGCGGCTGAGGTTGAAGCGCAGCGCGGAGGCGGAATAACGCAGCTCCCAGTTGCGGTCATCCGTGGTGACGACCGTACCGGTACGCAGGCGCTGCTTCACCTCTTCACCCGGCATACCGCTCACCTCTTTCGTGGCGTCGTACAGGGCGCGCTGCACTTCGGCGATGCTTGGGATTGGAATGTCCGGCGGCAGAACCGCGTCGAGAACGTGGTCGTCGCGCAGGTAGGCGTGGGCCAGGACGTAATCGCCAATCAGCTGGCTTTCGCGCAGGCCGCCGCAGTGGCCGATCATCAGCCAGACGTCCGGGCGCAGCACCGCCAGGTGGTCGCAGATGGTTTTCGCGTTAGACGGGCCAACGCCGATGTTAATCAGCGTAATGCCCTGGCCGTCGGCGGTGATCAGGTGCCAGGCAGGCATCTGGTGCTTTTTCCACGCCAGGTCGGAGATGGCCTCCTCCGGCGCTTCGGTTTCGGCGGTGATCCAGATCCCGCCCGCGCAGGAGAGGGCGATGTAAGGGCTGTCCGGGTCGAGGATCTGGCTGCAGCCCCAGCGGACAAATTCGTCCACATAGCGCGTGTAGTTGGTAAACAGCACGAACGGCTGGAAGTGTTCGGCCGGCGTGCCGGTGTAATGGCGCAGGCGCGCCAGCGAGAAGTCCACCCGGCGGGCATCAAAGTGCGACAGCGGTGAAAACTCAGCCGGGTGGTAGATGCCGTCAGCCGTTTCATCGCCAATCTGCGACAGCTCGGTCGTCGGGAAGTGGCGCGTCAGCCCCGCGCTCATGGAGCGGTCCAGCGTCAGCGCCGAGCCGTCTATCACGTAGGGGTAGGGGATCTCGTGCAGGGACGGTTCGACGCTGATATGCGCGCCGTAGTCCTGGTACAGTAGCGTGAGCTGCTCTTCCAGATAGGGCCGAAACAGCCCTGGACGGGTGATGGTCGTGCTGTAACAGCCCGAGTGGGTGAAGCGGGCATAGGCGCGGGTTTTCGGATTACTGCTGGCGCTGCCGTCCCAGGTGACAGAGAGCGATGGATAAACAAAAAGGCCCTGGGTTCTGGCCTTTTCATCGGGAAGTTTCCCGGTTTCGATATAGTCGCCGATGGCGTTACGCAGCGCGTTGACGGACTGTTCATACAGCGCGTCGAGTTTTTCCAGCGCCTGAGCCGGGGTCAGGCTGGAGCCCTTATTATTCATGTCTGTCTCCTTGTTCCACAGGTGTGCGGCGTTACCCGATAGTATGTCACACGCCTGTGAAACAAAAGTGAGGAGATCAGCCGCGCGCGGTTTCCTTCATAAACAGGGCGGTCGCGGCGGATAGCAGGCAGCCCGCCAGCAGGTAAATTGCCACGCTGTGCCAGTCGCCGCCGGAGAAGGTCACCAGCGCGGCGGCGATAAACGGCGTAAACCCGCCGCCGACCACGCTTGCGACCTGGTATCCCACGCCCGCGCCGCTGTATCGGTAGCTTGCGCCGAACAGCTCGGTAAACATCGGTTGCTGCACGCATACCACCATGTCGTGGGCGACATTGGCCAGCATGATGGCGAAGAAGACGATCCAGAAGACCGACTGCGCCTCCAGCGCCATAAAGAACGGCCACGCGCTCAGGGTGCCGATTAATGCCCCGGTGATGTAAACGCGCCGACGGCCAAACCGGTCGGCGAGCCAGGCGAAGCAGGGGATGGTCAGGCAGCTTATTCCGCCGACCACCAGGCCAATGTTCAGGAACAGCTCCCGCGGCAGGCCGAGGTTTTGCGTCGAATAGTTCAGGGCAAAAGCGGTGACGATATACATGGTCAACAGTTCACACAGGCGCAGGGCGATAATTTTCAGAAAAGCGCCAGGATGCTGCACCAGCGCTTCCATCACCGGCAGCCGTTTTTTCGCCACCGGCTTTTCCCGCTGCTGCTGTTCAAATTCGGCCGACTCCTCCATGCCGTTGCGGATCCAGAGGGCCACCACGACCAGCACAATGCTGAAGATAAACGGTATGCGCCAGCCCCAGCTCAGGAACTGCTCGTCGGTGGTGAGCTGGCTTATCAGCGACACCAGCCCGGTGGAGAGCAGCAGGCCCACGCCATACCCCACCTGTACGCCGCTGCTGTAAAAGGCTTTCCTGTTTTTTGGCGCACTTTCCACGGAGAGCAACGCCGCGCCGCCCCATTCGCCGCCTACGGCAAAGCCCTGAATGGCGCGCAGCGTCACCAGCAGCACCGGTGCCCACCAGCCGATGGAGTCAAAGGACGGCAAAATGCCAATTAGCGCGGTGGCAATGCCCATCATCCACACGGTGAGCATCAGCATGCGCTTGCGGCCCAGGCGGTCGCCGAAGTGGCCGAAGATCACCCCGCCGAGAGGGCGAAACAGGAAGCCGACGCCGAAGGTGGCAAAGGCGGCCAGCGTGCCCATGGCGGGGCCGATCTGGGGAAAGAATTCACGGTTGAACACCAGCGCGGCGGTGATGCCGTAGAGCAGAAAGTCATACCAGTCGACGACGGCGCCTGCGAAGCTCCCTAAAGCGGCGCGGCGGGCGCGGTTAAGCGAAGGTGTCTCCTCGTCAGGGCGAGCGGAGATGAGGGTTGAGTCCATAGTTGTCCTGTCCGTACTGATTTTTAATTATTGGTATAAGAAAAGGTCACTCACACTGCGGCCGTCGTAGTGACGGAACGTATGAGACTACCGCGACGGGCGGCCTGAGAAAACGTTTTTATCTTTCCTGAAAGCGCTAAATAAATATATTTCATCTTACCCCGCCCCAACATAAATCAACCTGTTTGGCTCCGGTTAGGTCTGGATGGTTTACAGTAATAACGATCGCAACGTGACGTAAGCTGAGGGAATAACCATGCAACGCCTCTTTCCTGCACTCTGGGTCGTTCTGTTTTTAGTGGTTTCGCCGCTGCATGCGGAGCCTAAAGTCTATGGCGAGCAGCGCATTCACCGCTGGTGGGACGCGCTGACGGAGGATATTTCTCAGACCTGGGAGCAGCCGGATCGTTACGATCTCTATCTGCCGTTTCTGAGCTGGCACGCTCGCTTTATGTACGATAAAGAAAAAACGGACAATTACAACGAAATGCCGTGGGGCGGGGGGCTGGGCATATCTCGCTACAGCGATGAGGGCAACTGGAGCGCGCTCTTTGCCATGATGTTTAAAGATTCCCACAACGAGTGGCAGCCCGCGATGGGCTACGGCTGGGAAAAAGGGTGGTATCTCGATAACGCGAAAGATTTTCGCCTGGGGCTGGGCGCCGCGGCGGGCATCACGGCCCGCGACGACTTTGCTAACTATGTACCGCTTCCGTTTATCTTTCCCCTGTTCTCCGCCGGGTACAAGCGCGCTACCGTTCAGTTCACCTATATTCCCGGAACCTACAACAACGGCAACGTGCTGTTTGCCTGGCTGCGGCTGGGCTTTTAAAGGGTGATCACTTTTTTAGCCACCGCGTTGGAGAGGATCAGCAGAGAAAACAGGACCGACGTTATAAAGGTGAGCACGATCAGGGCAAGCTTGATGCTCAGCGAGGTCACCGGAATAAGGGCCGTCAGCAGGTGAAACACCGAGTAGTGCATAATATATACCCCGGTCATCGTTTTGCTGATGGCGGCCAGCACGGACTCCTTAAACTCCGCATTGCGGCGAAAGCGTACGCCATTTGCCGCAATCACCAGCGCGATGATCAGAATGTAGATTTGCGATCCGGTGAGAATAAAGGCGTTTCTGTCGGCTTTAAACAGCGCGAAAAAGAAGTGCCGCTCGTAAAACCACGTGAAGAGATAGATAAACGGAATGGCAATTACCGCTGCCCTGACCACGCTTTTGCGGCCGATCCACGCTGCGATTTGCGGATCGCAAAAAAGCTGCCCCGTCAGATAAAACAGCAGCCACGTCCACAGCCGGTACTGGGGCGACAGCGAAAGAACATGGGCCTCAGGATAGAGCGCTGACAGCAAATCGTACCCGTACGAGAAAAGCAGCAGGCCGGCAATCACCCCGCAAAACAGCCTGCGCCGCTGGCTGAGCCACTCCACCGCCGGATGAAACGTGTAAATCATGACAAACGCGAACACGAACCAGGGCTGGATCAGATAGCCGCGCTGATAGGGCTCCCACAGGTAGTAGATGGTTATCCAGAACAGAAAGACGATAACCAGGCTTTTGATCTTATTAAGCTGCCAGCTTGTGCCGTGACGGGATTGCCCGTCCAGATAACCTGCAACCACAAAAAACAGCGGCGTGGCGATGGTCGAAATAAACGTTAAAAAGCCCAGGATCCAGTGGTAGTCATAATCATAACGATCCCAGGTGTTGTAGATGGTGAAAAAGGTTACCGCCGTCATACAGCCCAGCGTCTTGATGATGTTCAGCCCTGTCGCATTCATTGTTGTTCAGCTTTGTCCTTACGATGAAAACACGCATAAATTACCGGGAGTACCAAAAGCGTAAGGATTGTAGCAAAACCAAGTCCAAACATAATCACAACGGCCATGCTCTGGAAGAACACATCCAGCAGCAGGGGAGCGAGGCCAAGCACGGTGGTAAAGGCGGTCAGCAGGATAGGGCGCAGGCGCGAGGTGGCGGCGTAGACGATCGCGTCGTGCTGATCCTTATGCGCTTTTTGCTGCTCGATCTCTTCCACCAGCACAATGCCGTTGCGGATCAGCATCCCGCTCAGGCTCAGCAGGCCTATCAGCGCCATAAAGCCAAAGGGGATCCCGGTCAGTAAAAATCCCGGCGTGACGCCGATCAGCGCCAGCGGTACGGTCAGCCAGATGGCAACGGCGTTTTTCAGCGAACTGAACATCAGAACCGTGATGGCAAACATCACCAGATACCCCAGCGGCAGCGTGGTGAACAGGCCCTGCTGCGCTTCGCTGGAGTTTTCTGCATCCCCGCCCCACTCGATGCTGTAGCCGTGGGGCAGGGGAAGCGCATCTACGTGCGGCTTCACGCGGGCGAGAATATCGCCGGAGGTCTGCTGGCTCAGCGGGTCGGGGTCGGTCTGCACGGTCAGCACCCGCGAGCGGTCGCGACGCAGGATCAGCGGATCTTCCCACTCCAGCGAGAAGCTGCTGACGACGTTACTCAGCGGAATATACTGCTGCCGGGTCTGGCTCCAGACCAGCACGTTGTTCAGGTGATTGGCGTCCAGCCGCTCGCTTTCCGGGGGGCGCACCACCACGGGTAACAGGTCGCTCCCTTCCCGGTACAGTCCCGCCCGGCTGCCGGAGAAATTCATCTCCAGGGCGTTATCGACGTCCTGCTTATCCACGCCAAGCTCGCGGCCGAGCGCGGCAACGTACTGGGGACGGATCACCTTGCTGCGGTTTTGCCAGTCGTTCCTGACGCTGTCGGTGGCCGGATCGTGCGCGAGGATATCATCCACCTGGCTGGCTATCAGGCGCAGCCTGTCGGGATCGGGCCCTTTAATGCGTACCTCAATGGCGCTGTCGCCGGAGGGGCCAAACATTACCCGCTTCGTGCTGGCGTTAACCTGCGGGTAGTGGCGGGCAATGTACTCATCCACGTAGCGTGCCAGCGCCGGAATAGTACGCCGCTCGTCCATCCGCACCATGATTTGCGCGTAGTTGCTGTACTGGCGCTGCCCGCTGTAGGTCAGAATAAAACGCATACTTCCCTGACCAATCGTCGAGACCGTGGTCTCCACCCCGGGCTGGCCGTTAATGGTTTTCTCGATATCACCGGTCATCTTCTCGGTCCATTTGATGTCGGTTCCGTAAGGAAGCCAGAGGTCGACAAAGAAAATCGGCGTACTGGAGGAGGGAAAGAAGTTCTGGCGGACCGAACCAAAGCCCCAGACCGCAGCGGCCAGCAGGGCGGCCATGACGATCAGCGTCGGTGCCTTACGCCGCAGTAGCGCGCTCAGCAAGCCCTGATAGAGCCGATAGATGCGTTTGTCGTAAGGATCCGTTTCGTCGGCCTTCGGCGGCGCAGCGTCATGCTTAAACAGCCACCACTTAATCAGCACCGGGGTAATGGTGAGCGCTGAGAACCAGCTCAGCATGAGCGAAATCAGCAGCACCTGAAACAGCGATTTACAGTACTCGCCGGTGGAGTCCTGCGACAGCCCGACGGGCGCAAAGGCCAGAATAGCGATCACCGTCGCGCCCAGCAGCGGCAGGGCAGAGCGGCGGGTGATGTGATTAATGGCCCCGGACAGGGGCGAACCCTGCTGCCGGGCAATAAGTACCCCTTCGACAATCACGATGGCGTTGTCCACCAGCATACTGAGGGCGATGATCAGCGCCCCCAGGGAAATGCGCTGCAGTTCAATTCCCCAGAGATACATGAAAAGCAGCGTACCCAGCACGTTGAGCGCGAGGGAGAAGGCGATGATAATCCCGCTGCGCAGGCCCATAAAAATCAGCAGCACGCCGACGACGATTGCCAGCGCCATCAGGAAATTAACGATAAACCCGTTCACGGAATGGCCCACTTCCGCGGCCTGATCGTAAAACAGGTCGATATGGATCCCCGCCGGTTTTTCAGCGGACATCTGCTGAAGCTTCACCTCCAGCGCATGCCCCACGTCGATCACATTCACGCCGGGGATAAAGGAGACGCCCATGGTGACGGCCTTTCTGCCGTTGGCATGGTAGATGCCGGGCGGTGAGGCATTCAGCCCGCGCGACAGGGTGGCGATATCTCGCAGGC
Source organism: Enterobacter cloacae complex sp. 2022EL-00788 (assembly GCF_026627565.1). Taxonomy (NCBI): domain Bacteria; kingdom Pseudomonadati; phylum Pseudomonadota; class Gammaproteobacteria; order Enterobacterales; family Enterobacteriaceae; genus Enterobacter; species Enterobacter cloacae complex sp. 2022EL-00788. The sequence continues at coordinate 291,577 of NZ_JAPNMC010000005.1, read as the reverse complement.
GGGTAGTCGCCCCGGTGCCGGACGGGGAGATGATGAGATCGGCAAGCTCGTCAATATTCTCGAACTCACCGGTAGGATGCAGGCGGATCGACTCGGTTCCGGCGGGAATGTCCCCCGCGCTGGAGACCACGTTCAGCCTGCCCAGCAGCGCGGAGAGCTGGTTTAGCGTGATTCCGCGCGCGGCCATTTTGCTCAGAGAAATATCCACGTTGATCTGCTGGCTGATGGCCCCGCCGATGGCGACCTTACCGACGCCCGGCACCAGGACCAGCTCCCGGCGCAGCTGCTCGGCATAGCGCACCAGTTCAGGATTGCTAAATTCATCTCCGGAAATGGCAAAGAAAAAGCCGAACACGTCGCCAAAATCGTCATTCACAAACGGGGTCACCACGCCCGGCGGAAACTGGCGCGCGGCATCCCCCACGCGGCGGCGCAGTTCATCCCAGATCTGCGGCAGATCGTTTGAATGGTAGCGCGACGCGATATTCACGGTGATTTGCGACAGGCCGCTGGAGGAGATGGAGCTGACGTTATCCAGGTACGGTAGCTGCTGAAGCGCGTTTTCCAGCGGCAGGGTGACCTCTTCCTCAACCTGCTGCGCCGACGCGCCCGGATAATGGGTGACCACAACCGCCGTTTTGATGGTAAATGCGGGATCTTCCAGCCTGCCGATATTCAGCAGGGCAAACACGCCGCCAACGCCCAGCAGCAGAATGGTCAGCCAGACGCGAACCGGGTTGTTGATAAACTGACGAGTGATATCCATTACAGTCCCCGTTCACGCGTCCAGATGCGAACCGGCTGGTTGGCATGCAATTCCCCCACGCCCGCGGCCACCACGCGCTCGCCGGCATGAAGTCCGCGCGTGATCACCACTCCCTCGGTGCTGACCTGGCCCACGCTGACCTTGCGATCTTCCAGGTGCAACGCATCGCCCTCACCCTTGACCACCCAGACGTGCGGCTCATTGCGCGGGCTGTTATCGGGGTTAAAGACCGCCTCAACCGGCACCACCAGCGCCTGAGTGCCCACCCCCGCGGGAAGGTTGGTTAGATTGACGGTGACCGTCCCGCTGACGCCCCCCACGGCGGGAAAATCGTCCGGCCGGGGCATGGTTAAAATTACCTGCCAGGTCAGGGTATTGCTGTCGCTGCTGCCCGAGTGCTCTTTGTAGACAGCGGTAAATTCGCGGTCGGGCAGGGCGTTAATCCTCACGACCGGGCGATACTGCATATTGCGGATATCGAAGGTTCTGAACAGATTCTCAGGAATGCTGAACACCACGTCCAGCGTGTCCGTGCGGGTCAGCGTGACGACGGGCTGGCCTGCTGAAACGACCTGATGGTTTCGCACGTGCACGCTGGCCGCCGTCCCGCTAAAGGGGGCGACGAGCGTCATCTGGCTTAATTCTTCGCGGGCAATCTGTAGCGCGGCGTTTGCGGAGTCGCGCTGCGCGCGCTGAACGTCCATCTCGGCCTTCGAAATGGCCTGGCGTCCCGCCAGCGTCTGGAAGCGGTCGAACTGCCGCTGGGCCAGCGTCGCCGCCGTTTGCCTGTCGTTCAGACGCTGCTGCGCCTCGCGGGCGTTGAGCCTGGCGAGCGGTTGCCCTTGCCTGATGACGGCGCCCTGGCGAATATCGAGCGCCTCAATCTGCCCGGGACGCTTGAAGGCCAGATCCGTGGCGTCGCCGGATTCGATGCGGGCGGGGAAAACCCGCTGCTGCGCGCTGCCGGCTTCAGCCACCTCCGCGACTTTTACCATTTTGGGCAGGGGAGCGGCGGGATCGGGTCTGGAGTCGCACGCCGTCAGCAGCAGTAACGCGACGGGCAGAAAAGAGACGTAACGTTTCACGGTATTCCCCTGAAAATAATTATTTTATTTCGTCATCAATGCTGAGGCGGCGCTATTCTGCCAGGGCCGAGACGACCGCATAGGTAAATAAGCCGATTGCCGTGCTGGCGATAATGGCAAGCGCGATAAACAAACCAAGTCGAATCAGGCTTAAACCGTACATGCATTCCTCCATGAGGTGGAAGGTGGCGCGGGATAAATATCAGTGAGCGCGTTGCGTGCCTGACTATGAGCATAGTCGTTGAATAAATAAATGTTAAATAACCATTATTAGCGGCGTGTCGCCTTCGGGCTGAACGTTAGTAACAAAAGCTGGTTCGCTTTGAATAACATCCTGATATTCCTGTGCTACGTTTAATAGCATTCATCCCTTTTTTCTCTAAACGTCATTCACGCGTATACCCCTGCGCGTTATGCGATCTCTCCTGGTTCACACACCGTCGTGTTGGTCATAAAAAGGATGCTCGGTATGTATAAAAATATTCTGGTTCCGGTGGACGTCTATGAGACAACCCTCTCTGACAAAGCGCTTCAGCACGCTCAGTTCCTGGCGCAAAGCGCGTCGGGTGAAATCCACCTGCTGCACGTTATGCCAAAGTTTTCCGCTGAACTGACGCGCGGCTTTATTGCAGACGCAAGAAAGATGGATGAATATATGATTAATAACGCTAAAGAAAAGCTTGCCGCGCTGGTAAAAAAAGTCAACCTGCCGGAGGCCCACGTCCATCTCCACGTTCGCAGCGGAAATATTCGTGATGAGGTAATAAAGCTGGCGGATGAACTTAACGCCGGAGCGATAATTGTGGGGTCGCGCAATCCTAATATTCAAACCCACTTATTAGGATCTGAGGCGGCGAGTATCGTTCGTTACGCGCATGTTCCTGTTTTCGTTATTCGTTAATGGCGTGAAGCAAGGTGATTTCTGAAAAGAACCCGAGGAAGGAACGATGAAAGCAGAAAAACCTCACCGTCCGTATTATCAACAGACCGTTGAAGAAACACTGACAAATATACAATCCAGCCCCGACGGACTTAGCCGTACGGAAGCCACCGCCAGGCTGGAACAATACGGTGAAAACGCGTTGCCGCAAAAAGCGGGTAAACCCGGCTGGCTGCGCTTTTTAGCCCATTTTAACGATGTCCTTATTTATGTTCTGCTGGCGGCGGCGCTGCTGAAGCTGATAATGGGACACTGGGTGGATATGTTTGTCATTCTCGGGGTCGCCGTCATTAACGCCCTGATCGGCCATATTCAGGAGAGCAACGCGGAGAAATCGCTGCAAAGCATTCGCAATATGCTCTCCAGCGAGGCGGTGGTCATCAGGCAGGGCAGCCATGAAACCATCCCCACTACGGCGCTGGTGCCGGGAGACGTTGTGGTGATACGCGCCGGGGACCGCATTCCCGCCGACCTTCGCGTGATAGAGGCCCACAACCTGCGGGTGGAAGAGGCTATCCTCACCGGCGAATCCACCGTCGTGGAGAAAAACAGCGATGCGCTCAGCGGCGAACTGCCGTTAGGCGACCGTTACAACCTGCTTTATTCCGGCACCACGGTCAGCTCCGGCGGGGGGAAAGGGCTGGTGGTAGCGACCGGCGGCGAGACCGAGCTCGGCCACATCAACCAGATGATGTCGGACATCGAAAAGCACCGTACCCCGCTGATGGTGCAAATGGACAGGCTCGGCAAGACCATTTTCATCACCATTCTGGTGATGATGGTGGCGCTGTTTGTTTTCAGCCTCATCTTCAGGGATATGCCCGTTTCAGAGCTGGTGCTGTCGTTGATAAGCCTGGCGGTGGCGGCGGTGCCGGAAGGATTACCGGCCATTATCTCGATTATCCTCTCGCTGGGCGTTCAGGCGATGGCGCGGCGCAAGGCGATTATTCGCAAGCTGCCCACCGTGGAAACGCTGGGGGCGATGACGGTCATCTGCTCGGACAAAACCGGCACCCTGACGATGAACGAAATGACGGTAAAAGCGGTCATCACCGCGGACACCACCTATCGCGTGGAGGGGGACAGCTACGAGCCGGTGGGGAATATTCACCCTGTTGACGACCCGACGCCAGCGAGCGTGGCCCGGGGCTCGGTGCTGGAGCGCTATCTGCGCACCGTCGATCTCTGTAATGATAGCCAGCTGATCAAAGATGAGCAGGGGCTGTGGAAAATCACGGGCGGCCCGACCGAGGGTGCGCTGAAGGTGCTGGCGGCGAAAATCCCGCTGCCTGCCGTCGATTCTGAGCTGCGCGGTAAAATCCCCTTTGATTCGCAGTACAAGTACATGTCCACCCTGTACCGTCTTGGCGACGAAGAGGTAATACTGATTACCGGCGCGCCGGACGTGCTTTTCCGCCTTTGCCAGCAGCAGCAGACGAACGGTGGACTGGAGCCCTTCAATCAGCCCTACTGGGAAGAGAAAATTGAAGCGTATGCCCGTGAAGGGCTGCGCATGGTGGCGGCGGCCTGGAAACCTGCCGCCAGCGGCCAGCGCGAGCTGGAGCATGCGGATTTGCAGGAGGGCGTTATTCTGCTCGGTATCGCCGGCATGATGGATCCGCCGCGTCCGGAGGCCATTACGGCCATTGCCGACTGCCTGCAGGCGGGGATTCGCGTGAAGATGATTACCGGCGATCATCCGCAAACGGCAATGAGTATTGGCCAGATGCTGGGCATCGGTAACGCCGCGAGCGCCATCACGGGACGCGAGCTGGAGGCAATGGACGACCAGCAGCTGAGCGAGGCGGCGCAGAAATACGATATTTTTGCGCGCACCAGCCCGGAAGATAAATTCCGCCTGGTGCAGGCGCTGCAAAGTAAGCAGGAAGTGGTGGGGATGACCGGGGACGGCGTGAACGATGCTCCGGCGCTGAAGCGGGCGGATGTCGGCATCGCAATGGGCATCAAAGGTACCGAGGTCACCAAAGAAGCCGCCGACATGGTGCTAACGGATGATAACTTCGCCACCATCGCCAGTGCGGTGCACGAGGGGCGGCGGGTCTACGACAACCTGAAGAAGACCATTCTGTTTGTGATCCCAAGCAACATCGCCCAGGCGTTGCTGATCATTATTGCCCTGCTGGCGGGGAACCTGATCCCGTTAACGCCCGTGCTGATCCTCTGGATGAACATGGCGACGTCGGCAACGCTGTCGTTTGGCCTGGCGTTTGAAGCAGGCGAGAAGGACATCATGCACCGGCCGCCGCGGAAGTCGAATCTGCACGTCATGGACGGTTTCGCCATCTGGCGGGTGGCGTTTGTCGGCCTGATGATTGCCATTAGCGCCTTTGTGCTGGAGGCCTGGCTGCAGCCGCGGGGTTACTCGCCGGAATTCATCCGCACCGTGCTGCTGCAAATGCTGGTGACGGCCCAGTGGTTCTACATGCTCAACTGCCGCGTCACCGACGGTTTCTCTCTGAGCAAAGGTCTGCTGGCCAATAAGGGAATATGGATTGTCAGCGGCGTGCTGCTGATGCTTCAGCTTCTGATCGTCTATGCACCGTTTATGCAGATGCTGTTCGGTACCGAAGCGCTGCCGTTCCGCTACTGGATCATTACCTTCCTGATTGGGTTTGCGATGTTCATGATTGTCGAAGCGGAAAAAGTCCTCACCCGGAAGTGGCGCACGCCAAAAGCATAGCTATGCAAGTATGATAAGCCTGCCCACCGGCAGGCTTTCTCTTTTAACCGAGCACAGAACATTATGATTCGATTTGCCACGTTCGTTTTTACGCTTTGTTCCCTGGCGCCCGCGGCGTTTGCCGTAACCTATCCGCTCCCCCCAGAAGGAAGCCGGCTGGTGGGGGCACCCGTCACCGTTACCGTGCCCGAGGGCAATACCCTGCCTCTCGAAGCCTTCGCGGCGCAGCACGGGCAGGGGCTGAGCAATATGCTGGAAGCTAACCCCGGGGTCGATCCGTTTCTGCCCCGAGCCGGAACGCGGCTGGTGGTGCCGCAGCAGCTGATTCTGCCGCCAACGGTGCGTGAGGGGATCGTGGTGAACGTGGCGGAAATGCGCCTTTACTATTATCCACCCGACGGCAATACGGTGGAGGTGCTGCCTGTCGGCATCGGCCAGGCCGGACGCGAAACGCCGCGTAACTGGGTAACCGCCGTGGAGCGTAAGCAGGAAGGCCCAACCTGGTCACCTACGCCCAACACGCGTCGCGCTTACGCGAAAGAGGGCAAGACCCTGCCCGCGTTCGTACCCGCTGGGCCGGATAACCCGATGGGGCTGTATGCCATCTATATTGGCAGGCTGTATGCCATTCACGGCACCAACTCGAATTTCGGCATCGGGCTGCGCGTCAGCCAGGGATGCATTCGCCTGCGCAATGACGACATCAAGTACCTGTTTGATAACGTCCCGGTGGGCACGCGGGTGCAGCTTATCGATATGCCCGTAAAGGTCACCACGGAGCCGGACGGCAGCCGCTGGGTAGAAGTGCACGAGCCGCTTTCGCGCAATCGCGCCGAATTTGAGTCCACGAATAAGGTTCCGCTGCCCATAACCGCCGCGCTGCGGGCGCAGCTCGTTAGCGATGGCGCGCAGGCCGAACTGGAGCGGCGGTCGGGGATGCCGGTGAAGATCGGCATGTGAGGATAGTTCGACGGGCGGCTGCGACAGCGCAAATGCAGAAAAGCAAAAAGCCTGCTTTAAAAGCAGGCTTTTCAAATTTGGCTCCTCTGACTGGACTCGAACCAGTGACATACGGATTAACAGTCCGCCGTTCTACCGACTGAACTACAGAGGAATCGTGTGAACGGGGCGCATATTATCGACCCTCGTACGCCTTGTCAAAGGATGGATCGCCGTCTTTCGATCGTTTGCTGACAAAAACAGCAAAGTGACGATTTTGCCAACGTAATGCACCATTTTTGTGCAGATATACCCCGAATGGGGCAGATCGGAAACCGTTGCCTGCGCCTGAAAAAGGGCTTCAGCGATTGGCTTTCCTTATTTTCAGCCGCTTAGCGACGATATCGGACCATCTGCAAAAACTGGCATTCATATTGCAAAACCTGTTCAACAACACAGCCGTTAGCGGCACGGTATTTTCGAACAGGGGGCAACATGAACTTAAGACGACTGAAATACTTCGTAAAAATCGTCGATATCGGCAGCCTGACGCAGGCAGCTGAAGTGCTGCACATCGCGCAGCCTGCGCTGAGCCAGCAGGTCGCGACTCTGGAAGGCGAAATGAACCAGCAGCTGTTGATCCGCACCAAGCGCGGCGTAACGCCTACCGAAGCAGGTAAAATTTTATATACCCACGCCCGCACCATCCTGCGCCAGTGTGAACAGGCGCAGCTGGCCGTTCACAACGTTGGTCAGACCCTGAGCGGGCATGTCTCCATCGGGCTGGCACCGGGTACGGCCGCATCGTCCGTCACCATGCCGCTGCTTCAGGCGGTGCGCGCAGAGCTGCCGGAAGTGCTGGTTTACCTGCATGAGAACAGCGGTGCCGTCCTGAATGACAAGCTGCTCAGCGGCCAGCTGGACATGGCGGTACTCTACGATCGCTCACCGGTTGCCGGGATCACCAGCCAGCCGCTGCTGAAGGAAGACCTCTATCTGGTCGGTACCCGTGACTGCCCGGGGCAGAGCATTGATTTAACGGCCGTGGCGGAGATGAACCTGTTCCTGCCGCGTGACTACAGCGCGGTGCGCGTGCGCGTCGATGAAGCGTTCTCGCTGCGCCGCCTCACGGCGAAAATTATCGGTGAGATTGATTCCATCTCCACGCTGACTGCCGCCATTGCCAGCGGGATGGGCGTGACGGTACTGCCCGAGTCCGCCGCACGTTCGCTGTGCAGCGCGGCGAACGGCTGGATGGCCCGCATCACCACGCCGTCCATGAGCCTGCCGCTGTCCCTGAACATGTCCGCGCGCGGTTCGCTTTCTCCGCAGGCGCAGGCGGTGAAAGAGATCCTGATGTCTCTGGTCAGCAAGCCATCGCTGGAAAATCGCGAGCTGCAGCTCGTCAGCTGATATTCCAGATAAGCATAAGATGCTGGTTTTTATTATTTGTTTTACAGCCCGGCTGACTCTAACAATAGCGTTATGTCAGATGCGCCGGAGTGAATCGTGAATTTCCAGCAGCTTAAAATTATTCGTGAGGCGGCCAGGCGGGATTACAACCTGACTGAAGTCGCCAACATGCTTTACACCTCCCAGTCGGGCGTCAGCCGACACATCCGCGAGCTGGAAGAGGAGTTAGGCATTGAGATCTTCATCCGCCGCGGCAAGCGCCTGCTCGGCATGACGGAGCCCGGCAAGGCGCTGCTGACCATCGCCGAGCGCATACTCAACGAGGCCAGCAACGTGCGCCGGCTGGCGGATCTCTTTACCAGCGATGCCTCCGGCGTGCTGACCATCGCCACCACCCATACGCAGGCGCGCTACAGCCTCCCGACGGTGATCAAAGCCTTTCGTGAGATCTTCCCGGACGTCCGTCTCGAGCTGATCCAGGGCACGCCGCAGGAAATCGAAGTGCTGCTGCATAACGGTGGGGCCGATATCGGCATTGCCAGTGAACGGCTGAGCAACGACCCGCTGCTGGTGGCTTTCCCGTGGTTCCGCTGGCATCACAGCCTGCTGTTGCCTGACGATCACCCGCTGAACCAGGTTTCGCCGCTGACGCTGGAAGAGATCGGCAAATGGCCGCTCATCACCTACCGGCAGGGCATAACCGGCCGCTCGCGCATTGATGAGGCGTTCAAGCGTAAAGGGCTCACGCCTGACGTGGTGCTGAGCGCGCAGGATTCCGACGTGATCAAAACCTACGTCGAGTTAGGGCTGGGGATTGGCCTGGTGGCGGAACAGTCCGGCGGCGAGCGTGAAGCCGGGAACCTGGTGCGTCTGGACACGCGCCATCTGTTCGACGCGAATACCGTCTGGCTGGGACTGAAGCGCGGGCAGCTCCAGCGCAACTACGTGTGGCGATTTATTGAGTTGTGCAACGCCGGTCTCTCGGTAGACGAGATCAAACGTCAGGTGATGGAGCCGGAAGAAGTGGCGATTGATTATCAGATTTAACTACGCGTTTGCCCGGTGGCGCCGAGCTTTCCGGGCATGTTATTCCTCCTTTACCCTGTTCTCCTTTATTTCTGAAGACGGCTTCCATATTTTGCATCCTTAACCTGCATGCCAGCCAATCTGTCTGCATAATCGGCACTATAGTTTTGCATCTATATAGTGTTTGATCTATATTGCACAAGGAGGTCCCGTGTGGGCTATTAAAACGACGGACAGGTTTGACGACTGGTTCACCTCATTAAACGACAGCGAGAGGGCCAGCGTACTCGCCGCGCTACTCGTTTTACGGGAGAAGGGGCCCGGTCTGTGCAGGCCGTATGCCGATACGCTTAAAGGCTCGCGGCACAGCAATATGAAAGAGCTGCGTATCCAGAATAAGGGCGATCCGCTGCGGGCGTTTTTCGCTTTCGACCCGAACCGTACGGGTATTGTGCTTTGTGCAGGCAATAAGGTCGGTAATGAAAGGCGATTTTACGATGAGATGCTCCTCGTTGCGGATCGGGAATACGCTCGCTGGCTAAACACACTAGAAGAGAGGAAGTAACGCGATGGGCAGAACCCTGGAGCAGCTAATTGCAGATGAGAAACCCGAGGTTGTTGCCAGCGCACAGGCAATGGCAACGGATATTTTGCTCAATATCCATCTGGCTGAGCTACGTGAAAAAGTGCAAAAAACGCAGGTAGATATGGCTAAGGCGTTGGGAATTAAACAGCCTACCGTCGCCGTCATGGAAAAGCCAGGACGCGATATTAAGCTCTCTTCTCTGAAACGCTACGTTGAGGCTGCCGGAGGAAAGTTACGGCTGGATGTTGAACTGCCGGATGGCTCGCATTACGATTTTTTGCTGTAGTTCAGAAAAGCAAAAAGCCTGCTTTAAAAGCAGGCTTTTCAAATTTGGCTCCTCTGACTGGACTCGAACCAGTGACATACGGATTAACAGTCCGCCGTTCTACCGACTGAACTACAGAGGAATCGTTTGAACGAGGCGAATATTATCGACCTGCGTGCGCCTTGTCAAAGGGGAAAACGGCGTTTTTGTTCGTTTGCCGAGAATTTCAGCAAACCGATGATTTTATAGCAAATTTGCTTTCAAATTGCACAGCAGGCTGCGCCGCCCGCAGGCGGCGCGAAGGATCAGAACAGGACGGAGTAGTTCAGACCAAAGGTACGTCCACGGCCTTTATAGGTATAAAGGCCCGGTGCGCCGTAGGTTGGGCTATACAGCCCCGGTGCGCGCTGGCCCCAGGCGGTGGTGTAGTCTTTGTCCAGCAGGTTTTCCACGCTGAAGCTGACTTTACCCACCGGCAGGGCGTAGCTGCCCAGGAAATCAATGGTGTTATAGCCATCGATCTTCTTGCCGTCGGCATCGGACACGTCAAAGGTTTGCGTGCTCTGCACGCGCAGCGCCCAGTCGCCCGGCGCCCAGTTAACCCATGCGCTGGCCTTCGACGGGCTGGCGCTGTCTACCGTCAGCTTCTCCCATTTCCCGTTTTCGCGCGTCTCGGACTTAATGGCGTTAAAGTTCGCCCCGGTGCTCCAGTCGCTGTCGGTGAAGAAATAATCCACCTGGCCTTCAACCCCGTAAATACGGCGTTTGTCGTCTTCCAGGTTAATGGTCATGTCGCTCTTGTTGATGGTAATGGTCTTATCCGAGAGCGAGTAGTAGGCCGCCACCTGCGTACGCAGGTTATCGCCGGTGAAGCGCCAGCCCAGTTCATAAGCGTTGACCTTAATACCGTCCAGCGTGGAGTCGTTCACGTTCACGCTGTTTTGCAGACGATAGTGACCGTCGACCAGCTGATAGGTACCGGATCCGTAGTACTTCGCCAGGTCCGGGATTTCAAAGCCCTGGGAGAAGTTAAACCACAGCTGCTGACGTTCGGTCAGGCGTCCCAGGATCCCCGCGTTGAACAGGAAGTTGTTGTAATCGGTTTTCCCGCCCGGCACCGCGTCTGCCGAGGTCGCTTTGCCCGTGGCGATAGCCTGCTGCTGGGCGTAACCGACAAAATCGTCCACCTTATTTTCGGTGTACTGGTAACGCACGCCGCCGCTCAGGGTGATGGCGTCAATGTCATAGCTGGCCTGGAGGAACGGGGCCAGGTTGGTAATGCTGTAACCCGGATAACGGCCCACGTTATAGGCGTTGTCCAGCTTCATGCCGCCGCTTGCGGACGCTTTGCTCAGGTCAAAGAACTGCTGGTTGGCGTCGAAGGTTTCGTGATCGGCATCCACGCCCCAGGTGAGGGTCAGGTCGTCCACCGGCTTGCTGTTCAGCGTCAGCTTGCCGCCGTAAAAATCGGTTTTTTGCTGGGACGCGCCAATGCTCGTCACCGTGCCTTTGCTCAGCGTCGGGAACGGGTAGTAGGTCAGGCTCTCATCGCGATAGTAAATCTGCGCGACCAGATCCTGGCCCCAGAAGTCGGTGTTCGAGTATTGCAGGTTAATCAGGTGACGCTCTGTGCCCGGGATCCGGTCAGAGTCCAGGTTGTTTTTGTTGTAGGCTTTGGCATCGCCCGTTACCGCAGCGAAATTCTCCCCGAGGAAAAGGCCGTGCTTCCCGTCGGATTCGCTTTTGTAGTACTGCGTGGTTAGCTGGAGCTGCTGATGGTCGTCAATGTTGATGGTGCCGGTACCCATCACGTCAATACGGTCGGAATACTGCAAGCCGGTCTGGGTGTTATCAATAATCACCTCGTCGCCGTTGCCGTCGTACCAGCCGCCGTAGCGCTGATAGGAGACCGACAGACGGCCAGAGGCGTTGTCGTTACCGCCGCTCACCGCGGCGGAGACGTTCTCATCGTGATCGTTATGGCTGTTAAATCCGCTTTTTGCCCCGGTCTGGAACTCCACTTCGGTCTCAGGCTGGCCTTTTTTGGTGACGATATTCACCAGGCCGCCGGTGCTGCCGCCGCCGTAGAGCGAGGTGGCGCCGGAGATAACCTCGATGCGGTCAATGTTGAACGGATCGATAGAGTCAAGCTGGCGGCTGTCGCTGCGGGAGGAGTTCAGGCGTACGCCGTCTACCATCACCATCATGGAGCGACCGCGCAGGTTCATGCCGTAGTTGGTACGCCCCTGGCTGCTGACGTCCATGCCGGGGATCAGCTGCGCCAGCACGTCTTTAATCTCTTTCCCGCCCTGAACCTGCTGCTCAATTTCCGCACGCTCAATGACCCAGGTCGTCTGCGCCATCTCCGCCACGCTGCGGTGCGCGCGGCTGGCGGAAACCACAATATCTTCTTCCTTTTGTTCTTCCGCCCACGCAGAGGTAGAAAGCATGGCAAGCAGGCACGGATTTAATACCCAAAGATGAGAACGTTTCATTGTTATGTTGATCCTGAATGTGTGTGTCAGTACTCGGTGGTTTTTGCTAATGATTTAAAAACCGGGCTGCTCTCCGGGCCGGCGGTGCTCCGCCAGTGGATAACGCCGGGGGTGGTTGCCAGCTCAAACGGCTCGTCGCCGTGGGCGCGATTGATTATTCGCGCCGCACGCCAGGCCATCAGGCTGAGCTGGGGTTCGGCAATGCCGAGACGGTGCATCCCGGCATTCACGGCAAACAGACGGTTGCTCTGCGGGCCGTCCCATTCAAGGGTGAAATCATTGTTAATGCAGAAGGCTTCATCCTCGTCCAGGCGCAGGCGGTGAGAGAGCGGAGCCAGAAACGCAGGCTGCACGGCGCGGTAGCCGGTGGCGAAAATCACCACGTCGCTGTCCAGCTGCTCGCGGCCGCCGTCGAGGTGATGCTGTATGCTCAGGCGCTGCCCGTTTTCCTGGCGCGCCAGCGCCGTCACCGAGCGTGACGGCAGAAGGTGCGCCCAGGGTTTTTCGCGCAGCACTTCGAAGCGGTGGTACATGGCGCGGTAAATCGCCAGTAACGACTCGGTGGTGATCCCGTCGGAGGTCATTTTCTGCTCGTGCAGCATCTGGCGACGGGCGTCATCGCCGAGGGTGGAGAAGCTGTCCACATACTCCGGCGTGAAATATTCGTTGGCAAAGGCGGCTTCATCCAGCGCGTTGTAGTTGTTGCGGCGCGACACCCAGTTCAGGCTCAGCGGCTGGCCCCATTCTCCGCGGAAGATATTCAAAAACAGATCTGCACCGCTCTGGCCGCCGCCGACGACGGTGACGCGCTTGCCGGCGAGATCCGGCGCGCGAAGCATCATCTCGCTGGCGTGGAAGCAGCTATCGTCCTGCGCCGTGACGCAGTCGGGCAGATTGACCTGTTTGCCAATCCCCACGCAGACGTGGCGCGCCAGGAAGCGATCCCGCTGGGTCATAACCTCAAACAGGCCGCTTTGCTCATCAAAGCTGACCTGCTGCACCTGCTGGCTGAAGGCCAGGTTAGTGAGGTTATCCGCCGCCCAGCACAGGTAGTCGGCAAACTCCTCGCGGGAGACGGTGCGCTGCTCGGTGGTGAGAAAACGGTAGAACTTTTTACGCTGCACCAGGTAGTTCAGAAAGCTGTGGCGGTTGGTCGGCTCCACGGCGCTGACCAGATCCTTCAGGAAGCTGGTCTGCATGTGGCAGTCCGGCACCATCATCCCAGGGTGCCAGGAAAAATGCGGCTTACGTTCAAGAAACAGCGAGCTAAAACCGTCCAGCCCCTCCGCCAGTGCGGCGATGCTGAGGTTGAACGGACCAATACCGATGCCGATGAAATCATACGTTTTCATTGCGCTGACTCCTGGGAGACCAGAAAAAGAGGGTTATCAAGATCGCTGACGTAGTTCGGCAGCATGCGGCTGCCGCCGTCGTGTTCGGAGAAGGTCAGTTTGACCGGGTTGAGGATCACGCGAATAATCTGCGGCTTGAAGAGATCGAATTTGACGAAGCGTTCCGCCAGATCCGGGTGCGCGGTCATATAGCTGCGCAAAACCTGCGCCAGGATCTGGTAGAAGCGCGTTTCGCTGACGCCGCATTGCAGGGTAAGTCGCGAGATAAAGCGCAGCACCGTCACAAAGTTGCCGGTTTGCAGGTCGTGGATGATGTAATCCGCGCTGAGGCGCGCGGTGACCGCTTTTACCGGGTCGGGCAGGCTCTGCGCCTGCGGGAAATCCTCGTCCACCAGACGCATATCACCCTGGAAATCCTTCAGCAGAATGCGCTGCACGACGTAGTCCTTCATCACCAGCGTCACGTTCTGGCCGTGGGCGATCAGCGCCACGCCGTAGCGGCAGAGCAGGTGATAGAAGGGAATAACCGTCGCTTCAAACAGCTTTTCCAGCCATGCCTCGGCGGCTAGTCCCGAACGTGCGATCCACGCGTCGATCAGCGGACGTCCGGCATTGTCGGTTTCCATCAGCGCCGCCATCAGCACCGCCTGTTCGCCGTCCTGCAGATAACGGGACGGGTTCTCGCGCCAGATCGTGCCCAGCATCTCCTGGTAGCGATAGGGCGCTTTCGGCAGGGCGGCGTAACCCGGATGCGCCAGATACCCGGCGGCGGGTTCGCTAAGCACCCGTGCCCCGGAGCGAACCAGCGTGGCATCGCTGGCGAACTGCTGCTGTAACCAGCGCGAGGCCAGCGGACCGGCGGCAATGTACTTGCCCGGAATGCCGCGGTAGCAGGAGGTGTTGTAGATGGTCAGCGGCAGCTTGATGTCATACGGCGCGCGACGGCTGGCATTGGTCAGCGTGCGCAGGGACTGCTGCGCCAGATACTCATCGCCAAACTCGCCCAGCTCAACCATTTCGCCGCGCGCGAGCTGCGCTACGAAATGAATGGCAATTTTTTGCTGCCACTGCCACGGGTGCAGCGGCACCGGCAGCCAGCTGTCATCCAGATCCAGCGCCTGCCAGCGGGCATCGAACCGCGCGCGCTCGGCCTCGTTCATGGCGCTGGACAGCAGGGCATTGATATCGCAATCGGCGTCGCTGCTCCAGACCAGCTGGTCGCGCTGCACGGCAACCCAGTGCAGGCGGAAACGCCCGCGATATTCCGGGGCGTACTGGCGCAGGGCATCCAGCCCCCAGCCGCGGCGTCCCTTATTGAAGATAAACTTGGGGTGACCGCTCATCAGGCACTGCAGTTCGTCCGGGTCAAGATGAATGAGCGCGTCGGCATCCAGCGCCTCGCGCGCCTGCAGCAGCTGCATGTCGCCGCGCAGCGTGGCGTAGAGATCTTCCATGTGCTCCGCCGTTTGCGCGTCGCTCATCTCAAGCACGCTCGCCAGATGCAGCAGCGCGTGCTCCGCTTCTACCGCAGCGCCGCTGGCGGTGGTCAGGGTATCAGGGTCGATATGCAGCCAGCCCCAGATGCCGCGCGAGGCGCGAAACTGCCAGGCCTCGCTGCCCATGGTGATGCGCCAGCCGTCCGACGAAACCGGCTCCGCGCGCAGGGTGCGTTCGTATTCCAGCTCGGCGAGGATCTTCGCCACCATCTCGCGGTTTACTTTCTGCCAGCGCGCGTTCACAGTTCCACCTCGCTGAAGAAGCGGTGACGCTCGCTCATGATGAGGCGAGAACGCTTGTGCGGGAAGTCGAACTCTTTCACCGTGTCGAAACCGGCGGACGCCAGATGGCGGAACAGGCGCTGGTTGTCGAAGCGCGGCTCGGCGACAATGCGCGCCGTGCGCGGCTCATCGAGATACAGATAGTGGCTCAGGCCGCGAAGCCAGCTGCGGATATACTGCGCGCCGCGCCAGTTTTCTTCCCCCACCAGCATGTGCAGCCCGCGGTCAAACGGCTGCCAGCGATAGTGGCGGCCAATGCGGTCTTCCGCCGCCCAGTAGAGTTCAAAATAGCCGAACGGCTGGTCGTCAAAGCAGCCGATCGCCGGATAGCAGTACGCCGAGTCGAGCTGACGGCGCAGGTAGTTCTCCTGTTCGGCCTGCGGGCCGGCCATCTCCCAGAAGGCGTTCACGCGCGGGTTATTCATCCATTGAGTGAATCGTTCGCCGTCCAGCGCCACGTCCGCCACCCGGAAGCTCAGGGTGCGTTTGATTTGCGGATCGTAACGACGATACACCTCGCCCTGCGGGCGATGGGGACGCAGCGGGAAGTAGAGCTGGCGGCTCTCATCAAACTGCATCCCGCCGCTAGCCTGCGGCCGTTCGCCCTTCAGCCACAGCGGCAGCTGCCAGAACGTTTCGCGCGCCAGGTAATCTCCGTGGGCCAGGCTGAACAGCGCCTGCGCCTGCAGTTCATCCTGCCAGGCTGCCCACGGCAGGGTAATGCCGGTCAGGGCGGGGGCGGCTACGAACAGCTGATCGAGGGCTTCCACCAGCCAGCCGTCCGGGATCCCGGTCAGGCGTTCCAGCACCGCGCTACCGTCGAGGCCCAGCGTCAGCGGCAGGGCCAGTTCCGTTGTGGCGCAGCGGAAGCCGAAGCCGGAATGTACGATATTCGCAAGGGCCATCACGCCTTCTCCTTGTAAAACGGGTTGCTAAAGTCGAAATAGATCACCGCAGGGTCGGCAATGGTGTTTTCGTTGCGGTCGTGCAGGTAGCAGAAGAAATTGCCTTTACAGTTCCAGGTCGGGCTGTCGAGCACGTAGTCGAGGCAGCGGGTCTGCTTCGCCGTCCTGCGCAGGCCGGCCAGCGCGTCGCGCACGCGGGACATCAGGCTCTCCTCGCTGTCGAAACCGGCAGCGGCGAGGGCGGCGGTGACGGCAAGCGTGGAGTTAAGCAGCAGGTAGTACGGGAAGTAGCGCAGCAGCTGGCTTTCGCCAAAGCGGTTTTCCACCTCGGTTTCGCCCGCCGCTTTCAGCCAGGCGTCGGCCCCTTCGGTCCACGCGCTGCCCTGGCAGTCGCGGTAGATAAGCCCGACCGGGAAATCCTGCTGCATCTCAACGAGGATGTTTTGCTGGTGCGCCAGCAGGACCAGACCGTAATCCGCCTCGGCGCTGAACAGCGGGAGCAGCACGCGATCGCAGTAGGCATCAAGCCAGCAGCGCGCGGCCTTGTCGAGCGGTAGCGCCAGGCGCTGGCTCAGACGGCGCACCGCCGCCGCGAGCAGGCTGTCGCCGCCGTCCGGCGCGGCCTGCGTCAGGCTTACCAGCACGTTGGTTTGCGTTTCAGGGGTATCAAACAGCAGGTTGACGCGCAGGGCCATCAGGCTCTCTTCCTGAACGACGCCGTGCTCGTCGCACAGGCCCGCCCAGCCGTCTTCCTGCATCACGCGCATGGTCGGGTAGCGGGCCTGAAGCTCCTGCCAGCGTTCTGTTTTCGCCAGGCGTGCCAGGCGCATTCCGCGCTTAACCTCTTTTACCGACAGCGTGCGCACGGAGTTGGTCAGGCGCACGCTCAGGGAAAACTTAATCATGTCGCTGTTGGTTTCGCTGTACAGCGAGCGGGAGGAGCTGGTGGGCAGCCACTGCGCTCCGGCTTCGCCGAGATCCTGAAGGGCGCCTTTTTCAACCAGACGCTGGCACCACGGCTGCTCAAGCAGATAGTCAGCCTGCCACGGATGCATCGGCAGCAGCCAGCGGGTGTCGGTGAAGTGGCCAAGAAGCCCGGGCGCGCTCTGTGCCGCAAAGCGCAGCAGGCGTTCGCGCAGGGAGACGTTCAGGCTGTCGCCGGTAATCTGCGTACTCTCCACCGCGAACCAGCGCAGCGGGAAACGGGAAGCAAAATCCGGCAGATAGCGACGCGCCTCGGCTTCGTTAAACGGCTCGTGCGACTTGGGCGCCGGGTGAAACGCGTGGCCGACCAGCAGCGCCTGTTCCGCTTCGGCAAACGTCAGCGGCCCGTCGCGCAGGATGGCCCAGCCGTGGCGTAAGTCAATGGCCTGCCAGGTATGCGTATGGCTTTCAAGCACGCGCTGCCTGAATCGCGCCAGCGTACCGGCATCAAGCGAGCCTTTGACCGCGTCTTTTTCAAGAATTAAATCAATCAGTTGAGGGAAAGTGACCACGTCACCTTCGTCGCTGTCTGCCTGAATCAGCGTTGCCGGAAAGCGATACTGATGATGCTGAGTGGGGGAGAAATAGTGTACCGGAACCCGGATGGCCCGGGATGGGGAGAGCGGAATATGAATCTGCGATAGCTCATCCGCGCGGGCTGCGGGAAGATAACGCCAGTCCTTCGTTTCGCGCAGCAGCGCGTTCAGGAAACACTGGGCCGCAACGTCTGTACCGGCGGAGCGGGGCAGAGTACGCATAGGTGTACCTCATTCCATGACTGATAATAATTCTCGTTATGATATTCATTCTGTTTACAGCCGCAACTATTTTTGCAATATTTGTTTTCATAAACTTCATAATTTCCACACATTTATTGACATTACCTTCACAATTCTATGCGCACCCGTACCGAAAATCTCACTGAAATCATCGCTCCCAAAGCGAACTGGCCCCTGGCGCTGTGCGCAGGGTTACTGGGCATCGGGCAAAACGGTTTGCTGGTTATGCTGCCGCAGCTGGTTTCCCTCACCGGCCTGTCGCTCTCCGCCTGGGCGGGACTGCTGATGTTCGGCTCGATGCTTTTTCTGCCGGCATCGCCCTGGTGGGGGCGTCAGAGCGAGCGGCACGGCTGTAAGGTGGTGATGATGGCCTCGCTGGGCGGGTATCTGGCGAGCTTCGGCGTGATGGCGCTGGTGGTCTGGGCGATGGCCAACGGCGTGCTGAATACCCTTTGGGGAATGGCGGGGCTGGTGCTGTCGCGTACGCTGTACGGCCTGACGGTTTCAGGGCTGGTGCCTGCAGCGCAGACGTGGGCCATACAGCGCGCGGGTCTGGATAAAAGAATGGCCGCGCTGGCGACGATAAGCTCCGGCCTCAGCTGCGGACGTCTGTCAGGGCCGCCCCTGGCCGCGCTGATGCTCAGCCTTAACCCGATCGCGCCGCTCTGGCTGATGGCGCTGGCGCCGTTTATCGCGTTGCTGCTGGTGCTGCGCGAGGCTGCCGATCCGCCGCTGCCGCCGGTGGCGCATCAGTCAACGCGCCTGCAGGCTTCAATGCTGCCTTTTCTGCTGCTGGCGCTGCTGCTGGCGGCGCTGATCAGCCTGATGCAGCTTGGCCTGTCCCCGCACCTTGCCCCGCTGTTCAGCGGCGACGCGGTGCAAATCAGCCATCACGTGGCGCTGCTGCTTAGCCTTGCTGCGCTGGCGACCCTAGCGGCGCAGTTTCTGGTGGTGCGCCCGCAGCATTTTAGCCCGAAGGTGCTGCTTTCCATCGCAGCGGTGCTGATGGTGGCGGGGCTTGGACTGATGTGTATCGCGGACGTGGTGCTGTTCTACGTGGGAATTGTCATCACCTCGCTGGGGGCCGCAATGGCGACGCCGGGCTACCAGCTGTTGCTCAACGATCGGCTGACGACGGGCAAAGGCGCGGGGGCGATCGCCACCAGTCATACCCTGGGCTACGGCGTCAGCGCGCTGCTGGTACCGGTAGTAACGCGCTTTTACGGCGAGCAGTATTTGATTACTGCCGCATGGGGAATGGCGCTGCTGTTCCTCGCGGTATGCGCGTGGGTACGATCTGCCGACCGTACCCCTGTCGAACGTTAATGGAAGGCGTGAGGGGAATTGTTCGCAGAGTCTTCACTCTGACGCAGGCGCTGCAGCGGATCCTGCTGATAGAACTGGCAAAAGCGCTGCCACAGCGCCGGGAAGCGAGGAGCGAAAAGCTCAGGCGCGCTAAAGAAGTACTCAGAAAGCACCGCAAAGCACTCGGCGGGATCGGTTGCGGCGTAGGCATCAATGCTGGCCGCACTCTCGCCAACCAGGTCTATTTCATCCTGAATGTTTTCCATCGCCGCGTGCAGGTCGTGCTCCCAGCCCGCGACGTCGCGCAGCGGGATCATCGGCACGCCGCTGGCGCGATCGCCGTTGCGGGTATCCAGCTTGTGCGCCACCTCGTGAATAATCAGGTTGAAGCCTGAGGCATCGAACGAGTCCTGAATATCCAGCCAGTTGAGAATAATTGGCCCCTGCTGCCAGCTTTGTCCGGACTGCACCATCCGCTGGTTGTGCACCAGGCCGATGTCATCTTCCCACTCGTCGTCCACGATAAACGGCGCCGGGTAGATCAGCACCTCGTGGAAGCCATCCAGCCACTCGATGCCCAGCTCCAGCACCGGCAGGCAGAAGAGCAGGGCGATGCGCGCGTTTTTCAGCGGATCCAGCTCGAAGCCCTGTAGCGGTACCAGGCGTTTTTGCTGTAAAAAACGCTCGGCCATCTGAGTCAGCCTGGATTGCTCTTCGGGCAAAAGATTAGCCAGGACGGGGATCGCCATAGCCTCGTCCCAGGGGAGCGTCATATTTCGATCGGCGTCGTTCGTTTTCCAGGGCCACTTAATCATCGCTTTGCTCGTTACTCGCACGTGAAAAAAATGGAAAGGTCAGGGGCTGTTAGCGTGCCAACATACTCTGTTTTGTAGTATGACATTCCTCTGCTGCGGCGTGCTGACTGCCAGCCTGTTTAAGAGGAATCCAGCCCGCATAAACTATCACTATGTGCCGTCAGGTTGATAGCGCTTTAGGTGTATCCCCTTCATTTTGTGAAGTATGTCGTGCGCAACTGTGATAAATCTTTTCTAACCCTACTGTGCTCAAGGATCACGTCCGTATGCCCGTCAATTTTGACCTCAACGATCTCTACGCTTTTCGCGCGCTGCTGGAATATGGCAATTTCCGACTTGCGGCAGAGTCTATCTGCCTTTCCCAGTCGGCGCTGAGTCGCAGAATAGAAAAGCTGGAGGCGGCGCTGGGGGCAAAGCTGTTCGACCGTACCACCCGGCGCGTCACGCTTACGCTTTATGGCCAGACCTTTGCCGACCGGTGCGGGCAACTGCTTGCCGACGTGGAGTCCATGCTCTCGGATATCGATAAAGCCAGCGAGGATCGAACGGGGCTGATCACCGTGGCGGCCGTGCCGTCCGCCGCCTGTTACTTTATGCCGCACGTGATCCGCCGTTTTCAGACGCGCTACCCCCGGGTGCGTATTAAGCTCATCGACAGCAGCGCCGGAAACGTAATCGACGCCGTGACCGGCGGGCAGGCGGATTTTGGCATCTGCTTTTCCCAGCGTTTGCCGTCCGACGTTGAGTTTGTTCCGCTGGTGGAGGATATCTACGTTGCCGCCTGCCGACGCGACAGTAAGTTTGCAAAACGAAAAAGCCTGACGTGGCAGGCTTTTTATCAGCAGGATTATATCGGCCTGGACAAGACCTCCGGGAACCGCAACCTCCTCGACCAGCGGATCGGCCATATTCGTCCCGAGCGCCCCAGCATCTGCGAAACGCGCCACGTCACGACCATGCTGGGGATGGTCGAAGCGGGGATCGGCATTGCGGCCGTCCCCGCCATGTCGATGCCCCGCCCGGAGCATTCCCTGCTGACGTCTGTTCCTCTGACTGAGCCCGAGGTCAGGCGAACCGTGGGGCTGATTCGCCGCCGCGGGCGGATCCAGTCCTATATTGCGGCTGAGCTGGAAACGCTTATCACCGAGCAGTATCGCGAGCTGCGCTAACGGGCTGTAAGCCGGTGGCGGTAATGACGCTGGCGGCCTCTGGGGAAGAGAGGAACGTCAGCAGCGCGCTGCCCTGCTGCGGATGGTCGGCGCCCCGGGTGACGGCTCCGGCAAAACGGGTAATGTATTGCACATCTTCCGGCAGCTTACCGACAAACGTCACCCCCGGAACGGGCAGAAGCTCGCTGACCTGCTGGAAGCCGAGCGCGTATTTCCCTTTCGCCACTTCAGACGCCACCGGAATGCGCTCAACCCGGTGTCCCTTCGTTTTTATCCGATCCGCAATGCCCAGCTTATGCAACAGGGCGCTCTCAACGTACCGGCCGCTGGCGCTGTCGGACCAGGCAACGGAGTGGGCCTTCAGCAGCGTTTGCCGCAGGGCGGGCACCGTGCTGATATCCGGCACTGGCGCGCCCGCCTTCACCACCATCCCGACGGGCGAATCCGCCAGCTCCACGCGGGAGCCCGGCACCGTGCGGCGCTCCTCTTCAAGCTTCTCCAGCGCATCGCCCACCATAATCACCACGTCCGCCTTTTCTCCCCGGGCGAGCCGGGCCGGAATGGCCTGCGGCGTTTTGCCCATCGACGGGCCGGAAATTAAAATCAGCCTGTCGCCGCTTTTCGCTTCGTACTGCGGCGTCAGCTTCTCCAGCGCCGCCCTGAAGCCGCCAGAGATCATCACCGTCACGTCCTGCGCAAGCGCGCCCGCGCTGAAGCCGACGATCGTCAGGGCGGCAACCACCGTTCTGAATGTATGCATGCTGAATCACTCCTTAACGGCGGCGTGCAGGGTTAACGTGCGACGACGATAGAGATAGAGCGTCGCCAGCAGGGCACACACGGCGGCAAAGCTCATCCAGTATCCCGGAGAGGCTTTATCTCCGGTGTACTCGATAAGGGCGGTAGAAATGACCGGCGTGAAGCCGCCAAAGACCGCCGTTGCCAGGCTGTACGCCAGCGAGAAGCCCGCCACGCGAACTTCCGCTGGCATGATCTCCGTCAGCGCCGGGATCATCGCGCCGTTATAAAGGCCGTAAAGGAAGGAGAGCCACAGCAGCACCGCCAGCATCATTGAGAAGCTCGGGGCCGCCGCCAGCATCGTCAGCGCCGGATAGCTGGTCGCCAGCGCCAGCAGCGTCATGGCAATCAGCACCGGCTTGCGCCCGAAGCGGTCCGACAGCGCGCCGCCAATCGGCAGCCAGATGAAGTTAGACACGGCGACCAGCAGCGTGACCAGCAGACTGTCTGACGCGCTCAGCATCAACACTTTTTTGCCGAAGGTTGGGGCGTAAACGGTAATCAGGTAAAAGGCCGTCGTGGTCATCGCCACCATCAGCATGCCCGCCGCAACAACCTGCCAGTTAGCGAGCAGCGTGGTGAACACCTGACGCATCGCCAGATGATGGCGACGGGCGCTAAACTCCTCGGTCTCCTCCAGCCTGCGGCGCAGGAAAAAGATGAACGGTACGATCAGGCAGCCAAACAGGAACGGAATACGCCAGCCCCATTCGCGGATGGCGCTCTCTTCCAGCATCATATTCAGCGCAAAGCCCATTGCCGCCGCGACCATAATCGCCACCTGCTGGCTGCCCGACTGCCAGCTGGTGTAAAAACCTTTGCGGCCCGGCGTGGCGATCTCCGCCAGATAAACCGAAACCCCGCCGAGCTCCGCCCCCGCAGAAAAGCCCTGCAGCAGGCGGCCCGTCAGCACCAGCAGCGGCGCCCACAGGCCAATGCTCTGATAAGAGGGAATCAGCACAATCAGAAACGTTCCGGCGGCCATAATCGACAGGGTGACGATAAGCCCTTTACGGCGGCCCACCTTGTCAATGTAGGCCCCGAGGACAATCGCCCCGACGGGACGCATCAGAAAGCCTGCGCCAAAGACGGCGAAGGTCATCATCAGCGAGGCAAATTCACTGCTCGCCGGGAAAAACGTGTGGGCGATGTAGGTGGCATAAAAGCCGAAAAGAAAGAAGTCGAATTGCTCAAGAAAGTTGCCCGAGGTGACGCGAAAAATCGCGCCGGCTTTCGCACGGACCGTTGCAGGTGAGGTTGAGGTAACCATGATTATCTCCAGTTTTATAGTGACGTTATGCCCGTCTGTTTCTGAAAACTGGATCAGGAAGCGGAAATTAATAAGCGCAATTAGCGCATAGGCCGATGCGCGATGCGCATCAATGACGCTACGTTGACCAGGATTTACATTGCCAACAATAACTTAACAATTCGGCAATTTTTTATTCACCGTTTTAGCCTAAGTTGCTGAAATGCCTGTTTTGTGACATGGCGCAGAAGTGAAGCCAGGCAGCGCCTGGCTCAGGTTGTTTAACGCAGCGCGTTCGCTATCGCGCTGAACATCAATGACGCCTCCAGCGGCTGGGCGCTGAACGACGGCTCCGCCTGCGGCCAGGTGGACCACTGGACGATAACCAGATTTTCCTTCTGGTTGACCATAATCATCTGGCCAAAAATTCCCAGCGCCCAGAGAGAATCCTTCAGCGAATCCTCCACTTTCGGCGTCACGCCGACGGCATTAGCCGGCACTTCGTTGTTCCACCACTGATAGCCGTACAGCCCTTTCGGGTGCGCCTCTGACACCGACCCTTTAGCCTGCGTCCAGTCTGAGGACTGCTTCACCCAGCCTTCCGGCAGGATCTGCCTGCCGTCCGGCAGCGTACCGTTATGCAGGATAAATTCCCCGAAGCGCCCCCAGTCCTCCAGCGTGGCGTTGAACCCGTGCGCCCCCACGTCGTGCTGGCCTTTGCTGTAGGCGTGCCACACGCCGTCGCTCGCCATGCCGTAAGGCTGCCAGATGCTTTTCTCCAGGTATGCGGCAAGCGTCATTCCCGTGGCGCGCTCAAGCACGTCGCCCAGCAGCCACGCGCCGCCCGACGAATACGACCAGTTTTCTCCCGCCGGATGCTCGCGGCGTAACCCCTTCACCAGCGTGCGCACGCAGTCGTACGCGCCGGGTTTCGCTTCACATTCGGTAAGCCGGGCGAAGTCAGATTTTGGGTTCGTGTAATCTTCATTCCACGCCACGCCCGAGGTGTGGGTGATGAGCTGTTTCAGCGTCACGCCCTCCCAGGCGGTGCCTTTTAAGTCTGGTTCGTATTGAGTGACAAGATCGTCCAGGGAGTGGATTTTCCCCTCTTTAATTGCAACGCCCACCAGCGCCGAGACCACCGATTTTCCCACGGAGCGCGACGTCCAGAGCGTTGAATCGGTATTGCCTTCTCCCAGATATTTAAAGGCGATCTTGCCGTCCTTGAGCACCAGCATGCCGCTGACGTTCTGGCGTGCGAGGTAATCCTGAAGATCCCAGGTCTTGCCGTTCACCTGATAGCGGACGTCAGCGAGCGGCTTTTCCGCGGCGAGCAGCGGCGAGGCGTTGCCGTGGCGGAACACGTCGCCGGCGTAGTTGCGGTAGTCATTGCGAAAGCCCACCACGCGATCGGCCTGGCTCCAGGTGAGCATCGTATGCGCATCCGGAAGCCGTGCGTCAAAAGGCGCCGGGCAGGTAGCGAGGTCGGTACCGTTGCAGGCCGCCATGGCGGCGGGCGACAGCAGGCTGCTGACAACAAGCGCCGCGAGCAGCGTGAGGTTCGTTTTAGTTTTCATGTTTATCTCGTGTGGCTCAGGAAGGGCTTCAGTTTAAAAACCCCCGGCCTATAATAAAAAGCGCGTAATGGGGGAAAATCCCCCACAAAATCCCCGTGGAGGATGACGTGTCGTCACTAAACTATTCGTTTGCCCAGCTTGAGGCATTCACCGCCGTCGCCGAGCACGGCAGCCTGATGAAGGCGGCGATGAAGCTTGGCAAAGATCGTACAACCCTGCGCGATCTGATTGATTTTCTTGAGGACGGGCTGGGCTACGCGCTGTTTCTGCGAGAGGGGCGCAGCCTTCGCCTGACGCCGGAGGGGGAGCAGCTTCAGCGGCAGGCTCATCTGCTGATGCGTCAGGTAAAAGCGTTTGAGGCCTTTGCCAGAGCGGTACCGGCCAGCGCGACGCAGGACATTGCCCTCGTCTACGATCCGTTCACCCCCCGGGCTTTTTTGCAGGCGCTGATTGCCACACTGGCGACGCAAAAAATTCGCCCGAGCCTGACCAGCGCGTCGCGCGATGACGCGGAAGCCATGCTGGCAGGCGGTGAGGCCGATCTGGCGATCTGCCAGGCGCGCAACCGCAGCGTGGGCAATGAAATGGAGTGGCGCGCGCTGGGGGCGATCGACATGGATTTTTACGCCGCAGAGGCGCTTTTTGCGGAGGTGGCGTCGCCGGTGTCGCTGCTCGATCTCTCTCTGGTCCCGCAGGTGATTATGCATGACGCGTCTGACGAGCCGGTTGCCCGCCGCCTGCAAATCGCCGGACACACGCTCTACACCAATGAACTGGAGATGCTGCGCGGCCTGCTGGAGCAGGGCTGCGGCTGGGGCTTTTTGCCGACCCATCTTCGCGCGGCGCGGTGGAAAAACGTAAAAAGGCTGCCCACCGAAGTGGGCAGCCAGGGAATAAGCCAGACGATGGTGACCATCTGGAAGCCGGGCAGCGACAAGCGCGGGCTGATTAACGATACGCTGTCGCTGCTGCCGGCGTTATGGAAACGCTCAGCGCTGTGAACAACCCTGGCACTGTTTATTCTGGATCTGCTGGAAGAAGTCGTTGCCTTTGTCGTCCACCAGGATAAACGCCGGGAAGTTCTCCACTTCAATTTTCCAGATAGCTTCCATTCCCAGTTCCGGGTACGCCACGCACTCCAGGCTCCTGATGCTGTTTTGCGCCAGCACCGCCGCCGGGCCGCCGATGCTGCCGAGGTAGAAGCCGCCGTGTTTGTGGCAGGCATCCGTCACCTGCTGGCTGCGGTTACCTTTGGCCAGCATGATCATGCTCGCACCGTGGGACTGCAGCAGGTCCACGTAGGAGTCCATACGCCCCGCGGTGGTTGGGCCTAACGAGCCGGAAGCGTAGCCCTCCGGCGTTTTCGCCGGGCCCGCGTAGTAGATCGGGTGATCTTTTACGTACTGCGGCAGCGTTTCGCCGTTATCGAGCAGCTCCTTCAGCTTCGCGTGGGCGATGTCGCGCGCCACGATGATGGTGCCGTTCAGGGACAGGCGGGTAGAGACCGGATGCGCGGAAAGCTGCGCCAGGATCTCGTTCATCGGCCTGTTCAGATCGATGCTGACCACGTCGCCTTCACCCTGCTGGCGCAGGGATTCCGGAATATACTGGCCCGGGTTGTGCTCAAGCTTCTCAATCCAGATCCCGTCGCGGTTGATCTTCGCTTTGATATTGCGGTCGGCGGAGCAGGAGACGCCCATGCCGATTGGGCAGGACGCGCCGTGGCGCGGCAGGCGGATCACGCGAATATCGTGGGCGAAGTATTTGCCGCCAAACTGCGCGCCAAGCCCCAGATTCTGCGCTTCGGTCAGCAGTTCCTGCTCAAGCTGCACGTCGCGGAACGCCTGGCCGTGCTCGTTACCCTCGGTTGGCAGGTCGTCGTAGTAACGCGCGGAGGCAAGCTTGACGGTTTTCAGCGTGGCTTCCGCCGAGGTTCCGCCGATAACGAAGGCAATATGGTACGGCGGGCACGCTGCGGTGCCCAGGGTACGCATTTTCTCAACCAGGTAGTTTTTCAGCTTCGCCGGGGTGATCAGCGCTTTGGTTTCCTGATAGAGATAGGTTTTATTCGCTGAACCGCCGCCTTTCGCCATGCAGAGGAATTTGTACTCGTCGCCGTCCACGCTGTAGAGGTCGATCTGCGCGGGCAGGTTGGTGCCGGTATTCACTTCTATATACATATCCAGCGCCGCGTTCTGCGAGTAGCGCAGGTTATCTTCAATATAGGTGTTATAAACGCCCTGGCTTAGCGCCGCTTCGTCACCGCCGCCGGTCCAGACGCGCTGGCCTTTTTTACCCATGATGATTGCCGTGCCGGTATCCTGGCAGGTCGGCAGCACGCCTTTCGCCGCAATCTCGGAGTTGCGCAGGAACTGCAGGGCAACGTATTTGTCGTTCTCGCTGGCCTGCGGATCGCTCAGAATAGCCGCAACCTGCTTCTGGTGCGAAGGACGCAGCATAAACGCCGCATCGTGGAAGGCCTGCTGTGCCAGCAGGGTCAGGGCTTCCGGCTCAACTTTCAGCACTTCCTGACCGTCAAATTCGACAACCGAGACGTGCTCTTTGGTCAGCAGATAGTATTCGGTGTCGTCGTGCGCGAGCGGGAACGGGTTCTGGTAGAAAAACGGTTTGTTCGACATAGCTTGCTCCATAAAAATAAAACCGCCGGAGGGTTAGCCCGGCGGTCAGGAATCAGAACATCATGGACATCCACGGATAACCAATCAGCAGCAGGGCCGCCAGGAAGATGGCACCGAAGATGGTGCCGAGGCGCCAGTAGTCTTTGGTTGGCAGGTAGCCGCTACCGTAGTAAATCGGGCTTGGGCCAGTACCGTACGGGGTGATGATCCCCATTACGCCCAGCGAGGTCACCATCAGCAGGACAAACACTTCCATATTCATGCCCGGAATGGTGGAGGCGATGGTCAGCATCGCCGGCAGCAGCGCCGTGGTGTGCGCGGTGGTGCTGGCAAACAGGTAGTGCAGCAGGTAGAACGCCAGCAGCAATACGATAGTGGCCACGCCCGGCGAGATGCCGCTCATCAGCAGGCCGCCTTCTTTACCCAGCCAGCTGATAAAGCCGGTTGAGGAGAGGCCATCCGCCAGCGCAACCAGGGTGGCGAACCAGACGAAGGTGTTCCACGCGGCTTTGTTACCGGTGATATCGTTCCACTCCAGCACGCCGGTCCACAGCATCAGGCCAACGATGAGCAGGGCGGCCATGGCCGGTTCAATCCACGCGGCGGCGAAGATCCACATCAGCAGCGCACAGCACACAAACATCAGCAGCAGGATTTCATTGCGCGACAGTTTGCCGAGTTTTTCCAGTTCACGGGTTGCCCACAGCGGTACTTCATTATTCACTTTGACTTCTGGTGGGTAGAACCAGTAGGCCAGCAGCGGCATGGTGAGGATCAGCAGCACGCCGAGCGGCAGGAAGGCGAGGAACCAGGTCCCCCAGGAGATATCAATGCCTACCGTACTTTTTACCAGCGCCAGCGCCAGCAGGTTAGGCGCGAGGGCGGAAAGGAACATAGAGCTGGTGATACAGGCGGCGGTGATCGCCACCCACATCAGGTACGAGCCAATTTTACGCGCGCTTGGGTCGTTCGGTTTTGAACCGTACAGCGGCGGCAGGTTAGCAATGATGGGGTAGATTGTCCCGCCGCTGCGCGCGGTGTTGGACGGGGTAAACGGTGCCAGCAGCAGGTCCGCGAAGGTAATCGCGTAGCCGAGCGTCAGGCTGCGGCGGCCCAGGTATTTCACCAGAATCAGCGCCAGGCGACGGCCAAAGCGGGTTTTGTCGTAGCCCGCGGCAAACATAAAGGCACCGAAGATCAGCCACACGGTAGAGTTACCAAACCCGCTGACCGCCCATTTAAAGGAGGCACCCGCCAGCTTGAACTTGGGATCGGCCAGCTGTTCCGGGCTAAAGAGCACCCACTGGCTGCACAGCGCAATCGCCACTACGCCGGTGAGGCCGATCACGGCACCCGGCAGCGGTTCGAAGATTAACCCGACGATGACGCCAACAAAAATTGCGAAGTAGTGCCACGCGTAAGGCGGCAGGCCTTCAGGAACGGGAACAAACAGCAGCAGTACGGCAACTATGACGGGCAGGGCCATCATCAGCAGTCGTTTAGCTGTTCCATTTGATGCTTGATTCGCCGCAGGAGGCGTTACAGCAGTTTTTGTTTTCATAGTTTCACGTCTTAAGTTGTCAAAGATTCGTCATACGATGAAATAGCCGGTTCGCTTTATTTAATTTCTTTGCTTTTTTTAGTTATTAAAGCGGCGCTTCAGTTATTTCAGTAATAGGGATTAAACGCTTTTTGCTGGGCGCTTAATTAAAAAATGATGATATTTATATATTGCGCGTTTAGGTGTCGAAACTTTTGATCGCGATCAAATAAACAGAAATGGATGCGTATTTTTATGCTCTTTTAAATAACCACTACGGCGTATGTGGGTATTAGGGGTTTTTCTTGTTAGTTTTTTCATTTTGATAACATATAAAGCTCGGTATTTATGCAATTAATTGATAAATAAGAGTTTATTTATAGTTGATAAAATGGTCTTACCTTAAGTATGTTAACGAAGTTTGCATTGTTGTAAATGGATGAAATTATATGGCTAACACCAATGTATTATTGTTGTTATCGCAGGGATTAAATAGTTTATTAACTAACGTAATGACTTTAGAAACTAAAAAAAGCATTATATTAATATCATGACATCGGCAAAAACGACGAAATAAAAATTCAGCCCGATAACGAATTCTTAATTTTTTAAAGTTTGGAGTTTCTATTATGAGCACTAACGAACGTATGTTAAGCCCTTTCACATTACCGAATGGTACTGAACTGAAAAACCGTTTGTTAATGGCCCCGATGACAACCTGTACCGGCTATTACGATGGCACCGTGACCAGCGAGCTGGTGGAATACTACCGCGCCCGCTCTGGCAGCATCGGCACCATCATCGTTGAGTGTTGTTTTGTCGACGATCTCGGCCTGGCGTTCCCGGGCGCAATTGGTATTGATAACGACGAGAAAATCGCCGGGCTGGCGAAAATCGCTGACGCCATTAAGTCCAAAGGATCCAAAGCCCTTCTGCAAATCTACCACGGCGGCCGTATGGTCGATCCTAAGCTTATCGGCGGCCGCACGCCGGTTGGTCCCAGCGCCGTTGCCGCGCCGCGTGACGGTGCCGCGACGCCGGTTGCGCTGACCACCGAAGAAGTGGAAGGCATGGTGGGCAAGTTCGGTGAAGCCGTGCGCCGCGCGATTCAGGCCGGCTTCGACGGTGTCGAAATCCACGGGGCGAACACCTATCTCATCCAGCAGTTTTACTCCCCAAATTCTAACCAGCGCGATGACGAGTGGGGCGGCAGCCGCGATAACCGCGCGAAATTCCCGCTGGCGGTGCTGGACATTACCCATAAAATGGTGCGCCAGTACGCGGACGACGCGTTCATTATCGGCTATCGTTTCTCGCCAGAAGAGCTGGAGGTCCCGGGCATTCGCTTCGACGACACCATGTATCTGCTGGAAAAACTGGCCGCGCGCGGCGTGGATTACCTGCACTTCTCCGTTGGCGCCACCCTGCGACCTTCTATCGTCGACACTCAGGATCCAACGCCGCTGATTGAAAAATACCGCGCGATGCGTTCTGAAACCCTGGCACAGGTGCCGGTGATGGGCGTTGGCGGCGTGGTAAATGCCGCCGATGTGAATGAGGCGCTGGATCGCGGCTACGATCTGATTGCCGTCGGGCGGGCCACTATCGCCTACCCGGACTGGACCGACCGCATCGCTGCCGGTGAAAGCCTCGAGCTGTTTATGGACAGCACCCGCCGTGAAGCGCTGAACATTCCTGAACCGCTGTGGCGCTTCTCGCTGGTGGAAGCGATGATCCGCGACATGAGCATGGGCGAATCTAAATTCAAGCCCGGCACCTTCACCGAGAAAGTGCAGGACGATGCTAACGAGCTGGTGATTAACGTCAGCCTTGAAACCGATCGTATCGCGGATATCGAACTGGCCTCCGGCCCCGGCGATGACGTGGAGTTTGCGACCAGCTTCGAAGAGATCCGCACCCGCATTCTGGACGCCAACACCCCGCACGTGGACGCGATCACGGGCGCAACCAGCCAGAGCGAGGCGGTGAAAAAAGCGGTTTCGAAAGCGATGCTGAAATCCAGCAAGGCGCTGGCGGCAGAAGAGGGCGCGGACCCGAATGAAACCAGAAGCGTGGACGTTGTGGTGGTCGGCAGCGGCGGCGCAGGTCTGGCGGCGGCGATTCAGGCTCATGACGAAGGCGCGAGCGTGCTGATCGTCGAGAAAATGCCAACCATCGGCGGTAACACCATCAAAGCTTCGGCCGGTATGAACGCCGCCGAAACCCGCTTCCAGCGCGTGAAGGGCATCCAGGACAGCAAAGAATTGTTCTATCAGGAGAGCCTGAAAGGCGGCGGCAACAAGAACAACCCGGAACTGCTGCGTCGCTTTGTCGAGAACGCACCGGAAGCCATCGAGTGGCTGGCTACGCGCGGCATTATGCTGAACGACATCACCACAACCGGCGGGATGAGCATCGACCGTACTCACCGTCCAAAAGACGGTTCCGCGGTGGGCGGTTACCTGATCAGCGGCCTGGTGCGTAACGTCAACCGGCGCAACATTGAGGTGATGCTGGATACCTCCGTCAGCGACATCCTCTTTGAAAACGGCGAAGTCACCGGCGTGCGCCTGACGACGGAAGAGAATGAAACACTCACCGTGGCAACCAAAAGCGTGATTGTCGCGACGGGCGGCTTCAGCGCCAACAGCCAGATGGTGGTGAAATACCGTCCGGACCTGGAAGGGTTCGTCACCACTAACCACAAAGGGGCGACGGGGGGCGGTATCGCGCTGCTGGAACGTATTGGCGCAGGCACCGTCGATATGGGCGAGATCCAGATTCACCCAACCGTTGAGCAGAAAACCTCGTATCTGATTTCCGAATCCATCCGCGGCGGCGGGGCGATTCTGGTGAACCAGCAGGGCAACCGCTTCTTTAACGAAATGGAGACCCGCGACAAGGTCTCGGCGCAAATCATCGCGCTGCCGGAGAAATACGCTTACATCGTCTTTGACGAGCATGTTCGGGCTAAAAACAAAGCCGCGGATGAGTACATCGCAAAAGGTTTCGTCACCAGCGCCAGCTCGCCGGAAGCCCTGGCGGAAGCGCTGGGGATGGATCGCCACCAGTTCCTGGCAACGCTTGAACGCTACAACGGCTTTGTGGAAAAACAGCACGACGACGATTTTGGTCGTACCACCGCGCTGCGTGCGCCCATCAACGAAGGGCCATTCTATGCCATTCAGATTGCACCGGGCGTACACCACACCATGGGCGGCGTGACCATCAACACCGATACCTGCGTGCTGGACGGCAACCACAACGTGCTGCCAGGGGCGTTTGCCGCGGGTGAGGTTGTCGGGGGCATCCACGGCGGTAACCGCATCGGCGGTAACGCGGTGGCAGATATCATTATTTTTGGTACGCTTGCCGGACATCAGGCGGCGATGCGAGCGAAAAAAGCATAAGGCTCCTGTACTGTAGGCCGGATACGCATCGCGCTATCCGGCATTAAACCCCGGCGGCGCGGTGCCTGCCGGGGCTACATCTGAGGACTTTGCCATGCCTGACGACAACCGCGTTTACAGCTACTCCGCCGTTCTGATGGGCTCGCCCATTCTCCTGAAACTCTTTTCCCATGACGAAGCGCTTGCCTCCCGCGTGTTTCGACTCATCAAACAGTACGAAGATCTCCTTACCGTCAATCGTGCCCATTCTCAGGTGATGGACATCAACCATGCCGCCGGCAGTCATCCGGTTGCCGTTAGCCGTCCGGTATTCGATCTCATCCGCTGCGCGAAAGCGGCAAGCCTGCTCAAGGACAGCGCGTTTAACCTGGCGATCGGTCCGCTGGTGAAGCGGTGGAAAATCGGCTTTCGGGGCGACACCGTACCGCCTGCGGATGAAATCACGGCATTGCTGGATCTGACCCGTCCCGCTGACGTGGTGCTGGATGAATCCAGCAGCAGCGTGTTTCTGACGCGGGCCGGCATGGAGATTGATTTGGGCGCCATTGCTAAAGGCTATATTGCCGATCGGGTCCGGGACTATCTGCGCAAGGAGGGGGTCGAGCTGGGGCTCATTAACCTCGGCGGCAACATCCAGACGTTGGGCTCCCCGGAAGGGGGCTGGAGCGTAGGCCTGAAAAAACCGTTCGCCGGTGACGCGCTGATTGGGGCAATGACGGTAGAGAACCGGTCTGTCGTGACGTCAGGTACCTATGAGCGCTACTTTGAACAGAACGGTAAACGCTATCACCACATCCTGGATCCGCGCACCGGCTACCCGCTGGATAACGAGCTGGACAGCGTGACGATTATTTCCGGAGACTCCATCGACGGCGATCTCTGGACCACGCTGATCTACGGCATGGGAGTGGAGAAGGGCTGCGCCGCGCTGCGCTCGCGCCCTGATATTGAAGCGATTTTTGTCACCAAAACGAAAGAAGTGGTGTTCTCCTCGATGCACCACTTCCGCTTTACCCTGCTGGACGAGGGCTACCGTATTACTGGCAGTACTGCTTGAGCAGGCCGGTCTGTTCCGGCTGTAAACGATAGCGATACACCGGGCGGCCCGTGGCCCCGTAGTGAATACTGGTAAACAGGATGTTGATTTGCGCCAGCCAGATCAGGTATTTGCGGCAGGAAACGCGTGAAATGTTTACCGCGTTGGCCAGATCGTCGGTGGAGAATTCAGTCTCCGGATGGCTGTCGATCCACTGGCAAATCGTGCGCAGCGTCTGCGGCGTTAACCCTTTCGGTAATTTCTTGCTGTCGGCCAGCTCCGGCGCGCCGCCGTGGATCAGCCTGTCCACGTCGGCCTGTTCATAATACTGATGCGATCCCATCAGGCTGCGCTTTGCCTTCCAGCCGTTTAGCGCCTCTTCAAAACGCGGGAACTGGAACGGTTTAATCAGGTAATCCACCACGCCGTAGTGCATGGACGTCTGGATCGTCGCCGCGTCGGAGGCCGATGAGATCATGATCACGTCAATCGGGCGGCCCGACGCGCGGATGACGGGCAGCAGATCCAGCCCGTTATCCTGCTGCATATAGACATCCAGCAGCACCAGGTCGATCGGCTGGGCCGGATTTGCAATCAGCGCCTCGGCCTGGTTGAGCGTGGAAGCGACGCCGCAGCAGCTAAAACCCTCAACGCGGTTAACGTACAGGCGGTTGAGGTCGGCTACCATGGCGTCATCATCGACAATTAACACATTTATCACGCGATATTCCTCTCGCTATCCCAGGGGATCTGAACAAAAAATTGGGTAAACACGCCAGGCTCCGACTCGACGGTAATATCCCCGCCGAGGTTCTGGATCTGCTGACGTGCAAGGAACAGCCCAACGCCGCGGTTTTCACCTTTGGTTGAGTAGCCCTTGGTAAAAATAGCCTCCAGCCGCTCGGGGTCGATGCCGGGACCGTCATCGCTGACTTCACCGCTCAGCCAGCCGTTCTGGTAATGCAGCAGCAGTCCGATCTCACCCTCCGGCTGGCCTTCCATCGCATCCAGGGCGTTTTCAATTAAGTTGCCCAGCACGGTAATCAGCACCGCAACCTGCTCTTCATTGGCCGTGTCCGGAAGCTGGCTCTCCTCCGCCAGCGTCAGGGTTACACCGGCCTCTTTCGCGCGGTTGATTTTACCCAGCAGGAAGCCGGCAATGACCGGCGATTTAACCTTACGCTGTATCGCACCAATGTCGGTCTGATAATTCTGCGCGGTCTGGATGATGTACTCCTCCAGCTTGTCGTAGCGTTTCATGTGCAGCAGGCCGAGGATCACGTGCAGCTTGTTCATAAACTCATGCGTGTGGGAGCGCAGGGCGTCAACGTAGCTGACCATGCCATCAATACGCTGCATCAGCTGGCTGATTTCGGTTTTATCGCGGAACGTGCTGATTGCCCCGATCACCTGATTCTGGCTTTTTACCGGCACCATGTTGCACAGCAGCAGCCGTCCGTTACAGCCAATCTCCTGATCCTGACGCGCAATGCCGGTTCTCGACACCTCCCTCAGGCTGGCCAGCAGCGGTTCGCTGCTGCTTTCGGAGTGCTGGCCGGAGGTCAGGAGTAAAATTTCTCTGGCGGTATGGTTAATCATCGTCACGCGGCCGTGAATGTCCACGGCCATGACGCCCTCGCGCAGGGACTGCAGCATGGCCTGACGCTGTTCAAAGAGGGCGGAGATCTCATAAGGCTCCAGCCCGAACAGGATGCGTTTGAGAACCCGGACTAAGCCCCATATCCCCAGCGAGCTCATCAGGACGCTGAACAGGATGGTCCACACGGCGTTAAGCCGCCCGCGGGCAATCTGATCTTCTACCTTATTCAGCGAAATGCCGACCACCACCACGCCTATCTGCTCGTGCTGGTCGTCATACACCGGCGTAAAGACGCGCAGCGCTTCCGCGAGCGCGCCGCGGTTTACGGAGACATTCTCTTTCCCTTCCAGGGCGGGGGTCAGATCGTCGCCGATAAAATGCAAACCTAACAGCGCCTCATTGGGATGGGAATAACGCACGCCGCGCAGATCGGTGACCACGGTAAACAGCAGATCGTTACGCTTCGTCACGGCCTGCGCTATCGGCTGGATGATGCCGGCCTGGGGCGACTCCATCAGGCCGCGCCTGATGTCCGGGCTGTCTGCCAGCGTACGGGCGATACCCAGCGCGGTGTCTTTTACGTCATCGCGCGTTGCCCGGGTAATCTGTACAGAATAGAGCGCGAAGACCACCAGCAGCACAGATCCGATAATGGCGCATACCATCAGCGTAACCAGCGTGTTCAGCTTCATAGGGCGCTTGCGCGTCGGGGAAAAGGGCTGCAAATCGCTCATTAACACTCCGCGATGATAAAGAATGGGCTAATTATCGCTGATGACGGGCGTTTCATAAAGCCATGTAAAGAAGGGCGTTTCGTGACCCTCCTCTCAGGTGACCTATATAAAACACTTTATAGTGTGGGGGTACTCATAATAAGGAGGCAGTTTATGAGCATTATGCTTACCGGTACGGCCAGGGAAAAACGGCACGCCAGCACGATGAATATCGACAGATTATCCACGCTGGATATGCTGAAAGTCATTCACCAGGATGACGCACAGATCGCTTCTGCACTTACCCCACACCTGACGATGCTCGCCCGCGTGGTAGATAACGCGGCGGCAACCCTTAGCCACGGCGGACGTCTGGTCCTGACCGGCGCGGGCGCGTCCGGACGCGTGGCGGAGCAGGCGGCGGCGGAGTTTGCGCCAGGTAAACATCCCGTCATTGCGATTACGGCAGGCGATAACGCCGGAAGCTACGAGCGCGGCGTTGCCGATCTCCAGACGATCAATTTTGGCGAGCACGACATGATGCTGGCGCTGTCCGTTAGCGGCAAAACGCCGTGGGTGTGGGGCGCGATGCGCCATGCCTGGTCTTTGGGCTCAACGGTTGCTCTGGTCACGGGGGATACGCAAAGCGAGGCGGCGCAGCTGGCGAGCATGGTGATTGCGCCCGATCCGGGTGCCGATGTGGTGGCCGGGTACGCGAATACCAAAGCGGGCATCGCGCAAAAAATGATCCTGAATATGGTCACCACCGGTCTGGCGGTAAGAACCGGACGAGTATACAGCAACCTGCGCGTTGATATTGAGGCCACCAGCACCCGGTGGGCCGAACGGCAAATCGCCATTGTAATGGAGGCGGGAGGATGCACCCGGGCGCAGGCGAAGGCCGCGCTGGAGAGCTGTAACCACCACTGCAAAACGGCGGTGCTGATGGTGCTGACGGGGCTAGATGCGTGGAAAGCGCATGAGCTGCTGGCGCAGAATAACGGGTTTATCCGTCTGGCCTTGCAGGAAGCGCCATAAAATAAAAAGCCCGCGTAGCGGGCTTTACTGTTTTGGGGATTAGAACTGGTAGGTCATGCCTACGCCAACGATGTCGTCGGTAGAAATACCGTTGGCTTCATAGAAGCGCTCATCGTTGTCCAGCATGTTGATCTTGTAATCAACATAGGTTGAGAAGTTCTTATTAAAGGTGTAGGTCATGCCCACGTCGATGTAGTTAACCAGATCCATGTCGCCTTTTTGACCCTGCGGGTTACCGGCGGTGCCTGGATAGGTCATATCTTTGCCTTTCGAGTAAACCCATGCCAGAGATGGACGCAGGCCGAAGTCGAACTGGTACTGTGCAACGGCTTCGAAGTTCTGAGTCTGATCCGCGATACCATAATCACCGTATGGGGTCATGTTGCGGGTTTCTGCATACATCATCGCCAGATAGACGTTATTGGCATCGTATTTTGCACCAATGGTCCATGCTTCGGCTGTTTCGCCACCAGCGAAATGTGCGCTGTAATGCTTGCCATAGGCTTCCTGCTTATTAGAGCGGTCAGAGGAAGAATACGCCGCACCCAGCGTCAGACCGAAATCGAAGTTATAGGTGCTCGACATACCGAAGCCGTCGCCGTTCTGGAAACGCACATCGTCATGTCCGTTTTTGGTGCCTTCCTGATCTTCGTTTGCGTTCGCGCCTTCGTTAGCACCCTGGTATTGCAGCGCAAAATTAAGGCCGTCGACCAGACCAAAGAAATCATTATTACGGTAGGTCGCCACGCCATTAGTACGGCCAACCATATAGTTGTCAGTCCAGGTGTAGGAATCACCACCAAATACCGGCAGCATATCGGTCCAGGCTTCAACGTCGTACACGACGCCGTAATTACGACCGTAATCAAATGAGCCATATTCACCGTATTTCAGGCCAGCGTAGGCCAGACGGTTAAAAGATTTGTCGCCCGCACCTTCGGTATCGTTAGCGTAGGTTTTATATTCCCACTGACCATAGCCCACCAGATCGTTAGCGATCTGCGTTTCGCCTTTGAAACCAACCTGTACATAAGTTTCGTCACCGTCGTCGCCTGCATGGTCAGAGAAGGTGTGACGCGCATCGACTTTACCGTACAGGTCGACCTTGTTGCCGTTTTTGTTGTACATCTCAGCCGCATTTGCTGCGCCAGCCATTAATAATGCGGGTACAAGAATTGCCAGAACTTTTCTTTTCATTATATATTCCCTTTAAATATAATTTGTCTGAATATATGTAATTACCCTCCGTAACTACATGGCCGATACTATTCTATGAAGAGTTATTTAGTTTCAAAAAGAAATGTAATTAAATGGGTAAAAAGATTACAAAATATTTCTTTTTATCTCTTTATTTTTCAGGTGAATTAATTCATTGAAAATATGAGCTGTAATTATTATTAAGTATTTCGCGCTTCTATTTTTAAGTGGGTTTGATTCGGGTGTATTATAATTAACCCTCTTTTGAGCAACAGGATGAGAGTATGGAACTTGCGCAGTGGCAGCACCGTTTTGAACGCTGGCTGGATGAAAACCATTTCACCGATGATGCGGCCCACGATATCGCCCATTTTCGCCGCGTCTGGGTGACGGCACAGAACATTATGGCTGAGCACGACATCGAGCCGCTGGTTGTGCTGACCGCATGCTACTTCCATGACGTTGTCAGCCTGCCGAAAAATCATCCCGATCGGAGCCAGTCCTCGCTGCTGGCGGCGCGCAAAACGCGTGAGATCCTGCGCCGCGATTTTCCTGACTTCCCGCCAGAGCGCTATGCGGCCGTTGAGCATGCCATTGAGGCGCATAGCTTCAGCGCCGGGGTTGCGCCGCAAAGCCTTGAGGCGAAAATCGTGCAGGATGCCGACCGGCTGGAGGCCTTAGGCGCTATCGGCCTGGCGCGCGTTTTTGCCGTGTCCGGTGCGCTGGGCGTCGCGCTGTTCGATGCCGACGACCCGTTTGCCGGTGCCCGACCGCTGGATGATAAAACCTTCGCGCTCGACCACTTCCAGACCAAACTCTTGCGCCTGCCGGACACCATGCAAACCCCGCGAGGACGCGAGCTTGCGCTCCACAATGCCGACTTCCTGATCCAGTTTATGGCGAAGCTCAGCGCTGAACTACAGGGCGATTATCTCGGAACGGATAGCCGGGTGCTGAACCATTTCCGTCGCAGTTTGCGATCCTGAACTGTGGTAATCTGTTTTCTGTCTTTATTGCCCGGTTAAGAGAATGCTGGAAAATCTATCAGTGACTGTACCCGCGCCCGAGCGGGTTGAGAAATCAACGGCATCTGTGCAGGGACTGCTGCGTCAGCTGCTGGAAATGTACGATGCTAAAACGCTGGCAAACCAGCTGGAGGCCCATGGCGAAAGCCACTGGAGCCCGGCAATACTCAAGCGGCTGTTGATAAGCGACAGGGCAGGGCACCGCCTCAGCGACGGCGAGTTCCGCTACCTGCAAAATTTGCTGCCGCGCCCACCCGCTGCGCATCCGAATTATGCCTTTCGTTTTATCGATCTCTTTGCCGGCATCGGCGGCATTCGCCACGGCTTTGAAGCCATTGGTGGGCAGTGCGTGTTCACCAGCGAATGGAATAAGCATGCCGTGCGCACCTATAAGGCGAACTGGTACTGCGACCCCGACGAGCACCAGTTCAATGCCGACATCCGCGACGTCACCCTGAGCCACAAAAGCGGCGTCAGCGACGAAGAAGCCGCTGAGCACATTCGCAACACCATCCCGGCGCACGATGTGCTGCTGGCCGGCTTTCCGTGCCAGCCGTTCTCGCTGGCAGGCGTCTCGAAGAAGAACGCGCTGGGCCGCGCGCACGGCTTTGCCTGCGATACGCAGGGAACGCTGTTCTTTGACGTTGCCCGCATCATCGACGCCCGCCGCCCGGCGATTTTTGTGCTGGAAAACGTCAAGAATTTAAAGAGCCATGACGGCGGAAAAACCTTCCGCATTATCATGCAAACCCTGGATGAGCTGGGTTACGACGTGGCGGACGCGGACGATATGGGGCCGGACGATCCGAAAATTATCGACGGCAAACACTTCCTGCCGCAGCATCGGGAACGTATCGTGCTGGTAGGCTTCCGTCGCGATCTGGATCTGAAAGGCGACTTTACGCTGCGTGATTTGCCCTCGCTGTATCCGGCGCGCCGCCCGACGGTTGCGGATCTGCTGGAGCCCGCCGTTGACGCCAAATTCATCCTGACGCCGGTGTTGTGGAAATACCTCTATCGCTATGCCAAAAAGCATCAGGCTAAGGGCAACGGCTTTGGTTTTGGCATGGTCAACCCGCTTAATCCCGACAGCGTGACGCGCACGCTGTCGGCGCGCTACTACAAGGACGGCGCGGAGATCCTGATTGACCGGGGATGGGATAGGGCGCTGGGCGAAAAGGATTTTGACGATCCGCACAACCAGCAGCACCGACCGCGTCGCTTAACGCCGCGCGAATGCGCGCGTCTGATGGGTTTTGAGACGCCGCAGGGCTACCGCTTCCGTATTCCGGTGTCGGATACCCAGGCCTATCGCCAGTTCGGCAACTCGGTTGTGGTGCCTGCCTTTGCCGCCGTAGCAAAACTGCTGGTGTCGCGCATCGGTAAGGCGGTTGAAATTCGCAAGAGTGAGGCCGTCAATGGCGGACGTTCACAATAAGGCCACGCGCAGCAAGAACATGCGCGCGATCGGCACGCGTGATACCGCGATCGAAAAGCGGATTGCGGGCCTCCTGAGCGCCGTCGGGTTTACGTTCCGGGTTCAGGATGCCGCGCTTGCCGGGCGTCCTGATTTCGTGATCGACGCTTACCGGTGCATCATCTTTACCCACGGCTGTTTCTGGCATCACCACGACTGCTATCTGTTTAAAGTCCCGGCGACGCGCACCGATTTCTGGCTGGAGAAGATTGGCAAGAACGTCGAGCGCGACAAGCGCGACGTTTCGGCGCTTTTCGCTCAGGGCTGGCGCGTGCTGATCGTCTGGGAGTGCGCGCTGCGCGGCAAACTGAAGCTCGGTGACGACGCCCTGACCGAGCGGCTGGAAGAGTGGATCTGCGGCGGCGGTCAGGCCGCGCAGATCGATACGCAGGGCATTCACCCGATCACGGTTTCTCCGCCCCACACGCCGTGACGATCGGCTTCGCGGGCAGCAAATATTTACCCAGCGTGACCAGCACCACCGCAAAGACAATGACCCCCAGCGCCAGCCATTCAATCGTCGACAGGACTTCGCCGGCAAAACCGGTGCCCAGCAGTACGGCAACCACCGGGTTAACGTAGGCGTAGCTGGTGGCGATCGCCGGCGATACGTTGCGGATAAGGTACATATAGGCGTTGATGGCGATGATGGAGCCAAACAGCGCCAGATACCCGACGGCCAGGAAACCGGACAGACCCGGCATCGCCGTCAGCTTTTCGCCCGCTATCGTGGAGGCAATCAGCAGCACGATGCCCGCCGCGAGCATCTCAATGGCACCCGCCATCATCCCGGCAGGCAGTTCAATGCGAGAGCCGTAGACCGAGCCGAAGGCCCAGCTCATGGAGCCAATCATGATCATCACCGCCGCCCACGGATTGCCGCTCAGGTTACCGCCGCTGTTGAGCATGATGATACCCGCAAGCCCAATCGCGATGCCCAGCCATTCGAGCTTGCGGGTGCGGATCCCGAACAGACGACTAAAGCAGAGCGTGAACAGCGGCACGGTCGCGACGACCACCGCGGCGATCCCCGACGGCACGTTCTGATGTTCGGCGACGGTAACCGCACCGTTGCCCATAGCCAGCAGCAGCAGGCCGATCAGGGCGGCGTTAAGCATCGGGCGCAGCGGCGGAAGCCTATGGCCGCGCAGAAGTAAAAACGCCAGCAGCAGCACGCCGGCTGCAAGAAAGCGAATGCCGGCCATCATCAGCGGGGGCCAGCTTTCCACGCCAATACGGATAACAAAATAGGTGGATCCCCAGATGATATACAGGGAAAAAAGTGCTCCAATGAGCGGTAATAGATGCCGGAAACGCATAGTCCCTCACGACGAAATAAAAAGTTCGCTCATAGTTAACGCCAAAACTATCTCGCTGGCGAGCGCTTTAATTGTGCTGGTTATGTGAAATTTTTGTTGACGCGAGGAGCCTGTTTCCGGGCCGCGAGTTTTGTTCCATACTATTCACTTAATTAGCAAAAAAAGAAGGATAGAGATTTTGGCAGGAAGTAGCTTATTAACATTACTGGACGATATCGCCACGCTGCTTGATGACATTTCGGTGATGGGAAAACTGGCGGCTAAGAAAACCGCCGGGGTGCTGGGAGACGATCTCTCGCTGAACGCGCAGCAGGTTAGCGGCGTGCGGGCGAACCGTGAGCTGCCGGTGGTGTGGGGCGTGGCGAAAGGATCTTTTATTAACAAGGTGATCCTCGTTCCGCTGGCGCTGCTGATCAGCGCCTTTATTCCCTGGGCCATTACGCCATTGCTGATGATTGGCGGCGCGTTCCTGTGCTTTGAAGGTGCCGAAAAAGTGCTGCACATGCTTGCGGCGCGCAAGGAGAAAGATACCCCTGAGATGCGCCAGCAGCGTCTGGAAGCGCTGGCCGCGCAGGATCCTAAAACGTTTGAGCGCGATAAAATCAAAGGCGCGGTTCGTACCGACTTCATTCTCTCGGCTGAGATTGTGGCGATTACGCTTGGGATCGTCTCCGAAGCACCGCTGATGAACCAGGTCATGGTGCTGTCGCTGATCGCCATTCTTGTGACGGTTGGGGTGTATGGCCTGGTCGGTCTTATCGTCAAGCTGGACGATATCGGCTTCTGGCTGGAAAAAAAATCCAGCGCCATTGCGCGCGGGATCGGCAAAAGCCTGCTGGTGCTGGCTCCGTGGCTGATGAAAAGTTTGTCGATCGTGGGTACCCTGGCGATGTTCCTGGTCGGCGGCGGAATTATTGTACACGGCGTTGCCGCGCTGCATCATGCGATTGAACATCTGGCGTCAGGACATGGTACGGTGGTCGCCGCCATTCTGCCGACGCTGCTTAACCTCGTGCTGGGCTTTATCGTCGGCCTCATTGTGGTGGCAGTGGTTAAGCTGGTTGGAAAAGTACGCGGCACATCGCATTAATTATTGACTGGCTGCGGGTGCAAAAAGCGCGTTCCTCGTCTAAATTGATAACGTTTCACCCTGATACAGGAGGCAGGTATGGTCTTTTTGGTCAGTGATGAAGTTAAGCCTAAGGGTGGCGGTCCGAGCATGATTGTCACCGGTTATTCCAGCGGAATGGTGGAATGCCGGTGGCATGATGGATACGGCATTAAGCGCGAGGCTTTTCGTGAAGACGAGCTTCAGCCCGGTGATGAAAGGCAAAGTCGCGATAAGGCTTAATCACGTAACGCCCGGCTCTGCCGGGCGTTTTTACTGACTGATGGCTTACCATGCCGCAGGGTGAACGGCAATCAGGGAGTGTGTGTGCAGCACGATACGTACGTTGTTAAACAATCTTTTTTGCAATGGCTGCACAAGCGTAGCAATCCCCTTTTGGTTGTTAACCTCTGTTTTATTGTTGTGCTGATCTTCTCCACCCTCCTGACCTGGCGCGAAGTCGTGGTGCTGGAGGAGGCCTACATCTCCAGCCAGCGTAACCACCTGGAAACCGTTGCCAGCTCGCTGGACAGACAGCTCCAGTTTAGCGTCAATAAAATGCTCTACTTTCGCCACAGCATGCTGGACGCGCTGGAGACGCCGCTGGCGTTTGGGGTCCTGCAGGATGCGGTAAAGCGTTTTGAACGCGTGCGGCGTTCCCCCGTCTGGCAAATCGCGGTCGATAAAAAGCGCACGCTGCCGATCAACGGCGTTTCGGATGCGTTTGTTGAAAAAACAACGCTGCTCACTCGCGATGACGATTACCTGGATAACGAGCTTTCCGCCGCGCTCGAAGTGGGCTATTTACTGCGCCTGGCC
Source organism: Enterobacter cloacae complex sp. 2022EL-00788 (assembly GCF_026627565.1). Lineage (NCBI taxonomy): Bacteria > Pseudomonadati > Pseudomonadota > Gammaproteobacteria > Enterobacterales > Enterobacteriaceae > Enterobacter > Enterobacter cloacae complex sp. 2022EL-00788. Next base: position 247,729 of record NZ_JAPNMC010000005.1, on the reverse strand, counting down.
TCTACAAATTCACGCCACGAGGAGCGAGTATTATACGTTTCTCGCGCTGGGTTTTTTCTGGAAACGGATACGCCTGCGCATCACGGCGATATTGCCCAGCGCTATTACCATCTGGTCACGCAGCCCTGGTTTACGCAGCAGACAGATCGTGAAAACCGGGCGCGGGCGGTTCGGTGGTTTATCTCGCCTCCCTCGGCTTTTGCCGGTAAACAGCCGCTCATTACCGCCAGCGTGCCGGTCTATTACCATCACGTCTGGTATGGCGTAGTGGCGATGGATTTCACCTTTGCCACCATGCGCCAGCTGCTGGTGGAGGCGATGGACGACCATACGGAAGGGGAGTACCAGCTGTATGACAGCCGCCTCAACATGCTCGCGACGACTGAGACCCCGGCAGAGGAGGTTAATCACTTCGACGAGCGGGAATTGGCGCAAATCGCGCATGCTATAGAGCTGGACACCGAGGGCGGCATTCGCCTGGGAAGCCGCTTTATCAGCTGGGCGCGCCTCGATCATTTCGACGGCCTCGTCCTGCGTGTACACACCCTGGATGAGGGGGTTCGCGGTGATTTCGGCAGTATCAGCATCGTGCTGGCCCTGCTCTGGGCGCTGTTTACCGCAATGCTGCTCATTTCATGGCTGGTGATCCGGCGCATGGTCAGCAATATGTATTCGTTGCAGAACTCGCTGCAGTGGCAGGCCTGGCACGATCCGCTTACCCGGCTGAATAATCGCGGGGCGCTGTTCGAGCGGGCGAAAGTTCTTGCGAAGCAGTGTGAACAGCAGTCGCTGCCGTTCTCCATCATTCAGATCGATCTGGACTGCTTCAAGAGCATCAACGATCGTTTCGGTCACCAGGCGGGTGATAAGGTGTTGTCCCATGCGGCGGGGCTGATTGCCAGCACCGTCCGCGCCGGCGATATTGCCGGGCGCGTCGGCGGCGAGGAGTTCTGCGTGGTGCTGCCCGGGCTGACGCTGGAGGAGGCGGCTGAGGTGGCCGAGCGTATCCGCGAGCGAATCGACAGCAAAGAAATTCTGATCAAAAAGAGCACGACCCTGCGCGTGAGCGCGTCGTTTGGCGTCTCCGGGGCGCAGGAGAAGGGCAACTATCACTTTGAACAACTGCAATCCGCCGCCGATGCACGGCTGTACGAGGCGAAGCAGAGGGGACGTAACCGGGTTATCTGGCAGGATCAGGATAAAAAGTAATCAAGCCCTTCGCGCCAGCCAGCCGGCCCGCTGAGCCGGGTATGATAAACCCGTGCGGGGCTGTCGTTCTTCAGGCTGATGCCTGCCCGGTTGAAGCCTTTGACGACCACCGCATAGTCTACGCTGTCCAGCAGCGGCGCATCGTTAGGGCCGTCTCCCAGACCCAGCGTCGTGAATTCTGAGCCGTCGCGCTGGCGATAGCGCTCAACCAGCCAGTTAACCGCCACGTCTTTTCCGCAGCGCGCGTCCAGAATGTGCCAGAAGCGCGCGCCCTGCACGATCTTCAGCCCCTGTCCGGCCAGCAGCCGTGCAAAGCGCTGCATTTGCCCATCGCTGTCGCGCCAGATAAGCGTCACGGAAGCGTCGTGCTGGCGTGCCAGCACGGAGCGCGGGCGGCTTAGCCCCGTCCATTCGGCCACGACCCGCTCATCCACATCATCGAAGGTGGTGAACTTGAGGTGCAGCTCCAGGCGAACCCGCTCGATGAATTCCCGAATACCGCCGTGCTGCTTTTCTGAAATGAAACGCGCAGCGTTTTCCCACCGGACGTCAGGCTGGATCACCGCACCGTTTTCCGCGACGTACGGCAGACCGACAAGCCCCAGCTCCTGCTGGATATCGTTCATCTCCGACGCCGTTTTGCTGCTGCACAGTATGACCGGAACCTGCTCATCCTGCAGCCTCTCCAGCCACGCGGCGGCGGGCTGCCAGTCGAAGGTATGAAAATCCAACAGCGTGCCGTCGAGGTCGGTAAAGACGAGCAGCGTCTCCTGAAGCGAAGGCATAAACTCTCCCGGATGATGGCGGTTTTTATGAGAAAATTCTTAAAAAAGAGAAGCGTTGTCACCCCGTTGAACCGGTAACGATCCCGACAAACCCACACCCCACGCAGGTTTATACTCATAACAAAAATTCACATGTATAAAATATTATATTCGCTCAGAGAATATATGCTTGTAAGACAAAACCGATGGGGCTAATGTCTTACCTGCATCAGATTTCCTGGTGTAACGAATTTACAAGTGCTTCTTGCATAAGCAAGTTTGATCCCGGTCATCCCCATGACCGGGATTTTTTTCATCCTAGCGGTTCGTCTCCGAGACGCTAAAATCATGAATGTCGAGCTCGAACGCCTCGGCGAGTTCACGGTAGGTGTGGTAGTCACGCCCGTTAACCACGACATGGTCTGAATTATCCTCGGCGCGATGCACTTCGGACTCGCTAATTTCGTTAATGGCGGCAAGCAGGGCGTCGACATCCACTTCTACCTCACGCTTGATGGTGTCGCTGTACTCTTTGTCGGTCTTCATTGCGGGCTCCTCATTTAACCGTCTCCACAGCTAAGTATAGACCGCACACAAAAACGCCATTCGCGCCCGGCGCCGATGCCAGGCAATCCATTTTGTTCTACACTGGCTCAAAACCACAGGAGGAAAGTATGAAGGTCAACGATCGGGTAACCGTGAAAACGGACGGTGGGCCGCGCCGCCCGGGCGTGGTGCTGGCAATAGAAGAGTTCAATGAAGGCACGATGTACCTCGTGTCGCTGGAAGACTACCCGCTCGGCATCTGGTTCTTTAACGAACTGGGGCATCCGGATGGGATCTTTGTGGAAACGGCGGAATAGCGCGGCGTCGGGGGCTTGTCACCCCGGCTTCTGCGGCTAAAAAGCAAAATCTCTGGCCAGGCCAGAGATAGAGGTAGGGTACAACATGGCCGTGCAGCTTAGCGCATATTAACGAAAATCCCGTTCGTCACATTATCTGTCAGGCGTACGACGTGGTATATCACTTGCTTATTATGCGTTTTAATTTTCCTTTTAATATTTCCTTTGTGTGACGATACTGTTTTTGCCTTAATATTCATCTGGTCTGAGATCTGAATTGTCCCTTGTCCAGCCATCCACATTCTTAGCATACTTGATTCAGTTCTGCTTAATGATAGGGTGGGTAAGTTAACCGCACCTACATTCTTAACTTCTTTATTCAGGTAATCGCCCAGAATATCATCAAGTGACTCTGGTTTAATCGATTTAGAACTGATTAATAAGTTTTTACGGACCAACAAATATTCATCGAAATGAATATTGGCGATCGCCATAAAGACAATAAACAAGGTCTTAGGATGCTGATTAATGATTTGCTTAATGTGCTGACTGTTAGCGGGATCGTGAATGAAACAGTCCTCATTAATAAACACCACGCCTGGCTTGTGAACGTCACAAGCGGCTGCGAGTTCTTCAACGGTGTGCGCATCGTTGATATCTCTCTTTTTTACCCCTCTGCTTGCTAAGTACCCGGTTAACCCTAGCCGGGTGTAGCTGCATAAATCCATAATGATCGTTGACATGGCATACCCTCACTCAATGCGTAACGATAATTCACCATCTGCCTGAGAGCTCATAAACAGCCATACGGGATGGATAAAACCTAATAAACCTGTGAGCATGACAAAGACTTTCAGGCGGACTCACTATCCCGTAAAGTTACGTATAATTTGCCAGGAATCATCTTAAAGTAAAGTAAATATTAAGTATTGTGAGGTGGTTAGAAACATTTAAACCGCGTCAGATATATCCTGGTAGATGTTTTTTGAGTTTTATTTTAGGAATATCCTCAGAAAGACATTGCAAACGGTGCGGGTTATTATTTGCGTGGAAGTTCGCTGACAATATCCGCTAACAGATTGAATATCTCACTGAATAAATGCTCGCAGAAGGGGGCGATAAGTGGCATCAGCAATGACATTAATAAAAGCCCTACCGTCAGCGTCACCGGAAAGCCGATGACAAATACCGACAGCTGCGGCGCCATGCGGTTGAGTAACCCTAACGCGAGGTTGACGGTCAGCAGCAGGGTGATGATCGGCAGCGCCAGCATCAGCCCGTTAAGGAAGATAAGCCCGGCAGCGCGCACCAGCGCCAGAAAGGCGTTGCTGTTCACCGGGTCATCACCAATCGGCAACGTGTGGAAGGTATCCACCAGCATGGAGATCAGCCACAGATGGCCGTTGAACGTGAGAAACAGCAGCATCGCCAGCAGGTCAATAATCCGCGCCAGCACCGGCATATTCAGATGGCTGCCCGGGTCAACGAAGGTCGCGAAGGATAAGCCCATCTGCAAGCCGATCAGTTCCCCCGCGGTACGCACCGCGGCGAAGGCAAGCTGCATCGTAAACCCAACCGCCACGCCGATCATCACCTGCTGGAGGGCAATCCAGACGGCGTTCGGGGAAAAAATCGGAATATCCACCGGCGGCAGGGCAGGGGCAACGATAATGGTGATAACGATGCCCAGCCCAACCTTGACGCGCTTGGGTATCGATTTCTCACTGAGAATAGGGGCGGTTGAGATCAGCGCCATGATGCGCAGCATCGGCCAGAAATAGATGCCGAGCCACTGAACAAACTGATCGCTGGTGAAATGAAGCATCGTCCGTCAGCCGATGATGTACGGCAGGTTGGTGAACAGGTTGCGCATATAGTCCAGCAGCAAGTTGAGCATCCACGGCCCGGCAACGATAATCGCCACGAAGACGGCGATGATCTTCGGGATAAACGACAGGGTCATCTCGTTAATCTGCGTGGCGGCCTGAAGAATACTGATAATCAGACCGGTCACCAGCGCGACCAGCAGCAGGGGCGCGGCAACGGCAATCGCGACCTTCATCGCCTCCGTGCCCATCATCATGACCGACTCAGGCGTCATTGCGCGCTCCTCAACTGTAGAAACTCTGCGCCAGCGAGCTGACCAGCAGCTGCCAGCCGTCGACCAGCACGAACAGCATGATCTTAAAGGGCAGGGCAATGGTGGCAGGCGGAACCATCATCATCCCGAGCGCCATCAGGACGCTGGCGATCACCAGGTCAATGATCAGGAACGGAATGAAAATGGTGAAGCCAATCTGGAACGCGGTTTTCAGCTCGCTGGTGACGTACGCCGGCAGCAGGATACGCATCGGCACCGCTTCCGGTCCCTGAAGCTCGCCCGTGTTGGCGAGGCGGGCGAACAGGGCCAAATCCGCTTCGCGCGTCTGGCGAAGCATGAATTCCCGTAACGGCTGCGCCCCTTTCTCCAGCGCGACCTGCATCGAAATCTTATCTTCGCTGAACGGCTGGTACGCCTCGGTGTAAATCTTATCGATAACCGGCGACATAATGAAAAAGGTCAGGAACAGGGCTAGCCCCAGCAGCACCTGATTCGGCGGCGCGGAGGGCGTACCGAGCGCGTTGCGCAGCAGGCCGAATACGATGATGATGCGGGTGAAGCTGGTCATCATCAGCAGGATCGCCGGAATAAAGGTCAGCGAGGTGATGAACACCAGCGTCTGCACGGACAGGGACCAGCTTTGTCCGCCGTTCGCCAGCGGCGTTGAAACCAGCCCCGGCAGTTGTGCATACACAGCGGGGGCGAACAGGCCCAGGCCTGCCAGCGTAAGGGGTAACAAACGGCGCATCAGGATCTCCCGGAACGCTTGAGCAAACTCTTCATGACGGACTGAAAATCCGCAGGGGCTTGTGCGTTAGCCTCCACCGCGGCGGGCGCAGGCGGCAGCGTGTGAAGGACGTTGATGCTGGAGGCGGTAACGCCCAGCACCAGTCGCGCATCGTCAACTTCAACAATGACCACGCGCTCGCGCGGCCCGAGCGTCGTGCTGGCGCTGACCTTCAGCCCGCGCGTGCCGGCCGTTTTCCCCGCCAGGCCAAAACGCTTTGCCAGCCAGGCGGCGATAAGGATAAAGGCAATAATACCGAACAGCGCACCGCTCACCTGAAGCAGCGGGGAGCCTGGCACGGCGGAGGGCGCGGAAATTGTTGCCTGGGTTTTCATGCTTAACGGCTCAGGCGACGCATACGTTCGGATGGCGTAATGATGTCGGTGATGCGAACGCCGTATTTATCGGCCACCACCACCACTTCGCCCTGGGCAATCAGGTAGCCGTTGATCAGAATATCCAGCGGCTCGCCGGCCAGACCGTCAAGCGCCACCACGGAGCCCTGGGTCAGGCGCAGCAGCTCTTTGATGGTCATGCGGGTGCGGCCCAGCTCAACGGTCAGCTTGACCGGAATATCCATAATCAGGTCGATATCCTGCAGCGTGCCGCTGACGTCGCCGCCGCCCAGCTGCTGGAATACCGCGTCCGCCGCGCTTTTCGTTGGCGTGGTTTTTTGCTCGTTTAACGCGTCAGCCCACAGATCGTCCAGTGCTCCGCTGTTTTCATCGGACGGATTGTTCATGTCACTCATTTGGGCTGTTCCTCATTCAGCGAATTCAAAATCGGGTTGATCAGGTGCTCAACGCGTAACGCATACTGACCGTTAATCGTGCCGTACTGGCTTGTCAGCACGGGTACGCCATCCACGTGGGCAATAATGCGGTCGGGTTTGTCTATCGGCAAAACGTCGCCGGGTTGTAATTTCAGGATCTGGGACAGGCGCATGGAGATATCGGCGAAGTTAGCCACCAGCTCCAGCTGCGAATGCTGTACCTGACGCACCAGGTTTTCACGCCAGTTCTGATCTTCATGACGTGAGTTTTCCAGCGGCGGGTTCACCAGCAGCTCGCGCAGCGGTTCAATCATGCTGAACGGCAGGCAGATGTTGAACTCGCCCGTCAGGTTGCCGATCTCAACGTGGAACGGGGTGTTAACCACGATGTCGTTCGGCGAAGTCGTGATGTTGGTAAACTTCACCTGCATCTCGGAACGGACGTACTCCACTTCCAGCGGGTTAATCGCCTTCCACGCGTCGCTGTAAGACTCCAGCGCCAGCTTCAGCATGCGGTTAATCACGCGCTGTTCGGTATGGGTAAATTCGCGCCCTTCCACTTTGGTCGGGAAACGACCGTCGCCACCGAACAGGTTATCCACCGCAATAAAGACCAGGCTTGGCGAGAACACCACAAGGCCGGTACCGCGCAGCGGCTTCAGATGGATCAGGTTAAGGTTGGTTGGCACCGGCAGGTTGCGGGCAAACTCATGATACGGCTGAATGCGGATCGCACCCACGGTGATGTCCGGGCTACGACGCAGCAGGTTAAACAGCCCCATACGGAACTGACGTGCAAAACGTTCGTTGATGATCTCCAGCGCCTGGAGACGCTCGCGCACCACGCGGCGCTGGGTGTTGGGATCGTAGGGACGAATATTGTCGTCGCCGGTGAGACCCGGTTTCGGATCGTCACTCTTATCGCTGTCGCCGTTGAGCAGCGCGTCGATTTCTGCCTGAGAAAGAATACTGTCGCCCATGTCGTTACCGCAGAATGAAGGCTGTATACAGAACGTCAGTGACTTCCTGCTTAGGTTGGCCGTTGACCAGCGGGGTCGACAGCGTCTGTTTAATCGCGTCGACCAGCTTTTGCTTACCCACATCGGTGGCGAGCGCGGAGGCATCCTGACGGGAGAACAGCAGCAGCAGACGGCTACGCACTTCCGGCAGGTAATCGTTCAGACGCGCACGGGTCGCTTCATCCTTCAGACGCAGCGTAATGCCCACGTAAAGCACGCGATCCGCATCGCCCAGGTTAACGGTGAACGTATCCAGCGGGAAGAAGACCGGCGCCGGAGGTGGCGGCACTTCAGCCTTGGCGGCAGCGCTGGACGGTTCCTGCTGCATACGCCAGTAACTGTAGCCTGCGGTGGCGCAGGCCGCGAGGGTAATCAACACCAGCAGCGGGATCCAGATGGAACGCTTGCTTTTTTTGGTGATAGCGGAGTCTGTCATCTGATACGAGCTTCCTGTTTCGGTACAGCTTAATACGGTGATTATCCCGTGTCCGGCTTCGGTCAAAGCGTGGAAAAGACGGGGATAATCACGTTACCTCTGGCGTTTAGGCAAAGATGTCTACGGCACTGGTGCCGCGAGCGGCGGATTGCAGGGCGGCAGGGGCCGGCAATAGCTCCTCGCCCTCATCGTTAAAGCCGCCGTGCTGGCCGGAACGCGACGCGTGCTGCTGTTGTCCGGATGAGGACTGCTGCTGTCCGGCAAAGCTCTCACCGCTGACGCTGCTTTGTGAAAGCTGAATGCCGTTTTCCGCAAGCTGCGTGCGCAGGACAGGCAGGGCCGCTTCCAGCGCCGCGCGGACGTGGCCGTGCGGGGAAACCATCTGCAGCTGTGCCTGGTTGTCATCGAGCTTAAGCGAAATGTGCACCTGACCCAGATCCTCCGGGTGCAGACGCAGCTCCGCGGTCTGCTGTCCCTGCTTTGTGAACAGCGTGATGTGCTGGCTCAGGTTCTGCTGCCATTCTGGCGTGCCCAGCGGCTGGCTTAGCACCGGCGCAGTGGCAACGGTCGCGGCTGGCTGAGACGGCGTCAGGCCGCTGAGTATCGGTGCCAGCGTTGCGGTTGGGCCCGCCGTGGATGACGGGGTGCTCAGCACGTCCTGTTTCTCAGCGGCGGCGGCGACAACAGGCGTAAGGGTTGCTGCGGCGGGCAGCGTCTTATCGCTATCCTGAACCGATACGTTTTCCTGACCGGTTAACGTGCGGCTAAGCGTCGATTGCGGGCCGTTACCCGTCTGGGCCAGGGCAGGGGTGAGGGCGGCACGCGGCGCGGCTCCCCCGGTACCCGCAGGCTGCGGCGCTACCGGCGCGGCGATCTGCTGGTGCGGTAGCATCGCCATCAGCGCGCTTAGCCCGGCCAGCTCGTCTTCGTCGGTGGCGGCGTCGGGGTCTGCTTTCGCATCCGCATGGGCCAGCACCTTCAGCGCATCGGTGCCCGTCGCAGGCTTAAGCCCGGAGACGAGGCTTTGCAGGGTAGTGTCATCCCCGGATAGCGTCTCCTGGCGGGAAATCAGCTCGGCGATTTTGGCCTGTAGCGCGGTATCACCGCTCTTTTCCTGCGCCGCTTTCGACAGCTTGCTGCCCGCCGCCTTCAGGTCGGCCAGCGTCAGCGGCGCATCTTTGCCTTTACCGGCGGTCTCCGTCAGCGCGCCCGCCAGCAGAGAGAGAAAATCCTGCGCACCCTCAGCGCCTTTTCCGGCCAGCGTGCCGCCGGTCAGGTCGCTGTCGGTCATCAGCAGTTGTTGCAGTGTGATCATTCTGGTTTCCTCATTGATGCGCGCTGGGCAAACTCATCCATTTTTTTCTGATCCAGACGGTTTTCCGCCAGGGTCGAGGCGGCAATCTGCCGGTCCTGTAACGTTTGCCAGGCCTGCAGCCGCTGTTTTTTCTCGCGCCAGAAATTGAGCGCGGTATCCACTTTTTGGGTCCACTGGTTAAGCTGCTGGCGATGCTGCTCAATCGCCTTTTCCAGCGTCTGGATAAACTGCTGGTAGTTAATCCAGCGCTGGCTGCCAATGCCCTGCGTCATGTCGGTGTTAAGGTTGGTGCGATATTCATGCTGATAGTCGATTAACATCTTCAACTGCTCTTCAGCCTGCTGGCACCCGCGCCGCATTGCGCCAAGCTGCAGTGCGGCATCGTCAACTTCTTTTTCAGCCAGATCTTTTAGCGTTGATAACGCGCTGTTTTGCGCCATGACCTTCGCCCTCCACCTGTGTTACGCCTGCGGGAAAATCAGCTCCAGAGCCTGGATGGAATCATCCCAGTCGGCGCGTTCAAAAATACCCTGTTGCAGAAATGCCTCCAGCTGCGGCCACAGGGCAATCGCCTTATCGAGCATCGGGTCGCTGCCTTTGGCGTACGCCCCAACGCTGACCAGATCGCGGTTGCGCTGGAAGCTGGAGAGCAGTTGTTTGAAGTTACGCACGCGGGCGTAATGCTTCTCGGTAATCAGCGCCGTCATCGCGCGGCTGATCGAAGCTTCAATATCGATAGCCGGGTAGTGCCCGGCTTCGGCCAGACGGCGCGACAGCACAATATGGCCGTCGAGGATCGCGCGCGCGGAGTCGGCAATCGGATCCTGCTGGTCATCGCCTTCGGTCAGCACCGTGTAGAACGCGGTAATCGACCCTCCGCCGCTGATGCCGTTCCCCGCGCGTTCAACCAGCGCCGGGAGTTTGGCAAAGACTGACGGCGGATAGCCTTTGGTGGCCGGTGGCTCACCAATGGCCAGCGCGATTTCACGCTGCGCCATCGCGTAACGGGTCAGGGAGTCCATGATCAGCAGCACGTGCTGGCCCCGATCGCGGAAATCTTCCGCAATGCGGGTGGCATAGGCGGCTCCCTGCATACGCAGCAGCGGCGACACGTCAGCCGGTGCGGCGATCACTACCGAACGGGCGCGGCCTTCCGCACCCAGAATATTTTCGATGAAGTCTTTTACTTCGCGACCGCGTTCGCCGATCAGGCCAACGACGATGACGTCCGCCTGGGTATAGCGCGCCATCATGCCGAGCAGAACGGATTTACCGACGCCGGATCCGGCGAACAGGCCCATACGCTGCCCGCGGCCCACGGTGAGCAGGGCGTTGATGGGGCGCACGCCGGTATCCAGCACATGCTCGATGGCCGTGCGCTGCAGCGGGTTAAACGGCTGCGTGATCAGCGCCCCGGTTTCGGTGGTGTCGGGGGAGGGGAGGCCGTCAAGCGGCTTACCGCTTCCGTCCAGCACGCGCCCCAGCAGCGCCGGGCCGAGCGGCAGCTGTTTGCCGCTTTGCAGCCCATCGCCGGTGATGTTTTTCGCGTAGACGCGCGCGCCGGGCAAAATGCCCTCCACTTCCTCAAGGGGCATCAGGAAAAGCCGCTGGCCGTTAAATCCGACCACTTCGCTCTCCACTTCGCGCATCTCCAGGCCGTCCTGACGCTCAATCACGCAGGTGGCGCCGAGCGGGAGCTGCAGGCCCGTCGCTTCCAGCACCAGGCCGGTGGCGCGCGTCAGGCGTCCATAACGACGAACGGACGGCAGCTGCGCCATCTTCGTTTCAAAATTATCGAGCGTGTTGAGCCAGCGCGTCAGGCGTGCGGTCATCAGACGACTCCCGGTGCCGCCAGGCGACACAGTTCCTGCCAGCGGGTCGCGACGCTGGCATCCAGGTCACCCTCATCGGCGGAGACTTTACAGCCCCCGTGATGGAGCGACGGGTCGCCCCGCAGCCGCCAGCCGTGCAGGCTCAGGGTTGCGCCGAGGCTCTCCTCCACGCGCTGTAGGTCATCCGGGTGAACGCGCAGCTGCGGCTTACCGCTGAACAGCGGCTCCTGCTGGAGCAGGGCCTGGATCTGCTTAATCAGCGCCGCGTTATCCACTACCGGCGTCTGGCCAATTACCTGGCGAGCCGCCTCGAGCGCCATCTGCATCAGGCGCGAGGCGATGACGCTGTCCAGCGCGTCCAGCGTGTGCTGAAACTCGCTCACCAGCTGCTGCATGCGGGCATGAAGCGGCGCCTGCTGCTGGCGCGCCTGCTCGATACCCTGCTCTAAGCCTTTTGCCATCCCTTCCTGATAGCCCTGCGCGTGGCCAGTCTGACGACCTTCGCTCATCCCGGCGTTAAAGCCCTGCTCGTGAGCCTGCATTTGCAGCTGGGCCAGCATCTGTGCGCGCTGTTCCTCCTCGCTCAGCTCCGGCACCTCCTCTGCACCGGTGTCGTCCTCGTCGGATGACAGGACGGCGGGCGTAAACGCCGCGGCAGGGGGGGAGAGGTCGTCAGGCGTCCAGCGCTTCCACGACAGTTCATCAGACATAGGTGTCGTCTCCGCTGCCAATCACCATCTCGCCGGTTTCCGCCAGACGACGAACGATAAGCAGGATCGCTTTCTGCTCGTTCTCTACCTGAGACAGACGCACCGGACCACGGTTGGCCAGGTCGTCGCGCAGAATATCTGCCGCACGCTGGGACATGTTGCGCAGGAACTTCTCGCGCAGCGGCTGCTCGGCACCCTTGAGGGCGATAAGCAGGGATTCCGAATCCACTTCCTGGAGCAGGCGCTGGATGCTGCGATCGTCCACTTCGACCAGGTTTTCGAACAGGAACATCTCGTCGATAATTTTCTGCGCCAGTTCGCCGTCGAACTCGCGTACCGCCGTAATAACGGCTTCTTCCTGCTGGGTTTTCATCAGGTTGATAATTTCTGCCGCCGTTCTCACGCCGCCCATTTTGCTGCGCTTGAGGTTCTGGCCGTCGAGCAGGTTGTTCAGCACTTCGGTCAGCTCCGCCAGCGCGGCTGGCTGGACGCCGCCGAAGGTGGCGATACGCAGCATCACGTCGTGGCGCAGGCGCTCGTCGAACAGCGCCAGAATATCGGCCGCCTGGCCCCGTTTGAGGTGGACCAGAATGGTGGCGATAATCTGCGGGTGCTCGTCGCGAATAAGATCCGCGGCGCTCTGCGGCTCCATAAAGTTGAGCGTTTCGATCCCGCTGGCGGTATCGCGCGTTTCGAGGATATCTTCCAGCAGGCTGGCGGCGCGCTCTTCGCCCAGCGCCTTGACCAGCACGGAGCGCAGGTAGTCGTTGGCGTTGATGTTGAGCGCCGCGAACTGTTCTGCTTCCTGCTCGAACTCGGACAACACCTCGGTCAGCTGCTTGTTGGAGATCTGGCGCACGTTCGCCATCGCCGCGCTGAGAATTTGCACTTCGCGCTGGGAGAGGTGTTTAAACACCTCTGCCGCACGATCCTCGCCAATGGTCATCAGCAGGATGACGCTCTTATCGGTGCCTGTAAGCGTGTTACTCATGTTCGTTACCCATCCACTGGCGGATGACCAGCGCCACAACGCGCGGATCGTTATCTGACATTTCGCGAATACGCTGGCTCATCACCTCAGCGCCCATGCGCTGATTCGCCCGGCGCTGCTGAAGCTGTTCATCTTTGCTGAGGCGAACTTCAACCGCTTCCTCCACGTCCTGACGCGTGTTCATCTGTTCCTTAGCGGCTTTCTCGGCTTCAGCACGACGCTGCAGCTGAGGACGAACGCCTTTACGCCACAGCAGCCACGCGACAATCAGCACCAGCAGCCAGCGGCCCGCGGACATCAGCTGGTCGATAAACGCCTGCTGTTGCCAGAACGGCAGCTCTCCGCCGCTTTCATCTACCGCGCTGAACGGGGAATTGACGACGTTCAGGGTATCGCCGCGTTTTTCTGAGAAGCCCATCGCTTCGCGGGTCAGGTTTTCGATCTGCTTCATCTGCTCCGCGGTGAGCGGCAGCGGTTTTCCATCCGGCAGCGTTTTGTAGTTCACCACCACGGCAACGGAGAGGCGCTGAATATCGCCGGTGTTCATTTTGGTATGGCGGATCGTACGGTCGACTTCGTAGTTGGTCGTTTCGTTACGGCTGCTGTTGCGCGGGCCTGTGCTGTTTGCCGTAGAGGTGGTCTGCTGGGCGTTTTGCTGACCGTTCTGCTGGTTTGCCGGCGGCGTGGAGATTGGCGCGGCGTTAGCAGGCGCGGGCTGGTTAGAGAGCGCGCCCGGCACGCCGCCAGGATACTGGCCGCCCACCTGTTCGGTTTCGTTGATTTGACGCGAGCGCAGCACGGCGCGGGAGGCATCCCCGTTTGGGCTGTACTGTTCTTCGGTCTGTTCTTTATTTGAGAAATCAATCTGCGCGGTGACCTGCGCGTGCACGTTGCTATTACCCACAACCGGACCGAGGATCGCTTCGATGCGGCGCTGGAGGCGGCCTTCCACATCGGCGGCATACTTCAGCTGCGCGTCGTTGAGATCGCGCCCCGCGCTGTTGGACTGCGTCAGCAGGTGACCGCTTTGATCCACCAGCGTGACGTTACCCGGCGGCAAACCGGCTACCGCACTGGAGACCAGATGCGTGACGGCGCTGATCTGCCCTTCATCCAGCGCGCGGCCCGGTTCGAGGTTGACGGTCACAGAGGCGGAAGGGGATTTTTGTTCGCGGACAAACAGGGACGGCTTAGGCATTGCCAGGTGCACGCGGGCACTCTTCACCGGGCCTAAGGTCTCAATGGTGCGGGCCAGCTCGCCTTCCAGCGCGCGCTGGTAGTTAACCTGCTCGCTGAACTGACTGATGCCGAATTTTTCCTGATCCAGCAGCTCGAACCCAACCGCGCCGCCTTTCGGCAGCCCCTGCTGGGCAAGACGCAGGCGAAGCTCGTGCACTTTATCCGCCGGTACTTCGAGCGCACCGCCGTTATCGGCAAAGCGATACGGGATGTTCATCTGGGTCAGTTGGGTAACGATGGCACCGCCATCCTGGTCGGAAAGATTGCTGTAGAGCGTGCGGTAATCCGGGCTTTTTGCCCATAAGACCATCGCAACAACGATCGCGATGGCGGCAGCGCCTGCCACAATCAACGGGATTTTAGGGTTCGCGCGAAGGCGGTTCATCCACTCGAGTGATTTATTCTGTGGCGCTGTCGATGCTGCTGTCGCACTCATTGCGCACCTCTTAAATCCTGGTGGTTTACGTTATTCGTGTAGAGAAACAAAACTGACTCCCGGGTCGGCAAACACGACAAAAGTTCCATACTGATGGCCCTGCCATTATTTGATGATTCGGGATTTTCTATGCGTCAAATAACCTGGTTTTTTAACGCTATTTACCGCCTTTATCTTATTGACAAGCTGTTAGTCTTGACCCCGTAAAAAACCATCCAGGGGAGAGTCATGGCTATACAGGGTATTGAAGGGGTAATCAGTCAGCTGCAGGCCGCGGCGATGACGGCCCGTAATCAGAACGTGGCTGACCAGCAGCCTGGCATCAGCTTTGCCGGCCAGCTGCATGCGGCGCTGGACCGGATCAGCGATAAGCAGAACGCGGCCCGTACCCAGGCTGAAAAATTTACCCTCGGTGAACCCGGCGTGGCGCTCAACGATGTGATGGCCGATCTGCAAAAAGCGTCGGTGTCACTGCAGATGGGACTGCAGGTGCGTAACAAGCTGGTGTCGGCGTATCAGGAAGTGATGGGCATGCAGGTGTAATCATTGCCAATCTTGCGCTGGCAGCCTGATGGCTTTAATGCCACAATATTTTTTTCTTCGCATGCAGGAAAGATGATGAAAAAAGTAGCAATTGTGGCTGCGATGCTGGCGCTAACGGGATGTGTTCAGGTCGATAACTACCAGGAAGTGATTAAGCATCCGGTACCTTCTCAACTGGCTGGTTACTGGCAGTCGAAAGGGCCGCAGAGTGCGATGGTGAGCCCGGAAGCGATTGCCACGCTGGTGGTGACGCAAGAGGGGGATACGCTTGACTGCCGCCAGTGGCAGCGGGTAATAGCCGTGCCGGGCAAGATCATGCTCCGTTCGGACAGCTACTATAACGTGACCCGTAAGCTTGACGTCTATCCGCTCGAACGTGACGGTTCAACGCTTGAATATGACGGTATGGAGCTGCAAAAGGTCGATCGCCCAACGGTGGAGTGCGCAGATTATCTGAGCAAAAATCCGCTGGAGAGCAAGCTTCCCTGACGGTAAAAGCAAAACGGCAATTATATTGCCGTTTTTAGGGTTTGCTCCCTCTCCCCGTGGGAGAGGGTCGGGGTGAGGGCATCAGGCCGCACTTTTCCAGTACTAGAGCGCGTCCTCAATGACCCAGACGCTGACGCTTCCGCCGTTACAGTAGAACGTTCCTTCACCATCCGCCGCCGTGGTCACGGTTTCCTCGCGATTGCCCAAAAAATCACGCCAGTTTTTATTGCCGTAATTCTCACCGAGACAGATCGTTTTCTCGCCGTCTTCACCGTTCGACAGCACCACCACGCAGCCAGGGTTATCCTCCGTTCCGCTGCGGCTGAAGGCAATGCAGTTTGGATGGTCGAAAAAGAGCGTCTGCACGCCGTGGGCGAAGCGCTGTCGGGCGAGGATCAGCTCGTGGAGCTGCTCGATCACTGGCATATCAATGTGGTACGTTTCGCCATCACCCCCCGTGTCGTCATAGCTGGCACCAAAGAGATCCGGATAGAACACGCTCGGCACGCCGTTTTCACGCAGCAGGATAAGGGCATAGGCCAGCGGTTTAAACCACGCTTCAACCGGTGCCTCCAGCGCCTGTAACGGCTGGGTGTCATGGTTGGCCACCAGCGTGACGGCATGGAACGGATCGGCTTCCACCAGCGTGCCGGTAAAAATCTGGCTCATGTCATAGTCGCGGCCCTGGCGTGACGCTTCGTGAAACTTCATCTGCAGCGGCGCATCAAACAGCATGGTTTTACCGTCCACCTGGTTGATGTAGTGCTGCAACTTATCCACCTCATGAGACCAGTATTCCGCCACGATAAACAGCGGCTGCGCGGCTACCTCCTGGACATGCTCAATCCACTCTTTGTAGAACCACGCCGGAATGTGCTTTACCGCATCCAGGCGGAAGCCGTCGCAGCGGGTCTGTTCCATTACCCAGCGCGCCCAGTACTTGATCTCCTCCGTCACCGCATGGTTACGAAAATCGATGTTCTCGCCCATCAGGTAATCGAAATTGCCCATCTCGTCGTCGACCTGGTCGTTCCAGCCCTCGCCGGTGTAGTCGTTTACGATTTTGAAGATGCCGTCTTCGTTGGGGTTCTCGATGTGGTCGATACCGCTGAAGCATTTGTAATCCCAGATAAACTGCGAATACTGGCCCGCCCGCACCGGAAAGGTGTAGCGCGTCCAGGCTTCACATTCGATTATCTCATCGCCAATCTGCGTGCGATCCTGGGCATCCACGCGCTGAACGCGCACGGGCTCTTTTTCATCGGCGCCCATTTTGTGGTTAACCACGACGTCCAGCAGGACCGCAATCTGGTTGCTTTTTAAGGCGTCTATGGCCTCCAGCAGCTGCGCTTTATCGCCGTATTTCGTTGCGATGCTGCCCTTCTGGTCAAACTCACCGAGGTCAAAGAGGTCGTAGGAGTCATACCCGACGGAATAGCCTCCGGATGCGCCTTTATATGCAGGCGGCAACCAGACCATATTGATGCCGATTTCGTTAAGATTGGGGGCTAATGCCGTGACCTCTCGCCACAATTCACCGCCAGCAGGGTAATACCAGTGAAAACATTGTAACAGGGTGGGGTTTTTCATCGTCCGTGCTCCAGAAGCCGTTTGGCTGACTTCTGGAGTATGGATCAAGAATCGCTAACGTGTATTAGTGATTCATCTCTCCGGGAAATAATATGTTGCCCGAAAGCCTGCCGTAGGTGACGTTGACGTTTTTTTGCTTATTGGTTTGGGCAATAAGACCGCTCAGCTCGCTCATTCTTTCCTGCAGCAACTCTTTAAGAATGAGTTCATTCTGAAGCACCTGATTCAGGATAACCATCGCCTGGTCCTGAATGTACTTGCTGTCAGGCGGAAAAGGGGTCGTGCTGATCTCTTCAACCAGCGAAACGTACGTAACCTCCCGATCGATTAGCTCATCCCATTTCCCGGATTGAGCAAGGCTTAGCATGGTATTGCTAAGCGCATAAAGAGCATGCCACTTTTTTAGGGATAAGCTGGAGTCGTTCATTACAGTTAATCCTGCTTGGGAGAATAACCCGGGCCGATTTGCTTCCAGGCGTCGGAAATATTGAGCAGAAGAGCCTCGACCTCGGTAATAGCCTCAATGTCATTGCGCAGGTTTGCATGTAACAGACGGCGTACCATATAGTCATAAAGCGCAGAAAGGTTGTGGGGAAGTTCACCCCCCACATCCATATTTAACCCTGCCTTCAGGCCATTTTCGATAATATTAATGGCCTTAGACAGGGCCTCGCCCTTAGCGGGAATATCCCCTTGCTCAAGGAAAAGGCGCGCCCGTATAAGCGCGCTATGGATACCGTCGAATAACATGACAACCAACTGGTGCGGGCTGGCACTCAAGACAGCAGATTCAAGACCTACCTGCTGATAGGCTTGTACACCAGATTTGCTATACATATCGGTTCCTTTCTTACTTACTGCTGAACTGTTGGTTCAAATAAGTGGCCGTACTGTTGAATTTGGTGACCAGCTTATCCAAATCGTTAAACTGCTTTTTATAGCGCGCCATCGTGGCTTCGATGGACAGCTCCATCGCGTCGTAACGTTTACCGATGGACTTAAGCGTGGCGTTGATACCGTCCTTCGCATTCTGAATAACGCCCTCTTTACCGACAGAGGTGCTCAGCATATCGGTCAGCTTGTTATTCATCTGCGTGGCGAAACCGGTCGTTTTGCCGTCACCCACAAAATAGGCCTGCACGCCAGCAGGATCTTCCGTGAGGATTTTGGTTAATTTTTTATCATCGATCTTCAGGTTGCCAATTGCGCCATCTGCACCTTTAACCGGGTCCTGCGTAATGCCAAGCTGCGCCATGATGGCATACGAACCGCTCTGCACATTGGTCAATAAAGCACGCAGATCGGATTGTACTCCGCGGATAGTACTGTCACCCATGAGTACGCCGTTGTTCGACGACTGGGCGGTTGCACCCACAGCAGGCGGCTCATACTTGGTCAGCGAGGCAATGGTGGACTGCAGCGCGTTGTAGGCATTCACCCATTCCGTAATGGCTTTTTTGTTGTCGTCTGTCGAGCGCGCTACCGTCAGGGTTTCATCTGCCGTGCTCGGCGTTTTCAGGGTTAACGTAACCCCGGGCAGGGCGTCAGTGATGGTATTGCTCTGGCGAACAATTTGGATACCGTTCACGTTAACGACGGCATTCTGCGACTTCACCTGCTCGTTAAGCGCTCCGCTGCCGATGACGGCATTCAGCGTATCGTCCCCGGTTACCGTTACGGTCATATCGGAATCGGTACCCGTGGTTTTAGAGGTCAGCATCAGGCGGTAGTCGCCGTCGTCGGCCTTCACCACGCTTGCCGATACGCCGCCGTTGGCCGCGTTAATGGCTTTCGCAATCCCGTTCAGCGACGTGTCGCCATCGGCAAGCGTAACCGTCAGCGGCTTGCTGTCGGCTCCTGCCTGGGTGATGGTAATGGTTCGGCTGTTGGAACCGGTTGTGCCGCCTAACTGCTTTGTATTGCTGTCAATGGTGCCGGGCGCGGTCGTCAGAACCTGGCCTTTCGCAATCTTGCTGACGTTGACGGTGACATCGCCAACGTTGGCGCTGGAGGTACTGACCGCCGAGAACGCGGTGTTCGTGCTGCTAATTGACGTGGAGTTCCAGGTATCCGTTTTTGCCAGCTTGGCAGCTGCGGTTTGCAGGGTCGTCAGGGCGCTTTGCAGTTTGCCGTAACCGGTAATTTGCGCGTCGTAAGTCGTTTTCTGTTTGGCAATGGCCGTTAATTTTGTCTCTTCTGCAGCCTGGAGCTTATCGTACAGATCCTGCAGGCCGGGCATGCCCACCCCGAGATTACTGATTGTCGCCATGTAATATTCCTTCTCAATGGATGTTTCAGTCGTTTATCGGCCAGGCTGGCAAAAAGTTTACGGCGAGCCAAAAAATTTATCGCGTAATAAGCGTGCATACAGGCAGCGTCAGGCGTCGTCATTTTGCATGCTTAAATTAGTGCTGGCGCCGGTTTAATGTAAATAAAACTTTATAAAACAATAAATTAAATATTTTCTTCGATATTTTCTAAAGTCTGCTGCCAGGGCGTCGATAACCTTGTTGACGGTGAGAGACGCCGTGAGTGTTAGGCACCGACCCTAGAAACCATTTTTGAAGGAATTAAAATTATGGCAGTTATCAATACTAACCTGTTGTCCCTGACCACTCAGAACAACCTGAACAAATCTCAGTCTTCTCTGGGCACCGCTATTGAGCGTCTGTCTTCCGGTCTGCGTATCAACAGCTCTAAAGATGACGCTGCTGGTCAGGCGATTGCAAACCGTATGAATTCTCAGATCAAAGGGATGACTCAGGCTGCACGTAACGCTAACGACGGTATCTCTCTGGTTCAGACCGCTGAAGGTAACCTGAACGAGATCAACTCCAACTTACAGCGTATCCGTGAGCTGGCTGTTCAGGCTGCGAACGATACTAACGGCACCACTGACTACACCTCAATCAGCACTGAAATCACTCAGCGTCTGGGTGAAATCGACCGTATCGCTGGCGCTGCTAACTTCAACGGCAAAAAACTGCTGGACGGTAGCCAGACTGCTTCCCTGAACATCCAGGTTGGCGCGGGTACTGGCGCTACTGATAGCATCGCTATCACCACTGGCGCACTGATCAATGCTAAAGCAACCAGCCTCGACACTGGCCTGACCGGTACTATCACCGACAACAGCACTGCTAAAGCGTTCATCACTGCCGCAGACAACGCTATCTCTAAAATTGATACCGCTCGTTCTAACATGGGTGCGATTCAGAACCGTTTCGAATCTACCATCAACAACCTGAACAACTCTATCACTAACCTGTCTGCTGCTCAGTCCCGTATCCAGGACGCTGACTACGCAACTGAAGTTTCTAACATGTCTCGCGCGCAGATCCTGCAGCAGGCTGGTACTTCCGTGCTGTCTCAGGCAAACCAGGTTCCACAGGCGATGCTGTCCCTGCTGCGTTAATAGCCGCAAAATATGTAAAAAAGGTTGCTGGAAACAGCAGCCTTTTTTTTCACTATTTATCCTTAAAAATACCCGCGCGTAATCTGCAAAATAAGGCTGCATTTAGCAGCGTTTTCCCGCCATCACCCCCCGTAGCGCAGTGGTACTCTGCCTAAAATCTCTTTTTCCGGTCGTCTGACGACAGTTTACCGATGAGTTATAAGATGAGTGAATTCGCACGTAGCCGGGCTATGCGTCAGTTTTATCGGGATGTCTTTACCCGGTTTATCGATCTCCCGGAAGCCGACGTTATGCCCGCAAACATCGCGGCGGAAATCTTCAGTTTTAAGAGCGCCAATATTACCGCCCTCGAGCCGACGATCCGTGCGGCAGAAACGGGGCTGAAGGCGGAAAAAGATGCGGCCTTAAAAAATATGCTGTGCGCGATCGTGCTGGCCAACGGCGCGCTGAATGACGCCCGCACTGGCGAAGGAGAGGCATTATCCGCAGACCAGCGCGCCCGGCTTACCGAATATATCGTCTCGGCCCTAAAAGCCGACAGCAATATTAATTATCTTGTCGCCGCCATTCAGCTGTTATTCCGGGTGAATGAAATCAGTTCAGCGCTATTTTTAATAAACAATAATCTTTCGCTGGTGAGCAGCTCGGCCCCGGTACTGAAAATCCTGCTGCTGATCTGCTTAATGGAAAACGACTTCAACCAGGCGATGGTGGTGATCCAGGCGCTGACCGCGGATGCGTCGTTGATTGGCGAAGATCCCATGGCCCTGCTGATGATCGCCTGTGGGATCTACAGGCTCGGGGGCATTCCTGATTCTTACATCGATTTCCGATCGCTGAACGCAAGTGAAGGCGTGGTGAAGGCGGGAGCCTTTGAAAACTGGATTGAAAAAACCTCAGCCGGTAAAACGACGGTGTTGTTAACCTGCGATAGCGAGGAGTATTTCGAACACGCCGTACCGATGCTGTACTCCCTGTATGACACCAACCGCGACGTGCTGGATGTTCACCTGCATCTTTTTAACGGTAGCGACGCGGTTAAAGCAAGCCTGACGGCGCTTCGGGAACAGCTTCCTGAACTTAACCTCTCTGCCAGCCATGAAAAAATAGCCAGTAACGCCGACGCGTCGGTAGTCAGCGCTGCCCGTCGTATCGTTTTCCTGCGCCATGCCCTGGCGACCTTCAATACGCCCGTTATTGCCATAAACACGAATGTGCTGGTGCGCAAGCCCTGGACGGAGCCCGACGCGCCGCTGCTGCTGTTGCAGACCGAAGTGGCTCCTTTCTGGGAGGAGGTCTTTGCCGGTTTCATCTACGCCAGACCCGGCGGCGTCGCGCAGCGCTATCTCGATCGGGTGGCGCACTTTATCGACGATAACCTGGCCAGCGGCAACTACGCGCCGGGCCTGGAGCAGGTGGCACTCTTTTCCTGTCTGGACTGCATGTCGCCAGAAGACCATCGCGCCATCATGCGAGCCGAGCGTCGCGTAATGCTGGACAGCGAGGCGGGTGAAGAGGCGTTCAGCTGGGTGACGATAAAGGAAGAAGGGCCATGTCAGGCCTATAAATCGGCGCTCATCCGCCAGTACCAGCGCTGAACCTGGCCTGTAATAACGAGAATCTGGAATAAACGTGACGACACTGTATCCCTACTATCGGGTTAGCCCTGAGTCCCTCCATGCCTCTGCGCGGCTTAATCACCTGGCTGCGCCGCTGCCCGCGTTTGCCCGCGTCCTGGAAATGGGCTGCGGATCGGCAACGCGCCTGATTATGCATGCCTGGGCGTACCCCGAGAGTATCGCCATTGGCGTGGATATTGATGAAGAGGCTATCCAGAAAGGGCAGCAGCATGCCGCAGAATTAGGATGTCAGAACGTTGAGCTCTTTGCCGCGGGGTTAGGGGATTTACTGGCTGCCGATCCCGGCGAATTTGATTACATCATTATTCACCAGACCTTTGCCTTTCTGGGGAAAAGCGAGCGGGAAGCCTTGCTGAAGTGGTGTCACGCGCATTTATCGCCCAGCGGCGTTATCGCCATAAAATGGTCCGTACTGCCCGGCAGTTCTGCGCGCCTGACGCTGGGAGAAGCGTTACGGTTTCATCTTGAACGAGCGGAAGAGGGAAGCGACCTGCTGGCATCCGCCCGCGCCATGCTCAGCTTTATGCTGTTAACGCTGGAGGAGGGCCCGCTCAGGAATGAAGTCCGGCTTGCTGAAGAAATGGACGACAACGCGCTGGTTCTGGCCTACTTAAGCCCGACCGACGGAGCCTGTACGCTTGCTGACTTCAGCGCGCAGGCCGAACAGATGGGCTTGCAGTATCTGGGTGACGTACTGCCGCAGTCGGAGCTGGGAGGCTACTATAACCCGACAACGGCACGGCTGCTGGAGGCCGTCAGCGACGGTGCCAGCAGAACGATGGCACAGCAGTATCTTGACTACGCCGTGCAGCGAGAAGAACGCTTCACCCTGCTGTGTCATCTGAACGCGCTCTCGCCTCCTGCCGAACCGGATCTTGACCAGCTCAAAAACCTGCACTGGGCCGGCAGCTTTGTGCCGGTGGACGTGGATCCCGCAAAAGCGCCGCACGAATTCAGAAATAATAACGGCCGAATCATTCGTACCGACAACGCCATTATTATCCGCATCATGGAACTGCTGGGTAACGCCTGGCCAATGTCCTTAAGCTTCGAACAGCTGGTGCTCAACTGCCGTGCCCCTGAAACTCAGGAGGATTACCAGCAGACGGTATGGGAAGCCCTGAAAACGCTGTTCATGACCTGCGCTGATGGCTTCTTCTGGAGCACCGCTCCTGGCGCATATAACGCCGCGCCGCATGATGAGCTGGTGCCGGTAGGGCGACTCCCCTCCGGGCGTCCTGCAGAGAATATCCCCCTCATGAACCTGTGGGGAGAGTGGGTCTCATTGACTCCCGACGAGTGGCATTACCTGCGGTTTGATATGAACAGGGCAGGGCAGGCGAACTGGGAACACTACTCGGCGCTGAAGATTAAAGGGTTGCTTACGGGCTCGCCGGAGGCCTGGAAAAAACAGCTCCAGCGTTTCCTGCGAGCGGGCATGCTCGACGTGCTGAAATCGCAACTTTCTCTGCTGTTGTTATTGAGCGTCGAGAGGGCGCAGGGCGGAATGCTGCTGAAAGGCAATGCCGAACCCGAATTAGCCGATCCGGCCGTCGATGCGATTTACGAGCGGGCGAACGGCCTTATTCAAAAAGGACGCTCTAAAGAGGCGCGGGAATACGCCCGCGAATTAATGGAGAAAAACCCCGACAATATTCACGTGCTTCGCTGCTACTCAAAAACGTGCGTATTGACCTCGGCCTGGGACGAGGCTCTGGCCTCGCTCTGCAGGCTGATGGGATATTATTTCTCCAGCCTTGATATCTATTACGATCTTGCCACGGTGCTCCAGCGTAAGCGTGAATTTTACGGATCCCGGCAGATCGTCCGTACCTTACTTCGCCTCAACAATAAGAATATTGACTACTGGCTCAGCCTGGCGTCGCTGCATCATGCGTATGGCGATATGTCGCTGGCAGAAAAATGCTGCAGGGAAATTATGCGCTTCCAGCACCCTGGCCCCAGCTCGCTTGGTCTTACCGGCATCGTCCTGAGTGACAATCATAAAATGGCCGAGGCGCGCTATTTCATGGAAAAGGCCGTCGAGCTCAGTAACTACAATTTTGGTTACTTCAGCAATTTACTCTTCGTGATGAGTCACGACGCCAGCGTGAAGGCGGATGAACTGCTGGAAAGGCATCTGGAATTTGGTCGTCGCGCTTCAGCCTGGGCTAAGGAGAGCGGGGTTAAGCTTGCGCTCGGCAATTCCCGAGAGCCTCAGCGCAGGCTCCGGCTCGGCTTTGTTTCCGGTGATTTGCGCAAGCACCCCGTGGCCAATTTCCTGCTGCCTTACTGGGACGCCATCAATCGTGAACAATATGATTTGGTTGCCTATAACACCCTTTTCCTCGAGGAGGATGACGTTTACTGCCACCTTCGCGAGAGCGCTACCCTGTGGCGCCAGGTGGATGCCATCAGCGATATCGAGCTGGCGAAGCTGATAGCGGAAGACAAAATCGATATTCTGTTCGATTTATCGGGCCATACCGCCTACAACCGGCTACCGGTCTTCGCCCTGCGTCCGGCCCCGATCCAGATAACCTGGATAGGTTATCCCGGCACGACCGGTATGAAGGAGATGGATTATATTCTGCTTTCATCGAGCCTGGCGCAGTCGCCGGCGCTTGAAGAACAGCTGGTGGAAAACGCGATGTTCGTCGCAACGCGTAAGAGCTTCCAGCCCCATCCGCGAAGCCCGGACATTAACCCGTTGCCCGCGCTTCGCAACGGCTATATTACGTTTGCCAGCTTTAACCGTTCTAAAAAAATAAACGACCAGGTTCTGGACGCGTGGGCCGCTATTTTACAGGGCTATCCTGAGGGTCGCTTGTTAATCGGTAACATGACCGACGCCGAAATGATCGCGGCCATGACAAAACGTCTCAGGCAGCGTGGTATTTCTCAGGACCGGCTGCTTTTCAGAGGGCTGGTCGAACTGGACGAGTACCTGGCCCTGCATCATGAAATTGATATTTTGCTCGATGCATTCCCCTACAGCGGCGGAACGACCACGCATCACGGGGCGTGGATGGGCGTGCCGACATTGACGATGAATGGCCCAACCATACCTTGCCAGCAGGGCGTCGATATTATGCGTTCTTACGGGCTGGAGCAGTTTATTGCGGCAGATGAAGCCGATTATATTTCCAGGGCCACCGGCTGGAGTAAACGTATTCCCGAGCTGGCTGAAATACGTCAGGGGATGCGGGAGCGGATCCCGGTCGACCATGTACCCGATTTTAACGTTGCTGAAAACTTTGAACGGGCGCTGCGCGAAGCGTGGGGGATCTATTGCCGTGGAGAAAAACCGCATGCCTTCCTCATTGCTGAAGAGCGCGCATAAATGAACATCGTTAATAACGCAGGCCGTCTGGAAAAAATTGCCGGTATCAATACCGAGGTACGCTATGAGTGAAATTTACGTAACCAGTCCTTTTTTGCCTCCTCTGGAAGAGTTTATCCCCTATCTGGAGCAAATATGGCAAAACAAGACCCTGACGAACGGCGGGCCTTTTCACCAGCAGCTTGAAGAAGCGCTGGCGGAATATCTTGGCGTAAAGCACCTGTCGCTGTTTGCTAACGGTACGCTGGCCTTGCTGACGGCGTTTCAGGCACTGCGTCTGAGCGGCGAGGTGATCACCACGCCTTATTCCTTTGTTGCCACCTCGCATAGCCTGCTGTGGAATGGCTTAACGCCCGTCTTCGCTGATATCGATCCGCGAACCTATAATATTAATCCGGATCGTATCGAAGAATTAATTACGCCGCATACCACGGCAATTTTACCTGTCCACTGTTACGGTATTCCTTGCGACATCGATAAGATCCAGAAAATTGCGGACGTTTACGGTTTGCGGGTTATTTATGATGCCGCACACGCCTTTAACGTGCGTAAAAATGATGTCAGTATTTTAAACCACGGCGATTTATCGATACTCAGCTTCCATGCCACCAAAGTCTTTAATACCTTTGAGGGCGGGGCGATTATATCCCAGGATCTGAAAACCAAGCAGCGCATCGACTATCTCAAGAATTTTGGCTTTGCTGGTGAAACCCGCATCGTGGCCCCGGGGATAAACGCCAAAATGAATGAAGTGGAAGCCGCGTTTGGCCTGCTTCAGCTTAAGCATATAGATAAAGCCCTGGAGGAGCGCAAGGCGCTCCATCAACGCTATTGCGACCTCCTGGAGGGGCTGGAAGGATTAACGTTCGTCGACGTGCCAGACGATGTGAGCTGGAATCACGCCTATTTTCCGGTGCTCATTGAGCCGGAATTTGGCAGAAGCCGCGATGAAGTCTATGCGTTATTCAAGGCAGACAACATTTTGACGCGCCGCTATTTCTATCCGCTGATCAGCTCCTTTGCCATGTACAGAGGTTTCCCAACGTCCGCGGAAGAGCATCTGCCTGTGGCGAACGCTATCGCAGACAAGGTGCTGTGCCTGCCTGTTTATCCGGGATTAACGTCACAGGATCAGGATCGGGTGGTGAATGCCCTGAAGCGCGCCGCGCTGCCCGGGCGGTTACCGTCTGACGAGTCAACAATACTTACGGCGCTGGCGGTATGACGATGACGCGTACTGCCATGATCCTTGACGCGGGCTTTGCCTCACTGCCCTTGCAGCAGGCCATTAAGGCGGCGGGTTTTCGCACGCTCGCCTGTAGCGGAAAAGCGCAGGACGCGGGGATGAAATATGCCGACGCGACCTGCGTGCAAAATTATGCCGACAGCGACGCCGTGCTGGCGATTGCCCGTGCTGAAAACATTACCGCGCTCTCCCCGGGCGTAACCGACGTCTCTTACCTGTCTGGCTGTCGGGTCGCGCAGGCGCTGGGCCTTCCAGGCTTCGACGAGCCCGACGTCAGCGATCTTCTCTTTCTTAAGGACCGTTTCAGGAAATGGGCCAGCGCCCGGGGATACCCTATCCCGCAGGCCGCCGGCAGCCTTCAGGAGGCGCGCGCTATGGCGTTTCCCCTGCTGGTTAAACCCGTTGATGCCTACAGCGGAAAGGGGATTTCACTGATTCATCAGCCGTCAGAGCTGGATGAGGCGGTAAATATCGCCCGTGCGGCATCGGCAGGAGGGGAGTGCGTCATTGAGACGTTCTGCCAGGGCGCCCTGTACAGCCACTCCGCCTTTATCCGCGGTGGGCAAATCGTCTGCGAATTTTTTGTCGATGAGTACTGCACGGTCTACCCGTGGCAGGTGAATAGCAGCTGCCTGAGCGTCAACCTCAGCGAGCCGATGCGCGACCGCATCAGCGAGTGCATGCAGGCCATCGTCAGTGATTTGAATCTGGTAGACGGTTTGTTGCATACCCAGCTTATCGCTGACGAAGAGGCATTTTGGCTGATTGAGGTTACCCGCCGCTGCCCCGGCGATCTCTACTCGAAGCTGATTGAGTTCTCAACGGGCATAGATTATTGCCGCGAATTTGTCGCCCCCTTTATCGGTGAGAAGAGCGCGTTCGCGCACCGGCGACCGGCGCGCCAGCGCTACATTGCGCGCCATACGGTCTCCAGCGAACGGCAAAGCCGTTTCTTCGGCTTTAGCTACGCCTCGCTGCCGGCCACGGTCATGCAGGCTTTCCCGCTTAAACAGCCGGGCGATGAACTCGGGCCTGCCCCCGGGGATCGCGCCGGGCTGGTATTTGCGGAGTTTACCGAACTTACTGCCATGGCGCGCCACACGCCGCAGCTAAAAAACTATTTCTCTTTTACTACGTTGTAAGGACCGGATTATGAACAGGCCGCTGTCACTCGGATTTATCGGCGGTGGGATCAATTCCGCCATCGGCTTGACCCACAAAATCGCCAGCCAAATGGATGGACATTTCCAGCTCACGGCGGGCTGCTTTAGCCGCGATGCGTCCCTGAACCAGCAGACGGGGCGGGCCTGGGGGCTTAACGACGAGTCCATCTACACCAGCGCGGTTACCCTGCTGGAAGAACAGCACGCGCGGCTGGATGCCGTGGTTATCCTGACGCCTACGCCGGCCCACCGTGAAATTATCATGGCCGCTCTGGAGTACGGGCTGCCGGTTATCAGTGAAAAAGCGTTGGTTGCCAGCGCGGGAGACGCGCGGGATATCGCCCGGCGCGTGGCGGACATGAAAGGGCAACTGTACGTCACCTATAACTACACCGGTTATCCCATGGTTCGCGAACTGCGCGAGCGCCTGCTCAACGGCGAGCTGGGCAAAATTCAGCACGTCATGGTCGAAATGCCGCAGGAAGGGTTTATTCGCAGCCGTGAGGATGGCAGCGTGCCGCAGCCTCAGGAATGGCGACGAGTTGACGGAGACATTCCCACCGTTTCGCTCGACCTTGGTGTCCATGTCCACCAGCTGGTGGAGTTTCTGACGGACAGGCAAGCCGAAGATGTCTATGCGATCAACAGCACCTTTGCGCGCGTATCGGACGTTGTCGATACGGTGAACCTGGTGTCCCGCTATGGCGACGATATGGTTTGCAACTACTGGTATGGCAAAGCGGCGCTCGGTTACCGCAACGGCCTGCGCATCCGCATCTATGGATCGCTGGGCAGCGCGGAGTGGCTGCAGATGGAACCCGAATATCTCCGTCTTGCCGATGAACACGGCAACGTGCGGCTTATCGACCGCACGGCGGGAGATAACAGGGTGGCTAATCAGCCGCGCTATTGTCGTTTTAAGGCAGGGCATCCCGCCGGCTTTATTGAGGCGTTTGCTAACTATTACGCCGACATCGCCGCCAGCTTACGCGGTGAGCCTACAGGATACAGCCTCAGCTGCGATACCGCCGTTCGCGGCCTGGAGTTTCTCGAAAAAGCGCAGCAGAGCGCGGTGACGTCTGCGAAAGTCGATTTGCATCGTTAACAAAGGTTTAGCTGAGGACCACATGACATTACTGGAACAAATACAGGGCTACGATAATCACTTCGTTGAAAGCATCCGCGCTATGCATGCCAGCGGTCTTCCGCTGGTGCTGTACGGCGCAGGCTGCCTCGGGCAGATGACCGCGGAATTTATGTTCCGGGAAAATATGCCTCTCGATAAGGTGGCATTAAACCGACAGTACCTGACCGAGGGCATGACCTTCCACGGCCTGCCGGTGGTGGCGATTGAAGATCTCATTGAACAGCCCGGCGAATTTAACTGTATCGTGGCGCTACAGTACGTAAGCGAAGCGTTGCAGGACGAATTACGTCGCGGTGGCGCCAACGTGCTGGTATACGATCCCGCGTTTATCGGCGTCAGCACCCGTCTATGGTATACCCCGTCGTTTTGCGCCGGGCATAGCGACGTCCTCGAAGAGGTCTATGCAGGCCTGGCAGACGAACGCTCAAGAGAAACGCTGGTCGCATTCCTGAAGCAGCGTCTGAGCGCAACGCGTGGCTATTACCAGACGGTCTACGAGCCAGCGCACTATTTCCCTGCCGATGTTCTCCGTCTACAGGATAACGAAGTCTTCATCGATTGCGGTGCCTACAATGGCGACAGCATCGGCGCGTTTATGCAGGAAGTGGAGCGCCAGCAGGTCGCGATGCCGGAAAAAATTGTCGGTTTCGAACCGGATGCCGGTAATTATGCTCAGCTTTGTGACAATACGCGTCGGTGGCCATTCTGCCAGCCGGTGCAAAAAGGGGTATGGGATAATAAAACCGTTCTCTCTTTTCAGTCGGGAAATGCCCTCTCTTCACGCCTTGTGGAGCAAAGCAGCAATACCGTCACCATTGAGCTGGACAGCATCGATAATATCCTCCAGGGCGGTAAAGCCACATTTATAAAAATGGATGTCGAAGGGGCGGAGCTTAAAGCACTGGAGGGCGCCGCTGAGACTATTCGGACCTGGCAGCCGCTGCTGGCAATCAGCCTTTATCATAAACCGGAAGATTTGCTGACTATTCCGCAATATATTCAGTCACTCAGCGCAGATTACGCCTTTTATCTTCGCGGCCATCATCCGGAACTGGCTTTTGAACTGGTTTTATATGCTGTGCCAGCGTCGAGGATTATAAAGTAATAGGCAAATAACCCCCCATTTCACCCATTATTCATCCAATTGATTACCCTCCAGAATCGGATAATCATGCCGATAACTCAACTAACGCAGGGCTGTTTATCGTGAATTCACTCTATACCGCTGAAGGTGTAATGGATAAACACTCGCTGTGGCAGCGTTATGTTCCGCTGGTGCGTCACGAAGCATTGCGCCTCCAGGTGCGTTTGCCGGCGAGCGTGGAACTGGACGATCTGCTGCAGGCGGGCGGTATCGGGTTATTGAATGCAGTTGACCGGTACGACGCTCTGCAAGGAACGGCATTTACGACTTACGCAGTGCAGCGTATTCGTGGTGCGATGCTGGACGAGCTGCGCAGCCGCGACTGGGTGCCGCGCAGCGTTCGCCGCAACGCCCGTGAAGTAGCGCATGCAATGGGGCAGCTGGAACAGGAGCTTGGGCGCAACGCGACGGAAACGGAAGTGGCGGAACGCCTGGGCATACCTGTTGAAGAGTATCGCCAGATGTTGCTCGATACCAACAACAGCCAACTCTTTTCTTACGACGAGTGGCGCGAAGAGCATGGCGATAGCATCGAGCTGGTGACGGATGAGCATCAGCAAGAAAACCCGTTACACCATTTACTGGAAGGTAATTTACGCCAGCGCGTGATGGAAGCGATTGAAGCGTTACCGGAACGTGAACAACTGGTGTTGACGCTCTATTACCAGGAGGAGCTCAATCTCAAAGAGATTGGCGCCGTGCTGGAGGTGGGGGAGTCACGGGTAAGCCAGCTGCACAGCCAGGCCATTAAACGTCTGCGCACAAAACTGGGTAAGTTATAGGTGATTGATTCACCTGAAAAATGCCGCACAACGTATTGACAACCAGGAGTTATCATGACGGTGCAGCAATCAAAAAGACGGCCTTTAAGCCGCTACCTGAAAGACTTTAAACACAGCCAGACGCATTGCGCCCACTGTAAAAAACTACTCGACCGCATCACGCTGGTTCGTCGCGGCGAAATTGTGAATAAGATAGCGATTTCCCGCCTCGACACGCTGATGGATGAAGCCGCCTGGCTTGAAGAGCAAAAAGAGTGGGTGGCGCTTTGCCGTTTCTGTGGCGATCTCCACTGCAAAGAGCAAAGCGACTTCTTTGATATTATTGGCTTCAAGCAATTCCTGTTTGAACAAACCGAGATGAGCCACGGCACCGTGCGGGAATACGTCGTTCGCCTGCGTCGCCTTGGTCAGCACCTGACCCTGCAAAATATCTCCAGGGATCTGCTGACAACCGGCTATCTGGATGAAAATCTCGAGCCGTGGCTGCCTGCCACCAGCACCAACAACTACCGCATCGCGCTGCGCAAGTACGCCCAGTATAAAGTCCAGATGCCGGGCGTCATGAAGCAGAAAGTCCGCGCCGGAACAACTTCTGATATATATTAAAAAAGAATAAGATGTAGCGCAGCCGCCTTTGACGTTGCAGGCGATTTCTCTACACTACTCAAAAATTCCACTGTATCGGGGTACTTATGAAATTAGCACTTCTGGGTCGTCAGGCGCTGATGGGGATGATGGCCGTTGCGCTGGTCGCGGGTATGAGCGTGAAAACGTTCGCAGCAGAAAATCTGCTCAACAAAGTCAAAGAGCGCGGCACGCTGCTGGTGGGGCTGGAAGGAACCTATCCTCCGTTTAGCTTCCAGGGTGACGACGGCAAGCTGACCGGTTTTGAAGTGGAGTTTGCGCAGGAGCTGGCAAAACATCTCGGCGTGAAAGCCTCCCTGAAACCGACCAAATGGGACGGTATGCTGGCGTCGCTGGACTCCAAACGCATTGACGTAGTGATTAACCAGGTGACCATTTCTGACGAGCGCAAGAAGAAGTACGACTTCTCCACGCCGTACACCGTGTCCGGTATCCAGGCGCTGGTGAAGAAAGGTAACGAAGGCAGCATTAAAACCGCGGCGGATCTGAAAGGTAAGAAAGTCGGCGTGGGTCTGGGCACTAACTATGAAGAGTGGCTGCGCCAGAACGTGCAGGGCGTGGACATCCGCACGTATGATGATGACCCGACTAAATACCAGGATCTGCGCGTAGGCCGTATTGACGCCATTCTGGTCGATCGCCTGGCCGCGCTGGACCTGGTGAAGAAAACCAATAACACCCTGGCCGTTGCGGGCGAGCCGTTCTCCCGTCAGGAGTCCGGCGTGGCGGTGCGTAAAGGCAACGACGACCTGCTGAAGGCCATCGACGGCGCGCTTGCTGAAATGCAGAAAGACGGCAGCCTGAAGGCGCTTTCCGAGAAGTGGTTCGGCGCAGACGTGACCAAATAAGTCTCTGACCGATAAAAAAAGGCGCTTTTAAAAGCGCCTTTTTTATTTCTCGCGCGTCTGCGTGCATAATGAAATAACAATTGTTTGCGTGACCGGAGGAACCATGTCACTACAGAATTTAACGCGCTTTCCCCGTCTGGAATTTATTGGCGCACCCACGCCGCTGGAGTACCTGCCGCGATTTTCTGACTATCTTGGGCGCGATATTTTCATTAAGCGTGACGATGTGACGCCAGTGGCGATGGGCGGAAATAAGCTGCGCAAGCTGGAGTTTCTCGCCGCCGATGCCCTGCGCGAGGGCGCGGACACGCTGGTCACCGCAGGGGCCATCCAGTCCAACCACGTTCGCCAGACCGCCGCCGTGGCGGCAAAGCTGGGCCTGCACTGCGTCGCCCTGCTGGAGAACCCGATCGGCACGCGGGCAGAGAATTACCTGACTAACGGTAACCGGCTGCTTCTGGATCTGTTTAATGTGCAGGTCGAAATGGTCGATGCGTTGACCGACCCGACCGCGCAGCTTGACGAGCTCGCAACGCGGCTGGAAGCGCAGGGGTTCCGCCCCTACGTTATTCCCGTGGGCGGCTCGAACGCGCTGGGCGCCCTCGGCTATGTCGAGAGCGCGCTGGAGATCGCTCAGCAGTGTGAAGGCGCGGTGAGCCTATCCTCGGTGGTGGTGGCCTCCGGCAGTGCAGGGACCCATGCGGGATTAGCGGTCGGGCTTGAGCAGCTGATGCCGGACGTTGAGCTGATTGGCGTCACGGTTTCCAGAAGCGTGGCGGATCAAAAGCCAAAAGTCGTCACCCTGCAGCAGGCGGTGGCAGAACAGCTTGAGCTGGAGGCGAAGGCGGAAGTTACGCTGTGGGATGACTATTTTGCCCCTGGCTATGGCACCCCAAACGATGAAGGGATGGAGGCCGTTAAGCTGCTGGCCCGCCTTGAGGGTATTCTGCTGGATCCGGTCTATACCGGTAAGGCAATGGCTGGCCTGATCGACGGCATTGCCCGCAAGCGCTTTAAGGATGAAGGACCGATTTTGTTTGTTCATACTGGCGGGGCGCCTGCGCTGTTTGCCTATCATCCTCACGTCTAAAAATCAGGTAGAAAAATAATAATGCAAGAAAGTATTCAACTGGTTATTGATTCCCTGCCATTTCTGCTTAAAGGGGCCGTGTTTACCCTGCAGCTGAGTATCGGCGGAATGTTCTTCGGGCTGGTACTCGGGTTTATTCTGGCGCTGATGCGCATGTCGAACATCTTGCCGGTGCGGTGGCTGGCGCGGTTTTACATCTCCGTATTCCGCGGAACGCCGCTTATCGCCCAGCTGTTCATGATTTACTACGGGCTGCCGCAGTTCGGCATCGAGCTGGATCCTGTTCCGGCGGCGATGATAGGTTTGTCGCTGAATACGGCGGCGTATACGTCTGAAACGCTGCGTGCGGCAATCTCCTCTATCGATAAGGGGCAGTGGGAAGCGGCGGCCAGCATCGGGATGACCCCGTGGCAGACGCTCCGCCGGGCGATCCTGCCGCAGGCGGCGCGTGTGGCGCTTCCTCCGCTGAGCAACAGCTTTATTAGCCTGGTAAAAGACACCTCGCTTGCGGCCACCATCCAGGTGCCGGAACTGTTCCGTCAGGCGCAGCTGATCACCTCGCGTACCCTTGAAGTGTTTACCATGTATCTGGCGGCCTCGCTGATTTACTGGGTGATGGCGACGGTGCTCTCCGCCCTGCAAAACTATTTTGAAAACCAGCTTAACCGCCAGGAGCGTGATCCAAAATGAGTGCAATTGACGTTAAAAACCTGGTGAAAAAGTTCCACGGGCAAACGGTGCTGTATGGAATCGACCTTGAGGTCGCGCAGGGCGAAGTGGTGGCGATTATCGGCCCGAGCGGGTCAGGGAAAACCACGCTGCTGCGCAGCATCAATCTTCTGGAGCAGCCGGAGGGCGGGACGATCCGCGTGGGCGATATCACCATTGATACCGGCAAATCCATCAGTCAGCAAAAAGGGTTGATTCGTCGCCTGCGTCAGCACGTTGGCTTCGTATTCCAGAGCTTTAATCTTTTCCCTCACCGCACGGTGCTGGAAAACATCATTGAAGGCCCGGTCATCGTTAAGGGTGAACCCCGGGAAGAAGCGACCGCCCGCGCCCGTGAACTGCTGGCGAAAGTTGGGCTGGCCGGTAAAGAGACGAGCTATCCGCGTCGTCTTTCCGGTGGTCAGCAGCAGCGTGTCGCCATTGCCCGCGCGCTGGCGATGCGCCCGGACGTAATCCTCTTCGATGAACCTACATCGGCGCTCGATCCCGAGCTGGTGGGGGAAGTGCTGAACACCATCCGACAGCTGGCGCAGGAAAAACGCACGATGGTGATTGTGACTCATGAAATGAGCTTTGCCCGCGACGTTGCCGATCGGGCTATCTTCATGGATCAGGGGCGAATTGTAGAGCAGGGGCCCGCTAAGGATCTGTTCGCCAATCCGCAGCAGCCGCGCACGCGCCAGTTCCTTGAAAAATTCTTAATGCAGTAGCATTTTCACACGCAATTTGCTCCAGATGTTCCTTCTGGAGCAAATTATCTTCCCTTAAAGCCTGTTCTGGTGCTTTTTTATTCCACCGAATTTGGATAAGCCCTCGCCAAATTAAAGATAATCTGCTCGGCGCCGACATTTTATATAAATAATCGTGATTTATGTGTTAGGTTATATTCACCATAATTATGATTATCTTTTATCAGAGGCTTCATTCAGAAGGTATGAGGGATATAGACTTTTTCACCTGGCGACGGGAATGCTTTCTCCGGTTTCAGGAAATGACCTGTGCCGACGAGGTATATCAGGAACTTCAGCGACAAACGCAGGCGCTAGACTTCGATTATTATGCGCTTTGCGTCAGACACCCTGTGCCATTTACCCGCCCGCGTACGTCCGTCCACTCCACTTATCCGCAGCAGTGGATGGCGCAATATCAGTCCGAGAATTATTTCTCCATCGATCCGGTACTTAAGCCCGAGAATTTCATACAGGGCCATTTGCCCTGGACGGATGAATTATTCACGGATGCCCAGCAATTATGGGACGGGGCGCGGGATCACGGTTTACGTAAAGGAATAACGCAGTGCATGATGTTACCAAATCATGCGCTTGGGTTCCTCTCGGTGTCGCGTACCAGCCTGCAGGCAAGCGCAATATCCAGCGAAGAAGTGGAGCTGCGTCTGCAAATGCTGGTTCAGATGGCGTTAACCTCACTGCTTCGTTTTGAGGATGAGATGGTGATGCCGCCGGAAATGAAATTCAGCAAGCGTGAGCGGGAAATTCTGAAGTGGACAGCGGAAGGGAAAACGTCGGCAGAGATCGCTATTATTCTCTCCATCTCGGAAAATACGGTGAATTTCCATCAGAAGAATATGCAGAAGAAATTCAACGCGCCGAATAAAACCCAGATAGCGTGTTATGCCGCAGCGACGGGGCTTATCTGACTGATATCACGTTCTGCGTGTCAGACGAGAAAACGGCTGAATGCTCTGCATCCAGCCGTTTTTGTTACTGGCGGTAGGCTTGTTTAATTTGCTTAACCGTATTGGCAAAAACAGCGGATTCCGCCCGATCTTCCATCTGCGCGATCTGTTTTTCCATTTTAATGATCACACGTCCAGCATCAGCCTGGCCCATCGCCTGTAACATAAGCGTCAGCAGCGACTTAAGGCAGTTTACTTCCTGTGCCAGTTCCTGGTTATTCTCGGCAGTGGCAAATTCAGGTGTGCTCATTTATTTTCCTCATTATAAAACAGCGCTTGAGCGCGACGATGAAAGTTAAGGCGGCGGAGTATACCACAAGCCGCGGCAAAAAATGCAGTGGTTGTTTTTTATACTTTTCCAGGTATTGATTATTGGTCCGCGCGGATTATGAAGGTAATCTGTCCAATATGTTAGCGACAATTAAATGTTTATCACCGGTTCGCCATTCGTTAATTGTTGTTACAAAAAAATGAGAGCATTTTTTAGTTTGCGTTAACAAATGTTTTGGTAACTTTTTGAATGCTGGTGCTTAAAAATAGCGGCAAAAGCCCAGCGTGCGCGGGTTTTCTTTCCAGTTGCTGTACAGCCTAATTTCCAAAAACGAGACCACAATCGTATAGCCGCTTTTTTAGCGTTTTAAACTTGGATGGAAAACCGCTAATATAAGCGGAATTAGCAGTCAGTAGCGTTATCCCTATTCTGGAGACATTTCCTTTGATCAACGTCCTTCTTGTTGATGACCACGAACTGGTGCGCGCAGGGATACGTCGCATTCTTGAAGATATAAAGGGTATTAAAGTTGCCGGCGAGGCATGCTGTGGCGAAGATGCCGTAAAATGGTGTCGCGCTAACTCAGCAGACGTGGTGCTGATGGATATGAACATGCCCGGAATCGGCGGGCTTGAAGCCACGCGTAAAATCGCCCGCATGTTCGTTGACACAAAAGTCATCATGCTGACCGTCCATACCGAAAATCCGCTCCCGGCCAGGGTTATGCAGGCAGGGGCTGCCGGATATCTCAGCAAAGGTGCCGCGCCGCAGGAAGTCGTTAATGCTATCCGTTCCGTCTATGCAGGTCAGCGGTACATTGCCTCAGATATTGCTCAACAGATGGCGCTGAGTCAGATTGAACCGGAAAAAACGGAATCTCCGTTCGCCAGTTTGTCTGAGCGTGAATTGCAGATTATGCTGATGATCACTAAAGGTCAGAAGGTGAATGAGATTTCAGAGCAGCTGAATCTTAGCCCGAAAACGGTCAACAGCTATCGCTATCGGATGTTCAGTAAACTGAACATACACGGTGATGTCGAACTGACTCATCTGGCCATTCGCCATGGTTTGTGCAATGCGGAGTCATTAATAAGTCAGTGAGTGAAGCGTTCGATTCAAAAGCATTTCTGAAAACCGTCACCAGCCAGCCGGGCGTCTACCGAATGTACGACGCTGGCGGTACGGTTATCTATGTCGGTAAGGCAAAAGATCTGAAAAAACGCCTTTCCAGCTATTTCCGCAGCAATCTTGCCTCTCGTAAAACCGAAGCACTGGTCGCACTCATCAACAACATTGATGTCACCGTGACGCATACGGAAACGGAAGCGCTGCTGCTTGAGCACAACTATATCAAGCTGTATCAGCCGCGCTACAACGTTCTGCTGCGCGATGATAAGTCCTACCCGTTTATCTTCCTGAGCGGTGATACCCATCCTCGCCTGGCGATGCATCGTGGCGCTAAGCATGCGAAGGGTGAATACTTTGGCCCTTTCCCGAACGGTTATGCCGTGCGCGAAACGCTGGCGCTGTTGCAAAAAATCTTCCCCGTTCGCCAGTGTGAAAACAGCGTCTACCGCAACCGTTCCCGGCCGTGCCTGCAATATCAGATTGGCCGCTGCCTGGGGCCGTGCGTCGAAGGGCTGGTAAGTGAAGAAGAGTATGCGCAGCAGGTTGAGTACGTGCGCCTGTTTTTAGCCGGTAAAGACGATCAGGTGCTGACGCAGCTGATTGCCCGCATGGAGAAAGCCAGCGCGGGGCTGGAGTTTGAGGAAGCCGCGCGCATCCGCGATCAGATCCAGGCGGTGCGCAGAGTCACCGAGAAGCAGTTTGTTTCCAACACGGGCGACGACCTCGACGTTATCGGCGTTGCCTTTGACGCCGGTCTGGCCTGTGTTCACGTGCTGTTTATTCGTCAGGGCAAGGTGCTCGGCAGCCGCAGCTACTTCCCGAAGGTGCCGGGCGGCACCGAACTGGGGGAAGTGGTGGAAACCTTCGTCGGCCAGTTCTATTTGCAGGGCAGCCAGATGCGTACGCTGCCGTCTGAGATCCTGCTCGACTTCACCCTCGACGACAAAACGCTGCTGGCGGATTCGCTTTCTGAGCTGGCCGGCCGCCGGGTGAACGTGCAGACGAAACCGCGCGGCGATCGCGCCCGCTATCTGAAGCTGGCGCGAACCAATGCCGCCACGGCGCTGACCACCAAACTTTCTCAGCAGTCCACCGTCAGCCAGCGCTTAACCGCGCTCGCTACGCTGCTCAAGCTGCCTGAAGTGAAGCGTATGGAATGCTTCGACATCAGCCATACCATGGGCGAGCAGACCGTGGCGTCGTGCGTGGTCTTTGATGCCAACGGTCCGCTGCGGGCAGAGTATCGTCGGTATAACATTACCGGCATTACCCCGGGCGACGATTACGCCGCCATGAACCAGGTGCTGCGCCGCCGCTATGGTAAAGCGATCGAAGCGAGCAAAATTCCTGACGTTATTCTTATCGACGGCGGGAAAGGGCAGCTTGGACAGGCGAAGGCGGTATTTGAATCGCTCGACGTGGAGTGGGATAAAAACCATCCGCTGCTGTTAGGGGTGGCGAAAGGGGCGGATCGTAAAGCAGGTCTGGAGACGTTGTTCTTCGAGCCGGAAGGGGAGGGCTTCAGCCTGCCGCCTGATTCTCCTGCGCTGCACGTGATCCAGCATATCCGCGATGAGTCGCACGATCACGCCATCAGCGGACACCGGAAAAAACGGGCGAAAGTGAAAAATACCAGTACCCTTGAGACTATCGAAGGCGTCGGGCCAAAACGTCGCCAGATGCTGTTGAAGTACATGGGCGGATTGCAAGGATTACTCAATGCCAGCATGGAGGAAATTGCAAAAGTGCCGGGTATTTCGCAAGGGCTGGCAGAAAAGATCTACTACTCGTTGAAACATTGAGGGCTCTGTAGCAACATAGAGCTAAATTTTACTGACAACAGACAGTTACCGTCATCATGCGATTTAATATCCCTACGTTGCTCACTCTTTTTCGCGTTGTGCTCATTCCGTTCTTTGTACTGGCATTTTATCTGCCGGTGATGTGGGCACCGTTTGCCTGTGCGCTGATTTTCCTGATCG
This sequence comes from Enterobacter cloacae complex sp. 2022EL-00788, assembly GCF_026627565.1. Classification (NCBI taxonomy): domain Bacteria; kingdom Pseudomonadati; phylum Pseudomonadota; class Gammaproteobacteria; order Enterobacterales; family Enterobacteriaceae; genus Enterobacter; species Enterobacter cloacae complex sp. 2022EL-00788. The sequence goes on along the minus strand of NZ_JAPNMC010000005.1, from coordinate 208,385 downwards.
CCGCCGTAACGGACTGGTTCGACGGCTATCTGGCGCGTCGCTGGAATCAGAGTACCCGATTCGGCGCGTTCCTCGATCCGGTCGCGGATAAGGTGATGGTGGCAATCGCGATGGTGCTGGTGGCGGAACATTATCATACCTGGTGGGTTACGCTGCCTGCGGCGACCATGATTGGCCGTGAGATTATTATCTCAGCCCTGCGCGAGTGGATGGCGGAGCTGGGTAAACGCAGCAGCGTGGCGGTGTCCTGGATCGGTAAAGTCAAAACCACCGCACAGATGGCGGCGCTGGTGTGGATGCTGTGGCGTCCGAATGCCTGGGTTGAGTGGGCAGGTATCGGCCTGCTGTGGGTCGCGGCGGTGCTGACGCTGTGGTCAATGCTGCAATATTTGAACGCCGCGCGCGGAGATTTGCTTGAACAGTGATCGTTTCGCCTTAATTTTCAGCAAACGATCCTGAGATGCAAAAAATATCGTTGACTCAAAACGACATATCAGTAGAATGCAACGCATCGAACGGCGGCACAGTCAGCCGGACGATAATGAAATCAAGCGGTTAGATAACTCTTGATGACATGCGGGAATAGCTCAGTTGGTAGAGCACGACCTTGCCAAGGTCGGGGTCGCGAGTTCGAGTCTCGTTTCCCGCTCCAGTTTAAATACATCGGCATTTGCGGGTGTAGGTCGAAAGACATCAGATTTAAGGCGCGTTAGCAAAGCGGTTATGTAGCGGATTGCAAATCCGTCTAGTCCGGTTCGACTCCGGAACGCGCCTCCACTTTCTTCCCTGGCCGGATGGTGGAATCGGTAGACACAAGGGATTTAAAATCCCTCGGCGTTCGCGCTGTGTGGGTTCAAGTCCCACTCCGGCTACCATGGGAAACAAAGAATAATCAAAGCAATAAGCAGTGTCGTGAAACCACCGAAAGGTGGTTTTTTTGTGCCTGTCATTCCGCTACTCAGCATCCTCCCTCTCTGGCTTTAGCGATCCTTTTGCAGCGTAATTAAACAGATACGCATTATGCTATCTTAAGACGGGCGCCTTTTACGGTCTGTAGATGTTCAGGCCTGCGACCCGATTCCCGATGCCATCACCTCATTTTAAGGGCCGCTATGTCTTTACCGCCACTGTATGCGCTGCGTGCGTTTGAAGTTGCTGCGCGACTGAACTCCTTCAGCAAAGCCGCTGAAACGCTCAATATTACGCCGGGCGCGGTCAGCAGACACGTCCGCACCCTTGAACTGTGGTTCGACTGCGAGCTTTTTAAAAGACAGGGCCCCCGGGTGGAGGTCACCGAGGCCGGGCGTGTGCTGGCCGGGCAGCTGAACGAGAGCTTCACGAGCATTGAGTGGGCCTGCCGGGCATTTCGCAGTGAAAATCATCTGCTGCGGCTAAAGGCGCCCAGCACCCTGACCATGAGATGGCTTCTCGACGTGCTGCGATCCTTTCGGAACAGTCATGCAAAACCACAGGTTGAGATTGCCAGCGTCTGGATGGACATTGATACCGTTGATTTCAACCTTGAGCCATACGACTGCGCCATCCTGCTCGGTAACGGCCATTTCGGTGAGACGGCGGAAAGCCAGCTGCTTTTTAGTGAATGGCTTATCCCGGTTTGCACCCCCTCGCTTATCGAACCGGCCCGGCAGCGGCTTGCGCAATGCGATTTGATCCATCCCTCACCGGACAGAAGGGACTGGAGGCGCTGGCTGCGAAGAACGGGGCTGTACCCGGGGCTCGATATGAGCAGCGGCATGGTGTTTGATACCCTGGAACAGGGAAGTATTGCCGCCATGAACGGTCACGGTATCGCGATTGCCGACCTGCGCCTTACGCTCGACGCCCTGAAAAGCGGCCTGCTCGGCCTGCCCTTCAGGGAAGCTATCGCGACGGGAGATGGCTACTACCTCGTCTGGCCAAAAAATTCGCTCAAAAGAGACAGCATCCAGCATCTTCTGGCCTGGCTGCAAAACCACGCCCCGGTCGTCCCGGCTCTGGATATCGTTTGTCTGGAATACGATGAAGGCCGGGTTTAATAGTGCCGTTATGAGTAAGTAATGTTCGCCATCTTTTTATAACGTTCCGGCAAAGCGCCGTTCAGGCTGAGCACCTTATCCAGAATATCAAAAGCAGGGGTGTTTTCCTGCTGCCCGGCGTCGAGGATTGCCGCGCGTAAAATCGTGGCGGCAGACGAAACCCTGTGAAAATAGTCTTCGGACTCGGGCGTCTGTAGTTCGCCGGAAGCGGCGTAACGCACCTGTGGCCAGCCAGAGAAGTCGAGCAGGGGAAGGGGCTTTCCCGCTTCAGGCAGAGAGGCCGAAAGCAGCGCAGCCGCCTGTTTAGGATCGCGATGGGCGGCACAAAGCATATACACGCGCTGCGAAAACGGTGACAGGGCCTCAGAGTGAGGTTTCGTCGCCATAAGCATGGCCATAAAATCCTGTAAATCAACGGCTGAACGGGCGTCAGGCGGTAAGTCGAACTTCATTAACTGAAATAACGCATCAAGTGTCATGTTTGCCCCGGATCCTCTTATCATTATTATTCAGCGCGCGGCTGAATGTTTATCGACCCGCGCAACGGCGGGTCGTGATGATGATATTTGAATGCGGTCGCTTCAGAAAAACGATTAATAATGGAAATCACTGTGAGTTTTACTCACGCTGGCCTCTGCGCCTCACGCCCCTCCAAGATAGGCTTTCCTTACCTCCGGGTCGTTCAGCAGCGCCTCGCCGCTGCCGCTTAAGCGGATCTGCCCGTTAACCATCACATAGCCGCGGTCGGACAACTTCAGGGCATGGTGCGCGTTCTGCTCCACGAGAAAAATCGTCATCCCGTTACGGGCCAGCTCGCGCAGCGTCTGGAAAATCTGTTTAACCACGATAGGCGCGAGGCCGAGGCTGGGTTCATCCAGCAGCAGAAGTTTGGGGCGGCTCATCAGCGCGCGGGCGATAGCCAGCATCTGCTGTTCTCCCCCGGAGAGCGTCATCGCCCGCTGGTTGCGCCGCTCTTTGAGGCGGGGAAACAGGTCAAACATGCTCTGCATATCTGCCGCTGCATGCTGGCTGCCGATGGGAATCGTCCCCATCAGCAAATTCTCTTCCACAGACATATCGGGGAAAACGCGTCGCCCCTCAGGCGCCTGAGCAATGCCGCCGGTAGCGACGTAGTGGGTGGATTTGTGGCTGATATCCTCGCCGCAGAAGACGATCTGCCCGCTGCGAATGCGGGGCTGGCCAAAGACAGACATCAGCAGGGTCGATTTCCCCGCACCGTTAGCGCCAATCAAGGCCACGGTCTCTCCTTCGTTAACCTCAAGCGAGACCTGCCTGAGCGCCTGGATCGCGCCATAGAAAACGTCCACATTGTGAAACTGAAGCATCGGTTCGCTCACGGGCTGACCTCGCTTTCGTCGGTACCCAAATAGGCGGCAATGACGCTGTCATTGTGCTGGATCGCGTCTGGCGTACCTCTGGCAATAACGTCGCCGTGATCGAGCACGATGATGTCATCCGAAATCTCCATCACCATCCCCATGTCATGCTCAATCAGCAGCACCGTAATGCCGTGGTGGTCGCGCAGGAAGCGAACGATCTCGCTCAGCTTGTGCGTCTCAACCGGGTTCAGCCCGGCGGCGGGTTCATCGAGACAAATCATCTCCGGGCCGGTACACATGGCGCGGGCGATTTCGAGGCGCCGCTGCTGGCCGTAGGACATTTCACCGGCAAGCCGGTTCGCGCAGTCCACCAGATCCACCGCCTCCAGCCAGTAAAACGCCCGGTCCAGCGCATCGCTTTCCGCCCGACGATATGCCGGAGTATTCAGCACCCCCGCAAGCAGGCTGCGGTTGACGCGCATATGCTGCGCCACCAGCAGGTTTTCCACTACCGACATCTCGCGAAACAGGCGGATGTTCTGAAAGGTGCGGGCAAGGCCCGCGCGGTTCACCAGATGCGTGCCGCCGAACATTTTATAGAACAGTCGCTGGCCGAGCTGCGTCGGGTTGAGCCAGTCGCCGGGCTGGAACTTCTGGCCAAGCACCTGGATGACGTTGGTGGTTTTATCACGCGCATTGAATATTATGTTGCCACCGGAAGCGCGGTAGAAACCGGTCAGGCAGTTAAAGACGGTCGTTTTTCCCGCGCCGTTAGGTCCAATCAGGGCGGTAATCGACCCGCGCTGCACCTCAAGGTTGACGTCGTTTAGGGCCCTGATGCCACCGAAATGCATCATCAGATGCTCTACGCGCAAAATTGTTGCGTTCATGGTGCGACTCCCTTACGCACGGCAAATCCGCTGCGGTTGATGCGGATCAGGCCGCGAGGACGCCAGATCATCATGACCACCATCAGCATGCCGAACAGCAGCACGCGGTATTCCGCAAAGCTGCGCAGCAGCTCCGGCGTGACGGTAAGCACGAAGGCTGCCAGAACGACGCCCACGGTAGAGCCCATACCGCCCAGAACCACGATTGCGAGAATCAGAGCCGATTCGAAAAAGGTGAAGGAGGTGGGGTTCACAAAACCCTGGTAGGTGGCAAAAAATACGCCGGCGATACCCGCCGTCGATGCGCCGAGGGTAAACGCCGAAAGCTTCACCAGGACGTGATTAAGCCCCATTGAGCGGCAGGCAATTTCATCTTCACGGAGCGCCTCCCACGCCCGGCCAACCGGCATTCGCGTCAGCCGGTGCTTAATGTACAGCACCAGCACGACCACCAGAAACAGCACCGCATAGATGAAGATAAACTTCATGTTGGGGTTATAGGTCAGGCCGAAGAACTCGTGGAAGGGCACGCCGCCTTCCTTAGCGCGTCGACCAAACTCCAGGCCCAAAAAGGTCGGGGCCGGGGCTGAAACGCCGTTAGGCCCGCCGGTGAAGGTCAGCCAGTTGTTCAGCACCAGGCGGATAATCTCGCCAAACCCGAGCGTGACGATGGCCAGGTAATCCCCGTGCATGCGCAGCACCGGAAAGCCGAGCAGGGCGCCCGCGCCCGCGGCCATCAGCGCCGCCAGCGGCAGCATGCTCCAGAACCCTAAGCCAAGATACTGATACCCAAGCGCCAGGCCGTAGGCCCCAATGGCGTAAAAGGCAACGTAGCCCAGATCCAGCAGCCCCGCCAGCCCGACAACAATGTTCAGCCCAAGGCCGAGCAGGACGTAGATCAGCCCGAGAATGGCGACCGTCAGGACGTACTTGGTGGCAACAAACGGGAAGCAAATCGCCAGCGTGACGATCAGCGGCAGGATCCAGCGCATGCGGCTCTTGTACTCCGGCGGCCGGACGTACACCCCCGCGCTGTCAGATTCAAACCGTGCCTGTAGTCGTCTTCCGGCAGCCGTACCGGAAAAAGCGCTGAGCAAAAAGCGTCCCAGCATCACGGTGCCCGTCATCCACGCCAGACGTTGGCCGTCAAAGGTAAAGCTATAGCCATCCAGTATCACGCCCGCAATCGGGCCGAAAATAATCAGCGCGATCGTTCCGGAAAAAATCGCGTCCAGAATGCAGCGCTTCAGGGAAAATCCGTCAGATGTCATCGCGTTGTTCCTTATACTTTAGCCACGACGGGGCGGCCCAGCAGCCCCTGAGGACGGAAGATCAGAATCAGGACCAGCAGGCCAAACGAGAACACGTCCTTGTAGTCCGAGTTCACCAGCCCGGAAAATTGCGCTTCGGCGATCCCCAGGATCAGCCCGCCGAGCATCGCGCCAGGTAACGAGCCGATGCCGCCAAGCACCGCCGCCGTGAATGCCTTAATGCCGATGACGAACCCGACGTAAAAATCGAAGGTGCCGTAATTCATGGTGATCAGCACGCCCGCCAGCCCGGCCATGGCGGCGCCAATAACAAACACCAGCGAAATAATCCTGTCGGTGTTGATGCCCAGGATAGAGGCCATTTTGCGATCCTGCTGCACCGCGCGGCACATCCGCCCCAGGCGGGTACGGCTGATAATCCAGGTCAGGACCAGCATGCCCGCGAACGAGGCAATGAGGATAAAGACCTTGGTATAGGTTATCTGGACAAACCCTTCGCCCAGGTGGAAGCGCAGAACGCCGTCCAGCATGGTAGGTACGCCCTGCTGCCTCGGGCCCTGGCTGAGCTGGACGTAGTTTTGCAGGATCAGCGACATCCCGATGGCCGAGATCAGCGGAGCCAGGCGGGTCGAGTTGCGCAGGGGCCTATAGGCGATGCGCTCAATAGTCCAGCCGTAAACCCCGGTGACCACGATGGTGAATACCAGCGTCCCGAGGATCAGCAGCGGAAATGACTGGAGTCCAAAAAACGCCAGCAGGGCAAGGCCAATGGCCGAGAGATAGGCGGAAATCATATACACTTCGCCGTGGGCGAAATTGATCATGCCGATAATGCCGTACACCATGGTGTAGCCGATAGCGATAAGGCCATAGACCGAACCCAGCGTCAGGCCGTTAATTAACTGCTGAAGGAAGAAAGTACTCATCGTTGCGCACCTGAATGAGGGGTTACGCCGACGGGCAACCCCGCCGGCGTCGAGCAGATTCCGTCCCGTTACGGCACTTCTTTATATTTGCCTTTGTCGTCCCACTGGTACACCACATAGTCAGACACCCTGAGATCGCCTTTGCTGTCCCAGGCTTTTTTACCCATAACCGTGTCGACGGAATTGGCCTTCAGCCACTCGCTGGCTTTCGCAGAATCCGTACCTTTGGTGGCCTTAAACGCCGCCGCGATAGCCTGCACCGAAGCGTAGGCGTAGAGCGTATAGCCTTCAGGTTCAAATTTACCGGCGCGGAATTTCTCGATAACGGCCTTCCCGTCCGGGATCTGGCGGGGATCTTTGCCGAAGGTCATATAGATGCCGTTGGTATATTGCGCACCGCCGGCGGCGGTCACCATCTCCTCGTTGACGATGCAGTCACCGGAGAAGAACTTCGCCTGTACGCCCTGTTCACGCATCTGGCGAACCAGCGGGCCCGCTTCCGGGTGGCAGCCGCCGAAGAACACCACGTCCGGTTTCTGCGCGCCAATTTTGGTCACCAGCGCGTTAAAGTCTTTTTCCCCGCGCGATAGCCCTTCGTACATCACATCCTTGACGCCGCGTTTCGCCAGCGCCGCTTTGGTGGCGTCCGCCAGCCCCTGACCATAGGTGTCTTTATCGTGGATAATGACCACCCGTTTAGCGTTCAGCTTATCAATAATAAAATCGCTGGCGACCTGGCCCTGCTGGTCGTCACGGCCGCACATGCGGAACATATCGCTCATGCCGCGCTCGGTAATCAGCGGGTTAGTCGAGCCGGGAGTGATGGATAATATTCCTGCATCGCTATACACCTCGGAGGCGGGCATGGTCGACGAGGAGCAGAAGTGGCCGACCACCGCGTTGACCTTGTCCTGATCGACCAGGCGGTTGGCAACGGCGACCGCCTGTTTAGGCTCGCAGGCGTCATCGCCCTGAACCAGCCTGATTTTCTCACCGTTGATCCCGCCTGCGGCGTTAATGTCTTCCGCCGCCTGCGTGGCGCCGTGCCAGTACTGATCGCCATAGGTTGCGTTCGGGCCGGTGAACGGCCCGGCCACGCCAATCACAATATCTGCCCGCGCGGAAAAGGCCGTCACCAGGCAGCCAGCCAGCACAAGGGAAAGGGACGTTTTGGTAAATTTAAGCGACATTATTATGTTCCTTAGCAAAGAGGTTTTTGCACCAGGTATAAACCCGAACGCCTGATGGCATCGTTAATCCAAAAACAAGAGCGAGAACAAAATGCACGTTAGAAGCAATCTCCTGCTTAATACGGCGAGGATCCTACGCACCGCGAAGCGCGCAGAACATTAAGCAAAAAGGTTGCCAGAATGGTTAATCCCTTGACCGGGTCACAGCATGTTGAGTATAGAGTGCCGTTTTATGCGCCTTTGCGGGATGAGGTGAAATTACAGCGGAGATCACATCTCCTTAACAACAAAGCCCATAAGTTGTGCAAGGGTCACGAATTGCACGTTTATGCAGCAATAAAGACCTAAACTTCAGATAGGCACGCGCGGCGATATATGTCAGGATCGTTTTTTTTATCAGGAGTATCAGCAATGGCTGAAGGCCCATTAAATGAAAGCGAGATGGCGTGGCTGGAAGAGACATTAATGTCTTACGGTCACGACGATGCATCCGTGATTGACGTTTCCGAACTGGACGGCATGCTTACCGCAGTACTTTCCGGTCCCGTTGTGGTGGAGCCCGACACCTGGCTGGTGGCGGTCTGGGGCGGTGAGAAGTTTATTCCGCGCTGGAAAAACGACCGCGAGATGAACCGCTTTATCGATCTTTGCTTTAAGCATATGAACGATATTGCCGAGCGTCTGAGCGAATACCCGGACCAGTTTGAGCCGCTGTTTGGCTATAACGACGTTGACGGCCAGAGTTATACCGTGGTGGAAGAGTGGTGCTATGGCTATATGCGCGGCGTGGCGCTGACGGACTGGTCATCCCTGCCGGAATCGCTACAGGCCGATCTGGCCGTGATTGCGCTGCACGGTACGGAAGAGAACAGCGAGAAGCTGGATGCGCTGACCGAAGAGGAGTTCATGGCCAGCATTGAGAGCATCCAGCCTGCGGCGCTGCGTTTGTATAACTACTGGGTGGCTAACCCGCAGCAGCCGGAAGCGAAGCAACCGATCGTGAACGGGGCAAAGGTGGGTCGTAACGATCCGTGCCCGTGCGGCAGCGGGAAGAAGTTCAAAAGCTGCTGTCTGCACTGATAAAAAGGGGCTAATAATAGCCCCTTATTCTTATCCCACTTCCGGCAGCATCCCCGCTGCAATCAATATCTGCACCAGAATAATCGCTACTCCGCAGCTAAACACCAGGCACAGCAGCGGCTTACCTCCCGCCACGCGATACCCTTGCTGCGGATGCTGCTGGCGGCTTTTCCAGGCCAGCAGGGAAGGCAGGAGCAGGGCCAGAACCGATAACGCCACGCCGGCATATCCCAGCGCCATCACAAAGCCGCGTGGGTAAAAAAGCGCGAAGGCCAGCGGCGGCAGGAAGGTCATTGCTCCCGTCTGTAAACGGCCGGCAGCGGTATTGCGGCGCTGGAGCAGGTCCGCCATGTAGTCAAACAGGCCGAGCGCCACCCCGAGGAAGGAGGTAGCCAGCGCCAGATCCGCAAACAGATGCACCGCCAGCTCTACGTGCGTAGAAGCCACCACGTTGCGCAGGGCAACCAGGAAACCGTTCAGCCCGGAGTGCTCCGCCATCAGGCCAACAAAGGTTGTGGAGTCAATGCTGCCCAGCGTCACCAGCTGCCAGAAAAGGTACGCAATCAGCGGTATGGCGCTGCCGATGATAAACACGCGGCGCAGCTTGCGGATATCGCCGTTCATATAGCTGACGATGCTCGGTACGCTGCCGTGAAAACCGAACGAGGTGAAAATGACCGGGATCGCCGAAAGCGCCAGGCCTTTTTCCAGCGGCATGGCGAGCAGGTTGATCTTGTGGACGTGCGGCGCCAGCAGCACCAGCATCGCAGCCAGGAAGAGGATTTTGGCGCTGAACAAAAAGCGGTTAAAGAGATCGACCAGCGACGTTCCGGCGCAAACCACGCCGCCGCCAGTCAGCGTAAAGGCAATGGCGCCCGTCTCCGGCGAAATCGATGTCCCGAAGCCGTCATTGATGCTTGACGCAATCAGCTCTCCGGCGCCGCTAATATAGGCGGCAGTCAGCGCGTACATCAGGAACATCATGCTAAAACCGGCGATCCACTGCCCGTAGCGTCCAAGGTAGCGTGCCGCCAGCGAGCCCAGGCCAGTATCGGCGGGGACGTGCTGATAGACCTCCAGCAGCAGTAGCGCGGTGTAACACATCAGCGCCCACAGGCCGCCCAGCAGCAGTACGGTTACGCCAAACCCGACGCCCGCGGCAGCCAGCGGCATAGCCAACATTCCTGCGCCAATTGTCGTTCCGGCGACGATAAAAATACTTCCCAGAGTTCTGTTCTTCACGCTTTCCTCTACAACCCTTCGATACCGCAACCTATTCTGCGGCGCAGAGTAAGGGAAAAGCCCCATCTCGTCAAATCACCGTTACATAGGGTGTAATGATTAATTTACAAAAAGAAAAGGGGGAACCTGCGCCAGCGCAAGGCGCGTGGCTGAGGAAGCGTTTAGCCTACCTTTTATTTGCGAGAGGTAACCATGTCAATTCACGGACACGATGTGCTTAATATGATGATTGAGTCGGGTGAACGCTATACGGAGCAAAGCCTGGTGGCGGCGATAGGTGCCCGCTTTGGTGAAGATGCGCGGTTCCATACCTGTTCGGCTTCGGATATGTCAGCGGCGGAGCTGGTGGCGTTTCTGGCGGCGCGGGGAAAATTTATTCCGGCAGAAGAGGGCTTTTCTACTCACGAAAGTAAAATATGCCGCCATTAAATAAAACGGTGCTGACGGGTCAGCACCGTTTTAACATTAATTCTGCGCGTCGAGGGTCGACAGCTCTTTATCAATAAAGTACAGACCTTCACCGGATTTACCCGCCAGAGATAATTTATCCAGGACGGATTTAAACAGTTTCTCTTCTTCGTGCTGTTCAGCAACATACCACTGAAGGAAATTAAAGGTTGGATAATCCTGGCTGGTCATCGCCGCATGAGCCAGTTCATTAATTTTTTGGGTGATCAGCTGTTCGTGCTCGTAGGTGGCGCGGAACAGTTCATCCAGAGAGCCGTATTCGGCGAAAGGCGATGCCACGTTGTCAATGCGCGGCAGGCTGCCGGTATCCGTAAGATAATCAAACAGACGCTGCATGTGCGTCATCTCTTCCTGGGCATGGCGACGCAGGAACGCGGCCGCACCTTCAAAGCTGTGATAGCTGCACCAGGCGCTCATCTGCTGGTAAAGGAGGGATGAAAAAAGCTCAAGGTTCATTTGCGCATTAAGCTTTTCAATCATTTCGGTTTTTAGCATGGTGCAGCTCCGGTTTATTATTTCTGGTTCACGATGAGCGACACTATAATTTGTTATTTAATTATTTGCAAAAAGTAAAATAAATATCTCTTTATTAAAAATACGAATGGGAATAACACGCATTGCCACTCTTTATATTAATTAATGAGAATTATTTTTGTTCTTATTAAATAGGCTGCCAGCGCGGCTGGCAGCACCCGTTAATACCATGGGTTCTGGTTAGCGGAGGTAACGGCATATCCCATGCATTTGTACTGAATGGTCACGCTTTCGTTCAGACAGAGCGAGCCGCTGATGAGGGTGCAGGTTTTTATCGGCTGTCCGTAGGCGGACGCGGTGGCATACCCCATGTTTTGACAGGCTTTGGCTGCCGTACCGTTATTCACATAGTCGTCAGACCAGGCGTTCTGAAGCAGCGCCTGACCGTAGTCGAGGCGCACAATCCCGTTCGGGGCGTCTACACTGCTTATCTCCGCCTGACGGTTAATGCTGCACCCCGCGAGCATCAGGATCGTTGCGGCCAGGATTACTCTTTTCATAGTTAACTCTGCATGACGGGAAATACGCTATTGTAAGCCGATCCGCAGGCCGCAATGGGCGGAATAGCCGGAAGATCTCCCCTTACACTTCGCAACGAACCGGGCCAGCCCGCCAAACTGTGAGCGCATCTTTGTTTTTTAAAACAAGTTTTCACTTAATTTGAAAGTGTGTTTGTTTGATAGTAAGGTTAAGGTGAAAAGCTATCCACAGCGGGAACGCCCGCCATGCATTCAGGAGAGACAAGATGAAAATTGCACTGATGATGGAAAACAGCCAGGCCGCTAAAAATGCCATCATCCTTAATGAGCTGAAGGCCGTTGCCGATGAGAAAGGTTTCCCGGTCTATAACGTCGGTATGAGTGATGAAAACGATCACCACCTAACCTATATTCACCTTGGCATCATGGCGAGCATTCTGCTCAATTCAAAAGCCGTCGATTTTGTTGTGACCGGCTGCGGAACCGGGCAGGGCGCGCTGATGTCCCTGAACATTCATCCGGGCGTAATTTGCGGCTACTGCATCGATCCTGCTGACGCGTTCCTGTTCGCGCAAATCAACAACGGCAACGCGCTTTCCCTGCCGTTCGCGAAAGGCTTTGGCTGGGGCGCTGAACTGAACGTGCGCTTTATCTTCGAGAAAGCGTTTACCGGGCGCAATGGCGAAGGCTATCCACCCGAGCGTAAAGAGCCGCAGGTGCGCAACGCCGGTATTCTCAACCAGGTGAAAGCGGCGGTGGTGAAAGAAAACTATCTCGATACCCTGCGCGCCATCGATCCCGAGCTGGTTAAAACCGCCGTTTCGGGCCAGCGCTTCCAGCAGTGCTTCTTCGAGAACTGCCAGGACAAAGAGATTGAAGCTTTTGTCCGCGCCATTGTTGGCTGATTCCGCTTTGCCGGGCAGGGCTATACCTGCCCGGCATGCCGCATTACGTTTTGAAGATACCGCGCTGCCCGCATTCCGTGCCAGGCGCAGCGTGTTAACCCTCCCTGCTGACGTATCAGCGATCGCCGCTTCATCCTTTACACTCATTCCTGTTCAAAAAATTTTATAAGAATTTACTGGAATTTATAAGCCCGTAACCTGCGGATTTATCGCTACTTTTTTTAACATGCCCGCCGCAATGCAGCTTTTTAAAGTGTGATATGCATCACAAAATGGTTGATTTTTGTGATGGTGGTCATATTATAAGCGTATCGACAATAACACCTGCATTACACGTTACTGGAGCAACACGATGAAACTGCGCAAAATCCTGAAAAGCATGTGGGCTAATTACTGCACAACTTTCAAAGACGTCCCACCGGGCGCGATGTTCTGATAAAAAAACCTGCTTCGGCAGGTTTTTTTACGTCTGCGTACGACGAGAGGGAGATGGAAGGGCCTCTGTTTTGCTACTATGGCGGCCTTTGAATAAGGAGAATCCCCATGTCACAAAACCTGAGCGCCGATCAGGAACTGGTATCTGACGTCGTCGCCTGCCAGCTGGTCATCAAACAGATCCTTGACGTAATTGACGTTATCGCACCGGTAGAAGTACGCGAAAAGATGTCGACCCAGCTGAAAAACATCGATTTCACCAACCACCCCGCCGCGGCTGACCCGGTTACGCTCCGCGCAATCCAGAAAGCTATCGCCCTGATTGAGCTGCGCTTCACGCCGCAGGGTGAATCGCACTAGGTAAACCGAAATCAGACACCCTTGCTGATTTTACGCCGAAGGGCGACAGAGCCTGTCGCCCGCAGAAAGATCAGAAGAACGTCTGCACCAGCAGATAGCTCACCACGCAGGCGCAGCTCACGCCAATCAGCCCCGGCACGATAAAGCTGTGGTTGATGATGAATTTACCGATGCGGGTCGTGCCGGAACGATCGAATCCGATACACGCCAGATCGCTCGGATAGGTTGGCAGCACGAAGTAGCCGTACGACGCCGGGAAGAAGGCAACCAGCATTTTCGGGTCGATACCCAGCATCAATCCCATCGGGGCGACGGCGGTTAAGGCCGCTGCCTGGCTGTTGACCAGTTTTGAAACCAGAAACAGCACGATGGCGTACGTCCACGGATGACTTTTCACTATCCCCTCCAGCGCCATTTTCAGCTCGTCGAGATGCGCCTGGAAAAAGGTATCGCTCATCCACGCCACGCCAAACACCGAGAAGATCGCGACCATCCCCGCCTTAAACACCGCCCCGTTTGAAATCGCCGACGCATTTACCCTGCAGGTCATCAGCATTACGGCACCGGCAATCAGCATCATCATCTGTATGACAAGGTTCATCGACAGGGCGGTCATTTTGCCTTTGATTTCAAACGCCGGACGCAGCGCTGGCAGCGCCCCCAGCAGCACCACTACGGCAATACCGGCGAAGAAGATCCACGTTGACCAGTAAGCCTGTTTCGGGAAGCGCTGATTCATCAGCGTCTCCGTTCCACCATAAATAAACTCCCGCTGTTTCGGATCGTTCAGCTTTTCCTGAAACTCCGGATCGTCTGCCAGATCTTTTCCGCGGCGTAAGCTCCACAGCGCGGCAATGGCAACGCCGGACAGCGAGGCCGGCACGGAGACGGCCAGGATTTCGAGGATCCCCCACCCGTGGCCAATACCGTGCTGCGCACCCAGAATGGAAACCAGCGACACGACGGCGACGGAGACGGGGGAGGCGGTGATGGCCATCTGAGACGCCACCGAGGCGACCGCCATTGGCCGCTCCGGGCGAATGCCCTTTTTTAGCGCGATATCCGCAATGATGGGAAACATGGTGTAGACGACGTGACCGGTTCCGCAGAGAAAGGTCAGCATCCAGGTGGTAAACGGCGCGAGAAGGGTGATGTGCTGCGGATGTTTACGCAGCAGGCGCTCCGCAAACTGCATCATCACATTCAGGCCACCGGCGGTCTGGAGCGTGGCGGCACAGCCGATGACGGCAAGGATGGTGAGCATTACGTCCACCGGGGGGTTACCGGGCTGTAGCCCGAAAACGAAACTCAAAATAAACAGGCCGATGCCGCTTATCAGCCCAAGCCCCATGCCGCCGAAGCGTGTGCCCGTCAGCAGGCAGAGGATAATGACAATAAACTCAATGGTGATCATGCTGCTCCCTCGTCAACGATTGTAATTAACAAATCATTACACGTTGTGTGGTTATTCATTGGGAGCGAGATCGGATTTGTTAAATGTCAGCAAAAGCAGGCAGTTGATACCCGCTTCCGGGCGGAAGCGGGCGAGACGGGCTTAGTGGTGTTGAACGGTGGCGAGGTCGAGAAGATGGCGGTCCGTCTGCTCCAGACCAAGACCCGCGCGTTTTGCATTGCGGATCTCATCTGCGAGCGTTTTCAGCAGCATGCCATCCTGCTGCTGCTCTTTATCCATATCACGTAAGAATTTGAGGGTTGCGATGTCCTGCTGCGCCATGGCTTCATCGGCCAGCTTGCTCAGCCTTGCACAGCGCTGCTCATACTCTTCCAGCGTTTTCTGGAACAGTTCTTCCAGTGAAGAGTAGTTATCTTCAATCGTTTCAAGCTCTTTGACGGTGGGATTGGCACCAAGCGCCTTCAAAAAGTTAAACACGCGCATCATATGCGTGACGTTACTTTGCGCCTGTGAACGAAAGAAGGTAGCAGTGCCGTTCAGGCTTTTTCTGGAACACCACGCGCTAAGGTGCAGATGCAGATTGGAAGCGTAAAACTCCAGGTTCATCTGGGCGTTGAGTTTTTGCATCATCGTTGGGGTAGTCATACTAATATCCTTATTGACTGTTGGACATGATGTCCGCTACTTAACCTGACCCGGCAGGTATTGACGACTGAATGGCAGAATAAATTTTCTGCAAGGTGTAAGCGTTCGAATATTCACTTCCTGTGTTCGATACGAATAAGCATACGCTTCTCTTTCGCTTAAGAAAACTCTTAATTAGGCTGTGTTTACCATACATTACAAAATTAAATATAGTTGAGAATTATAAACAGGTAAACAAATGTACCATCAGTTAACCTGTTGATATTAGTAATTTATAATAACATTCCGCTAATTTCTGTCGTTTCGGGAAACGTTCTTTGGCGAGAAATTCTGTGAAAGAGTTAAAATGGATTTAATATTCATGAATATATCCTGCCGCTGCTAATTTGAGCTAAATCAATTTTTATTAAATATACCGTTCTGTGATCGCGTCGTAAGATTGCCATCCGGTAAATGATGAAAATGAAACGATGTTTTATCTTCTTTCATTCGCTGAGGTTTACGATGGCTAAGGTTGCGGTGCTGCTGGCACCTGGTTTTGAAGAGGCAGAGGCAATTATCACCATTGATATTCTGCGTCGCCTGCAGATTGAGGTAGAAACGCTGGCCTGCGCGGCGTCGCGGGCGGTGGTGAGCTATCACAACATTCCCATGGTCGCAGACGGTACGCTAGCGGAGCGCATCGACACGCTGTATGACGCGGTGGTGTTACCCGGCGGTCCGCAGGGGAGCATGAATCTTGCGGCCGACCGCGACGTTATCCGCTTTGTTGCCGCGCATGACGAGAGCGGCAGGCTGATCTGCCCAATCTGCTCCGCGGCGGCGCGAGTCCTGGGCGGCAACGGGTTACTGAAGGGGCGGCGCTACGTCTGTTCCGGTGACTTATGGCAAACCGTACGGGACGGAGAATACGTGGATGCCCCGGTCGTGGAGGACGGCAACCTGATCAGCGGCAAAGGCCTTGGCCACGCTTTTGACTTTGCGCTGGCCCTTTCCGCGCGTTTGTTGGGAGACGACGCTCCCGTCCGCGAGCATGCCAAACACATCTATTACCCCTGGTAAACGTCCCACCGGGCGCCCGCGCGTCCGGTTAACAGGGACTCCTTAGCTGACCTTATGGATTATTCTGCTTAATCCCCTGCTATTTGTAGGACAATTCTGCCCATTTTTATGTCATTTTCCGCTGAATTTATGTACGCAATTACTGTAATTCTGCGGTGTGATGGCGCTCTCTTATGGATGATTAATTTCCCGCTAAAACTATCACCAGCACTAACGCTTATGACGAGGTAGGCGCTAATGCCTTGTTTTAAGTCCGATTAAATAAGACGTTCGTCATTATTCCCTACAGAAAAGAATGCTAAAGCTGGAGTTTACCATGCACAAATTTACTAAAGCGCTGGCGGCCATCGGCCTGGCTGCCGTTATGTCACAATCCGCTATCGCTGAAAATTTAAAGCTCGGTTTTCTGGTCAAACAGCCTGAAGAGCCGTGGTTCCAGACCGAATGGAAATTTGCTGATAAGGCCGGGAAAGATTTAGGTTTTGAGGTGATAAAAATCGCCGTGCCTGACGGTGAGAAAACGCTGAACGCCATCGACAGCCTGGCGGCCAGCGGCGCGAAAGGTTTCGTTATCTGTACGCCGGATCCCAAACTGGGTTCCGCCATTGCCGCGAAAGCGCGCGGCTACGATATGAAAGTGATCGCCGTGGACGATCAGTTCGTGAATGCCAAAGGCAAGCCGATGGATACCGTACCGCTGGTAATGATGGCGGCAACCAAAATCGGCGAGCGTCAGGGCCAGGAGCTCTATAAAGAGATGCAGAAACGCGGCTGGGATGTAAAAGAGACCGCCGTCATGGCCATCACCGCGGACGAGCTGGATACCGCGCGTCGTCGTACCACCGGGTCCATGGACGCGCTGAAAGCCGCAGGTTTCCCGGAAAAACAGATCTACAAAGTGCCTACCAAATCTAACGATATCCCCGGCGCCTTTGATGCGGCGAACTCCATGCTCGTTCAGCACCCTGAGGTGAAGCACTGGCTGGTGGTCGGCATGAACGACAACACCGTGCTGGGTGGCGTGCGCGCAACCGAAGGTCAGGGCTTTAAGGCGCCGGACGTGATCGGTATCGGCATCAACGGCGTTGACGCGGTGAGCGAACTCTCCAAGGCGCAGGCGACCGGCTTCTACGGCTCTCTGCTGCCGAGCCCGGACGTACACGGCTATAAATCCAGCGAGATGCTCTACAACTGGGTGACCAAAGGGGTTGAACCGCCGAAATTCACCGAAGTGACCGACGTGGTGCTGATCACCCGCGATAATTTCAAAGAGGAGCTGGCGAAAAAAGGACTGGGCGGTAAGTAATACGCTGTGATTGTGCCCCTTACGCGCCGTGAGGGGCCAGACGTACACACTACAGGAATCACGGAGTCGTTATGCAACAGTCTGATCCGTACCTCTCTTTCCGCGGCATCGGTAAAACGTTCCCCGGCGTAAACGCGCTGACCGATATCAGCTTCGACTGCTATGCCGGACAGGTTCACGCCCTGATGGGGGAGAACGGCGCGGGAAAATCCACGCTGTTAAAAATACTCAGCGGCAACTACACGCCCACCACCGGCACGCTGGCCTTGCGTGGCGAAGAGGTGGCCTTTGCCGACACCACGGCGGCGCTAAACGCCGGGGTCGCTATCATCTATCAGGAGCTGCACCTTATTCCTGAGATGACCGTGGCGGAGAACATCTATCTGGGCCAGCTTCCGCACAAAAGCGGCGTGGTTAACCGCTCGCTGCTGAACTATGAAGCGGGCCTGCAGCTGAAACACCTCGGGCTGGATGTCGATCCGCAAACGCCCCTTAAGTATCTCTCCATCGGCCAGTGGCAGATGGTGGAAATTGCCAAGGCGCTGGCGCGCAACGCCAAGATCATCGCTTTCGACGAGCCGACCAGCTCGCTCTCCGCGCGCGAGATTGAAAACCTCTTTCGCGTGATCCGCGAGCTGCGCAGGGAAGGCCGCGTCATCTTATATGTCTCTCACCGTATGGAAGAGATTTTTGCCTTAAGCGATGCCATCACCGTATTTAAGGATGGCCGCTACGTGCGCACCTTCAGCGATATGCAGCAGGTCGATCATGACCAGCTGGTGCAGGCGATGGTTGGACGCGATCTGGGGGATATTTACCACTGGAAACCGCGCGAGTACGGCCCGGAGCGTCTGCGTCTGGATAACGTCAAAGCGCCGGGAGTGCGCACGCCCATTTCGCTCACGGTTCGCAGCGGGGAAATCGTCGGGCTGTTTGGTCTCGTCGGTGCAGGGCGTAGCGAGCTGATGAAAGGGCTGTTCGGCGGCACGCGCATTACCCAGGGGCAGGTGTTTGTGGACGGGCAAAAGGTCGATATTCAGAAGCCCGCGCATGCTATTAACGCGGGCATCATGCTCTGTCCGGAGGATCGAAAGGCCGAGGGCATCATCCCGGTGCACTCGGTGCGCGACAACATCAACATCTCTGCCCGGCGCAAGTTCATCCGCGCGGGATGTCTGATTAACGACGGCTGGGAGGCGAGCAACGCGGAGCACCATATCCGTTCGCTGAACATCAAAACCCCCGGCGCTGAACAGCTGATCATGAACCTCTCCGGCGGCAACCAGCAGAAGGCCATTCTGGGCCGCTGGCTGTCGGAAGACATGAAGGTCATTTTGCTGGACGAGCCAACGCGCGGTATCGACGTGGGGGCCAAACACGAAATCTATAACGTCATCTATGAACTGGCAAAACGCGGCGTGGCGGTGCTGTTCGCTTCAAGCGATCTGCCCGAGGTGCTGGGCGTCGCCGACCGCATCGTTGTGATGCGCGAAGGTGAAATTGCCGGTGAATTGCTGCATGAACAGGCGAATGAACAACAGGCGTTGAGTCTCGCCATGCCTAAAGTTAGCCAGGCTGTCGCCTGAGTAAGGAGTCAATGATGTCCTCTGTTACTACATCCGGAGCGCCGAAGTCGGCTTTCAGTTTTGGCCGCATCTGGGACCAGTACGGCATGCTGGTGGTCTTTGCCGCCCTGTTCGTCGCCTGCGCAATTTTTGTGCCGAACTTCGCCACGTTCATTAATATGAAGGGGCTGGGGCTGGCGATCTCCATGTCCGGCATGGTGGCCTGCGGCATGCTGTTCTGCCTGGCTTCCGGCGATTTTGACCTGTCGGTCGCCTCGGTAATTGCCTGTGCCGGCGTCACCACCGCCGTGGTCATCAACATGACCGAAAGCCTGTGGATCGGCGTATTTGCCGGGCTGATGCTCGGCGTCCTGAGCGGCCTGGTGAACGGGTTTGTGATTGCGCGCCTGAAGATCAACGCCCTGATCACGACGCTTGCAACCATGCAGATCGTGCGCGGTCTGGCCTATATCATCTCCGACGGTAAGGCGGTTGGGATTGAAGACGAGCGTTTCTTCACGTTGGGCTATGCCAACTGGCTGGGCCTGCCGGCGCCAATCTGGCTGACGGTAGCCTGTTTGATCCTGTTCGGTTTCCTGCTTAATCGCACCACCTTTGGCCGTAACACCCTGGCGATTGGCGGTAATGAGGAAGCGGCGCGCCTGGCGGGCGTCCCGGTCGTGCGAACCAAAATCATCATCTTCGTGCTTTCCGGGCTGGTATCGGCGGCGGCAGGGATTATTCTGGCGTCCCGCATGACCAGCGGTCAGCCGATGACCTCTATCGGATATGAGCTGATTGTCATTTCTGCGTGCGTTTTGGGGGGCGTTTCCCTCAAGGGAGGCATCGGAAAAATCTCATATGTGGTGGCGGGTATCCTGATTCTGGGGACCGTGGAGAACGCGATGAACCTGCTTAATATTTCACCTTTCTCTCAGTACGTCGTACGCGGCCTGATCCTGCTGGCAGCGGTGATCTTCGACCGTTACAAGCAAAAAGCGAAGCGTACCGTTTGATTCTTTTTTCAACACCGCAATGCTCAACTATTAACCATAGTTGACCCCCAGACCGGCCCGCCAGTTTCGCTGACGGGCCGGTTGCTAAATGGCGAGCGCCGTCACACTGTCTATACTTACATGGCTGTTTTGCTAACCGTAAGGAGGATTAGGGTGGCTGACCTGTTAACCGCACCGCCTGTACTGCCCGGAAAATTTGCTTTCTTTTTTGACCTCGACGGGACGCTCGCCGGGATTGAACCGCATCCCGATGACGTTGTAGTACCGGATACGGTGTTAGAGAATTTGCAGCAGCTCTCCCGACTGAACGAGGGGGCACTGGCATTGATTTCAGGGCGCTCAATGGCCGAGCTGGACGTGCTCGCCAGTCCTTATCACTTTCCGCTGGCCGGTGTACACGGAGCGGAGCGCCGCGATATCCATGATCAACTGCATATAGTTTCACTCCCCGATACGCTGATTCAGGCGCTGCATGCGCAACTCACTTCGGCTCTGGAAATGCTTCCCGGTACTGAATTGGAAGCCAAAGGCATGGCCTTTGCGCTGCACTACCGTCAGGCGCCCCATCATGAGGCGGCTATTTTTGCGGTGGCGCGAAGCGTGGCGGACGCCCATCCGGAGCTGGCGCTTCAGCCGGGTAAATGCGTGGTCGAGATTAAACCAGCAGGGATTAACAAAGGCGCTGCCATTGCGGCGTTCATGGCGGAGCCGCCGTTCAGGGGGCGCACGCCGGTATTTTTTGGGGATGACCTGACCGACGAGGCCGGGTTTGGGGTGGTAAACCAGGCCGACGGCATGTCCGTCAAGGTTGGACCTGGCGAAACCACTGCCGCATGGCGTCTGGAAAACGTCGCCAGCGTCTGGCAGTGGATATCTGACGTCGCTAACCAGCAACAACAACAAATAGCGCAAAACAACGGGAGAAATCATTATGGGTCGCTTAGTCGTCGTCTCTAATCGCATCGCACCGCCGGATGATAAAAAAGCCAGCGCGGGTGGCCTGGCGGTCGGGGTATTAGGTGCCCTGAAAGCCGCCGGTGGCCTCTGGTTTGGCTGGAGCGGGGAAATCAGCAATGATGAGAAACCGCTAAAAAAGGTGTCACGGGGCAATATTACGTGGGCCTCCTTCGCCCTGAGCGAGAAGGACTACGATGAATACTATTCCGAGTTTTCAAACGCCGTGCTGTGGCCGGCGTTTCACTATCGTCTGGATCTGGTGAAGTTCCAGCGTGAGTCCTATGAAGGCTACATGCGCGTCAACGCGCTGCTGGCGGATAAACTGCTGCCGCTTATCGAAGAAGACGATATTTTATGGATCCACGATTATCATCTGCTGCCTTTTGCAAGGGAGCTGCGTAAGCGTGGCGTGAATAACCGCATCGGCTTCTTCCTGCATATACCGTTCCCGACGCCGGAGATCTTTACCGCGCTGCCGCAGCATGATGAGATTCTGGAAGCGCTGTCTGATTACGACCTGCTGGGCTTCCAGACGGAAAACGACAGGCTGGCCTTCCTCGACAGCGTGTCGGGTAAAACGCGGCTGGTGACGCACGGGGGCAAATCCCACACGGCGTGGGGACGGAACTTCCATACCGAAGTTTACCCGATTGGCATTGAGCCTGACGAAATTGCCGAGCAGGCCTCCGGCCCGCTGCCGCCGAAGCTTGCCCAGCTTAAGGATGAACTTAAGCACGTTAAGAATATCTTTTCGGTTGAACGACTGGATTATTCCAAAGGCCTGCCGGAGCGTTTTCTCGCCTACGAAACCCTGCTGGATAAGTACCCGCAGCATCACGGCAAAATTCGCTATACCCAGATCGCCCCAACGTCGCGCGGAGAGGTTCAGGCCTATCAGGATATTCGTCACCAGCTGGAGACCGAAGCAGGGCGCATAAACGGGCGCTACGGGCAGCTTGGCTGGACGCCACTTTTCTATTTAAATCAGCATTTTGAGCGCAAGATCCTGATGAAGGTGTTCCGTTATGCGGACGTCGGGCTGGTTACGCCGCTGCGTGACGGGATGAACCTGGTGGCAAAAGAGTATGTAGCAGCACAAGATCCTGCTGACCCGGGCGTGCTGGTGCTGTCGCAATTTGCCGGCGCGGCGAACGAGTTAACCTCGGCGCTGATTGTAAACCCGTACGATCGGGATGACGTGGCAAATGCGCTGAACCGCGCGTTAACCATGCCGCTTGCGGAACGTATTTCACGTCATTCGGAAATGATGGAAACCATCGTGAAGAATGATATTAACCGCTGGCAGGCGCGTTTTATCGACGATTTGCGCGCGATCCAGCCGCAAAGTCAGGAAGGTGACCTGCAAAAAAAGATCGCGACATTCCCTAAACTGGCGTGATTTTCTCCGGGGGCGTTAACTGCCCCCGAGAGGCACCAGCAGCACATCCACCTGGCTTGACGAAACGATTGATTTTGCCGAACACGCCGCCCGGGAAAAAAAGCTCTGGTTATGATTACCGCAGATAACCAGGTCAATATTCTCCTTCCTGCACATGGCGAGAATATGTTCGCTTAACTCCCCGGTGGCGATTACCGACTGGTGAACGGGATAGTTTGCCCTCTCTGCCAGCTCGCGCAGAAATTGCTGCGTTTCCTCCTGAAGAACCTCACGAATATCTTCCAGCATCGGCGCAGCCAGCTGATTATACATTTCAGGTTCAGCGGCCAGCGTGATCAGGCTGATGCGGGCATTGTTCGGGCGGGCGATGGAAACGGCGCGGGCGACAAGGTGGTGGCTTTCAGGCGAAACAGCAACGGAAACAAGAAGATGGGAGTAACTCATCACACACTCCTTTATGTCAGAATGACGCGTTTTCCCAGCTTTACCGCGAATCTGGCGCTGCTGCAAGAGGGGCATACGACAGAAATGTGAAGCTTATCATAATTATTCATTAATTATTCTTATAAGAAGAATAACTAAAACCCCGCCCTAAATGAAAATAATTAACAACTTAACGCAAATCACACATTTAACCTTCCGTGCTGTTAAATCGCCTTAATCGATACTCAACGCGGGTGCGATAATTACCCTCCGAAACTACCTTTCCTTTTATCGACGATAACCTACTGTTTTTACTTAATAAACTACACCTGTTTTCTATAGGGGTATACCCAAAAGGCGAAAGGGCAGCGGGTTTACGCTGGCAGGCAATTTCCGTGCCCGATCCGCCATTCCTCTGCATGGGTATTCGATCAATAAGAATATAAATCAGCTTCGATTGTTCGAAAAATAGACAAATTACAAGTCGTGCTGATGGATTTATAGGTTACATTCGCGTAAATTATGTGACGTGGATCACATTTATTTTAAATTTCAGGGGGGGCTGCATTGTATGTGTCAAAACTGACGAGTAGAGTTTGCGTCGAATTAGGAAAAATCTTAGTTATTTGTAAGAAAAGATAAAATGTGTAACCGACTTTTGGGCCATGTCAGCCGGTCA
The DNA here is from genome assembly GCF_026627565.1 of Enterobacter cloacae complex sp. 2022EL-00788. Taxonomy (NCBI): domain Bacteria; kingdom Pseudomonadati; phylum Pseudomonadota; class Gammaproteobacteria; order Enterobacterales; family Enterobacteriaceae; genus Enterobacter; species Enterobacter cloacae complex sp. 2022EL-00788. The sequence continues at coordinate 184,763 of NZ_JAPNMC010000005.1, read as the reverse complement.
CGCGCTTTACGACGTACAAACCTTAATTCAACTATGCATTTAGCCTTTTCTTTTTATACCGGGTGATTTCCCGGCGACATCACGGGGTGCGGTCTAACCGCATAAAAATAATAGTTGGTTATTCGGGATGGGAAAAATGCATACATCCGAGTTGCTAAAACATATTTATGACATCAATTTGTCGTATTTACTGCTCGCGCAGCGTTTGATTAGTCAGGATAAGGCATCAGCGATGTTTCGTCTGGGTGTTACCGAAGAGATGGCAACCATGCTGGGTGGATTAACGCTCCCGCAAATGGTCAAGCTGGCTGAAACTAATCAACTGGTTTGCCAGTTCCGCTTTGATAACCCGCAGACCATTACGCGTCTGACTCAGGAATCCCGCGTGGACGATCTGCAACAGATCCACACCGGTATTCTTCTCTCCACCCGCCTGCTCAGCGAAATCAGCCAGCCTGATGACGTAGCCCGGAAGAAAAGGGCTTAACAATGAGCGAAAAAAGCATTGTTCAGGAAGCCCGTGATATACAGCTGGCGATGGAACTCATTACGCTGGGTGCTCGTTTACAGATGCTGGAAAGCGAGACGCAGCTGAGCCGTGGTCGTCTGATCAAGCTGTACAAAGAATTACGCGGAAGCCCGCCGCCGAAAGGTATGCTGCCGTTTTCGACAGACTGGTTCATGACCTGGGAACAGAACATTCATGCCTCCATGTTCTGTAACGCCTGGCAGTACCTGCTTAAAACGGGCTTATGCAGCGGCGTTGATGCCGTTATCAGAGCCTACAAACTTTACCTTGAGCAATGCCCACAGCAGGAAGAAGGGCCCCTGCTGGCGCTAACCCGCGCATGGACGCTGGTGCGTTTTGTTGAAAGCGGAATGCTTCAACTGTCGCGCTGCAACTGCTGCGACGGCAATTTTATTACCCACGCGCACCAGCCTGCGGGCAGCTTTGCCTGTAGTTTGTGCCAGCCTCCGTCCCGGGCCGTAAAAAGACGTAAACTTTCCCGGGATGCTGCCGATATTATTCCACAACTGCTGGATGAACAGATCGAACACGCTGTTTAACCCGAACCTGTGGGCAAGATTCCAGCAGCGGTAAGCGATTACCGCTGCTTTTTTTTACCCTGCGTTCCGGTAACGCGCTCGAACTGAACGTCCTGCCATAGTCACTAGCGGAAGGATGATGTCGTGCTTATCTTATTAGGTTACCTGGTAGTTCTCGGTACAGTTTTCGGCGGTTACATGATGACCGGCGGGCACCTTGGAGCACTCTATCAACCGGCTGAACTTGTCATCATCGGCGGCGCAGGGGTAGGGGCTTTTATCGTTGGTAACAACGGTAAATCGATCAAGGGCACGCTGAAGGCGATTCCGCTGCTGTTTCGTCGCTCAAAATACACCAAAAGCATGTATATGGATCTGCTGGCGCTGCTCTATCGCCTGATGGCGAAGTCGCGCCAGCAGGGGATGTTCTCGCTTGAGCGGGACATTGAAAACCCGAAAGAGAGCGAAATTTTCGCCAGCTACCCGCGCATTCTTGCCGACGCGATGATGCTCGATTTTATCGTGGATTACCTGCGCCTGATCATCAGCGGCAACATGAACACCTTCGAAATTGAAGCCCTGATGGATGAAGAGATCGAAACCCACGAGAGTGAATCCGAAGTGCCGGCAAACAGCCTGGCGCTGGTGGGCGACTCGCTTCCGGCCTTCGGGATCGTGGCGGCGGTCATGGGCGTGGTGCATGCCCTGGCCTCGGCGGATCGCCCGGCGGCAGAGCTGGGCGCGCTGATCGCCCACGCGATGGTGGGGACGTTCCTCGGTATTTTGCTGGCCTACGGTTTTATCTCCCCGCTGGCGAGCGTTCTGCGCCAGAAGAGCGCCGAAACCACCAAAATGATGCAGTGCGTGAAGATTACGCTGCTCTCTAACCTCAACGGCTATGCGCCACCGATCGCCGTCGAATTTGGTCGTAAGACGCTCTACTCCAGCGAACGTCCGTCGTTCATCGAGCTGGAAGAGCACGTGCGCGCGGTGAAAAACCCAAACCAACAGACGACAACTGAGGACGCATGAAAAACCAGTCCCATCCGATCGTCATCGTCAAAAAGCGCAAGCATAAGGGGCACGGACATGGTTCTCACGGCTCCTGGAAAATCGCCTACGCCGACTTTATGACCGCTATGATGGCCTTCTTTCTGGTGATGTGGCTGATCTCCATCTCCAGCCCGAAAGAGCTTATCCAGATTGCGGAATATTTCCGAACCCCGCTGGCAACGGCGGTGAGCGGCGGGCCGCGCATTTCGAACAGCGACAGCCCGATTCCCGGCGGCGGTGACGATTACACCCAGCAGCAGGGCGAAGTCAAAAAGCAGCCCAACATCGACGAGCTGAAAAAACGGATGGAGCAGGCGCGCCTGAAAAAACTGCGCGGCGATCTGGATCAGCTGATTGAGGCCGATCCGAAACTGCGCGCGCTGCGCCCGCACCTGAAGATCGACCTCGTGCAGGAAGGTCTGCGTATTCAGATCATCGACAGCCAGAACCGGCCGATGTTCAAAACCGGCAGCGCCGACGTTGAGCCCTACATGCGCGATATCCTGCGCGCCATTGCGCCGGTGCTGAACGGCATTCCTAACCGCATCAGCCTGTCCGGGCACACGGACGATTTCCCGTACGCCTCGGGAGAAAAGGGATACAGCAACTGGGAGCTTTCTGCCGATCGCGCCAACGCCTCGCGTCGCGAGCTGGTGGCGGGTGGGCTTGATGATGGCAAGGTACTGCGCGTGGTCGGCATGGCGGCAACCATGCGCGTTACCGACCGCGGGCCGGATGACGCCATCAACCGTCGTATCAGTCTTTTAGTGCTGAACCAGCAGGCGGAGCAGGCCATCCTGCATGAAAACGCCGAAAGTCAGAGTGAGTCACTGGACGATTTAAAACAGCCTGGGGCCGTCCCTTCGGCTGCCGTTCCAACATCGCCACCAGCCAATCCGAGGTGATAGCGTGAGCATGGATATTAGCGATTTTTACCAGACATTTTTCGATGAAGCCGATGAACTATTGGCTGACATGGAGCAACACCTGCTGGACCTGGTGCCTGAGGCACCGGATTCCGAGCAGCTTAATGCCATCTTCCGTGCGGCGCACTCCATCAAAGGCGGGGCCGGTACCTTTGGTTTTACCGTCCTGCAGGAAACAACCCATTTAATGGAAAACCTGCTTGATGACGCCCGACGCGGTGAGATGCAGCTCAATACCGACATTATCAACCTGTTTTTGGAAACGAAAGATATTATGCAGGAACAGCTCGACGCCTATAAAAGTTCGGCAGAGCCTGATGCCGCCAGCTTTGAATACATCTGCAATGCGCTTCGTCAGCTAGCGCTGGAAGCCAAAGGTGAGGCGTCCGCGCCGGTTGTCCCTGCGGCAAAACTGAGCGTTGTCGATGCGGTTGCCGGGACGGATGCTGCGCCTGCCGCACCCGCTGGCAAGCTTCGGGTTGTGCTGTCACGCCTGAAAGAGAACGAAGTCAACCTGCTGGAAGACGAGCTGGGCAATCTGGCGACGTTAAGCAACGTGGTGAAGGGCAAAGACAGCCTGGCCGCGACGCTCGACGGCGGTATTGGTCAGGACGATATCGTGGCGGTGCTGTGCTTCGTTATTGAAGCCGATCAAATCGCGTTTGAAACCGAAGACGCGGCCGCTGAAGCCCCCGCGCCGGTAGAGGACGTTCCTGCCGCGGTGCCCGCCGCGCCGGCGCTGAAGGCGGTACCAAAAGAGACGGCGGCGCCCGCGCGCGGTGAAAAACCGGCGGCGCGCTCCAGCGAGTCCACCAGCATTCGCGTGGCGGTAGAGAAGGTGGATCAGCTGATCAACCTGGTGGGCGAACTGGTGATCACTCAGTCGATGCTGGCCCAGCGCTCCAACGAGCTGGACCCGGTTACTCACGGCGATCTCATCACCAGCATGGGGCAGTTACAACGTAACGCCCGCGATTTGCAGGAGTCGGTGATGTCCATCCGCATGATGCCGATGGAATACGTCTTCAGCCGCTTCCCGCGTCTGGTTCGCGACCTGGCGGGCAAGCTCAACAAGCAGATCGAGCTGACGCTGATGGGCAGCTCCACCGAGCTGGACAAGAGCCTGATCGAGCGCATTATTGACCCGTTAACGCACCTGGTGCGTAACAGCCTCGACCACGGCATCGAGCTGCCTGAAAACCGCGTGGCGGCCGGGAAGTCGCCGGTTGGAAACCTGATCCTGTCAGCGGAACACCAGGGCGGCAACATCTGCATTGAAGTGACTGACGACGGCGCGGGGCTGAACCGCGAGCGCATTCTGGCGAAAGCCGTTTCGCAGGGCATGGCCGTTAACGAAAACATGACCGATGAAGAAGTGGGCATGCTGATTTTTGCGCCGGGTTTCTCAACCGCGGAGCAGGTCACCGACGTCTCCGGCCGTGGCGTGGGCATGGACGTGGTGAAACGTAACATTCAGGAGATGGGCGGCCACGTTGAGATCCAGTCTAAACAGGGCGCGGGCACAACTATCCGTATCCTGCTGCCGCTGACGCTGGCCATCCTGGACGGAATGTCCGTCAAGGTGGCGGACGAGGTGTTTATTCTGCCGCTGAACGCGGTGATGGAATCACTCCAGCCGCGCGAAGAAGATCTGCATCCGCTGGCGGGCGGCGAGCGTGTCCTCGAAGTCCGCGGCGAGTACCTGCCGCTGGTGGAGCTGTGGAAAGTGTTCGAAGTGGACGGTGCCAAAACCGAGGCCACGCAGGGAATCGTTGTGATCCTGCAAAGCGCCGGACGCCGCTATGCGCTGCTGGTCGATCAGCTGATTGGCCAGCATCAGGTGGTGGTGAAGAACCTGGAAAGTAACTACCGCAAAGTGCCGGGGATCTCCGCTGCCACCATTCTGGGGGATGGTAGCGTCGCGCTGATCGTCGATGTATCGGCACTTCAGGGATTAAATCGTGAACAACGTGTGGCGTACACAGCCGCCTGATTAAGTAGAAGGTAATAACATGACCGGTATGAGTAACGTAACGAAACTGGCGGGCGAGCCATCTGGGCAGGAATTCCTGGTTTTCACTTTAGGTGACGAAGAGTACGGTATCGACATCCTGAAAGTGCAGGAAATTCGCGGATACGATCAGGTAACGCGCATTGCCAACACGCCTGCGTTCATCAAGGGTGTGACCAACCTGCGCGGCGTGATTGTGCCAATCGTGGACCTGCGCGTGAAGTTCAGCCAGGGCGATGTGGAGTACAACGACAACACGGTGGTGATTGTCCTGAATCTCGGGCAGCGCGTGGTGGGCATCGTGGTGGATGGCGTGTCTGACGTGCTGTCGCTCACTGCCGACCAGATCCGTCCCGCGCCGGAGTTTGCGGTCACGCTGTCAACGGAATACCTGACGGGGCTGGGCGCGCTCGGCGAGCGTATGCTGATTCTGGTGAATATTGAGAAGCTGCTGAACAGCGAAGAGATGGCGCTGCTGGATATCGCGGCCAATCACGTGGCATAGGTAAACGCAAAACGGCAACCCGGTTGCCGTTTTTAGCGTTTGCATCCTCTCCCGTGGGAGAGGGATGGGGTGAGGGCAACAGGCCTCACCTTTTTTTACACCCTTACGCTTCCTGCTCCACCAGCTCCGCTTGCGCCTCGCGAGCGCCTTCATTCTGCGACAGCATCGCCGTCGCAATGCCGTTCCCCAGCACGTTGATAGCCGAACGCCCCATATCCAGGAAATGGTCGATCCCCATCAGCAGCAGGATCCCGGCCACCGGAATATTAAAGCTCGGAATCGTTGCCGCCAGCACCACCAGCGACGAGCGCGGTACGCCCGCGATTCCCTTTGACGCCAGCATCAGGGTTAACATCAGCACCGTGACCTCGGTAAAGCTGAGGTGAATATTGTACGCCTGGGCAATAAACATGGAGGCGAACGAGCAGTACACCATAGAGCCAACCAGGTTAAACGAGTAGCCGATGGGCAGGACAAAAGAGGCGATATTTCGTGAGCAGCCAAAGCGTTCCAGCTGTTCCAGCGTTTTAGGATACGCCGCTTCGGAGCTGCTGGTGGTAAACGCAACCAGCACCGGATCTTTCAGCATGGTCACCAGGCGGAAAATGTTTTTCTTCAGCACCATGTAGCCCACCGCCAGCAGCACCATACAGGTCAGGAGGATCGCCACGTAGTAACCGCCGATAAAGGAGGCATAGTTCAGCAGAATGCCCAGACCCTGGGTAGCAATGACGGACGAAATCGCCGCGAAAATGGCCAGCGGCGCAACGTACATCACGTAGCCCGTCACCTTCAGCATAATGTGCGATACCACGTCCAGCGCCGCAACCAGCGGAGCGTTGAATTTTTGGCCTAATGACGCGCCGCCGATGCCGAAGAACATCGAGAAGACCACAATTTGCAGGATCTCATTGTTCGCCATCGCGCCCGCAATGCTGGTGGGGATCGTGTGCGACACGAAGGCCTTCAGCGACATGCCGCTAACGGCCAGGCCGGTATCAACCGTCTCTGCCGGAATACTGAGGTTCAGGCCGCTGCCGGGTTGTTCCAGGGTAACAATAAACAGCCCCACCAGGATCGACAGCACGGATGAGCTGATAAACCACACCATCGCCTTGCCGCCCACGCGTCCAATAGTCGACGTTTCACCCAGCTTCATAATGCCCACCGTCAGGGTGCTGAACACCAGCGGGGCAATCACCATTTTAATCAGCCGCAGGAAAATGTCGGTCAGCAGCGTAATGTTCTCCGACCAGGCCTGAATCGCGTCGGGCGAAGCATACTCGTGGATCGCCGCGCCTGAAAGAATACCCGCCAGCATGAAAATCACGATGAAGAGCGTGAGTTTATTTGCACTTGCCACAAAAAGATCCTCTATGCACTAAAAGAGCTCCTGTGCCAACACATGCAAATTTTTTATTTAAGCACAGGAAAATATTCAGGGCATAAATTGAAGTAAAGCTGCGTCACATACAACTTGTTTTTAATTTTTATCGAATTAGTTGTTTTCACATCGCCGATATATCGTGATCGAGATCACACTTTAAGCGATATATCCTCGGGGTAAGCAAGAATAATGCCCGTTTTATTTTCCTAACTCTTTGTAATATTTGTTAATAGTCTGTTAATTCGGGGCGTATTGCCGTCAGAGCGGCGAAAGTGGTTGAAGCAGTATCCATAAACTAAATTCTCTGTAACCGCGGCGAGGGATGTTTAAGCGGGGCTAACATACTGAACAGTATGAATAAAATATGGCAAGCGAACCAAAATTTCTCCCGGAGGGCGGTAAATGAAAAGAAAACTTCTTGTTATCTGCGCGGGCACGCTGCTGGCGGCGACGACCGTCGGCCAGGCCCTGGCGGTCACCAGTAGCGGCACTATCGGTGCGACGCTCACGCTGACTAACGGTTGCTTAATCAACGGCTCGCCAACGCAAAACGGCATTAACTTCGGGACACTCGATTTTGGGACCCATCCGGCTACCTTCTCCACGCTGACAACGCAGCTGACCGGCGCCAGCGGAGGTAACACCTTTACCATTCAATGCACCACCGCCAGCTATACGGTAGCGATTACCGGCAACACCAACGCCACCGCGCCCGGTACCGTTGTCGGCACCCCGGGTACGCCGGGCCGCTATTTGATCAACACCGCTAACGCGGCTCAGGGCGTAGCCTACAGCCTGTTCAGCGATAGCGGTTACAACAACGTGGTGGCAAATAACGCCGCGCTGCCGGTCGCCTCTACGGCGGGTGGGGTGGATAGCTACACCCTCTACGCACGCATAACGGGCGGCGGCAACAGCGTGACGGTCGTACCGGGAACCTACACCGACACGATTAACGTCAGCGTAACCTACTAGTTCAGCCATGAAGGCGTTGTGTTCACGTCTGCGCGAGCGCGCAGAGGGCGTCGTGCACCCTTTTTTAGCCCTGGTCGCCGGGTTGATGATGATCCCCAGCGCCGGGGCGGTGACCACCCAGTCATTTAGGGTGAGCGCGACGGTTGTACCGGGCTGCTCGGTGAGCACCGGCACGGGCGGGCGCTTCGGGACGCTTGACTTCGGGACCCACAGCGGCGTGAAAAACACGCCGGTGAGCACCAGCTTTGTCGCCGACGGTGCGTTGTCCATCGCCTGTACGCCGGGCGTGGCGCTGAGCATGAGCATTAACGGCGGGCAGAACTACAGCTCGGTGCGGCGGATGACCCGTTCAGGCGGGACAGAGGTGGTCGGATACCGCCTCTACAGCAGCAGCTCGCTGGCCGCAAACAGTGAAATAGGGGTTAACCAGGCCATACCCGTTACCTATACCAACAGCAATAACATCGCGCTGCCTTTATTTGGCGTCGCGCTCCTGACGGGGTTCAGCCTGCCGGGAACTTATTCAGATCAACTCACCGTGACCTTGTCATGGTAGGAAAGGGAGAGCATTGATGAAGCCATTTTTCAGGCGGTTATGCCTGGCGGGGCTGCTGGGGACGACGGCCCTCGCGGCGGGTCAGGCGCGGGCAGCGGCAACCATTCTCCTGTGGCCCATCGATCCGTGGCTTTCGGCAGACGCCAAAGCAACGGAGCTGTGGATCCAGAATCAGGGAAACAGCGCCACGACAATGCAGGTGCGCATTGTGCGCTGGAAGCAGGAGGGCGGGTATGAGCGCTATACGGCGCAGCAGGACGTGGTCGCCAGCCCGCCAATCGTGACCATCGGCAGGGGCAATAAACAGCTGATTCGCCTGATCAGGCAGGGGACGATCCCGGCGGGCGTCGAGCAAGCCTACCGCATTATCGTGGATGAACTGCCCCAGCCGGATGCCAAAGCCGAACCGTCCATGGGCCTCAAGCTGCAAATGCGCTACTCCATTCCTTTATTCGTCTACGGTCAGGGGATCCCTACCATCAACGAAGGAGCGCATCATGCGCTGGTAAACCCCGGCAACCTGAGCTGGCGGGTCATTCAGGAGCAGGGTAAACCCGCGCTGCAGGTGCGCAATCAGGGGGACGTTCACGTCAGGCTTAGTCAGGTTGCGGTTGAGCAGGGCGGGCAAAAACGCACGGTTGCCGAGGGGCTGCTGGGCTATGTGCTGCCGGGCAGCACCCGAAGCTGGCCGCTTCCGGCAGGTATTTACCAGCCGAACCGGATGAGCGCGCAAATCAATGCCAGGGATACGCAATGGCAATCGACCCCCGACAGCTGAAACCGGCAATGATGATCCTGCTTTGCGTCAGTACCAGCTCGTGGGCCGAAGGCGGTGACGACAGTTTACCGCCGCCGCCGGACGCGTGGTCGATGAACGGTGAAGCCGTATTCCAGCTCGCACTGGTGCTGAACCACTATGACACGGGCCAGGTCGTGCCCGTGACGCAGCGCGGGGGAGCCTGGTTTATTTCGGGGGCGGATTTGCTTCGCGCCGGGCTGCCGCCGGAGCACGTGCCTGCCGGAGAGGTGAACCTTTCAACGCTTTCATCGGTGCGCGTGGAGTATGACAGCAGCGCCCAGCGGCTGCTGCTGACGGTCCCCCGGGAGTGGGTAGCGGCGCGGGTCACCTCGTTTAACGGTCAGAGCGCGCAAAGCAAGCCGCATTATGGCCGGGGCGCGCTGCTCAACTACGACGTTTATACCAACCATACCGAGCACACGGGCGGCCAGGCGTCGGTGTGGCATGAGTTCCGCTATTTCAACGAAGACTATTCGTTTTCTTCGACAGGGTACGCGCGACAGAATTTCGCCGGAAGCAGCGGGCAGCAGGAGGGGTACGTGCGCTACGACTCAACCCTGCTCATCACCAACGAGGACGATGCCACCACCTGGACCGTCGGGGACGTCATCAGCGATGCGCTGAGCTGGAGCAGCAGCGTGCGCATGGGCGGGATCAGCTACGGGCGCGACTTCTCCCTGCGCCCGGATCTGGTGACCTGGCCGCTTCCGGAATTTTCCGGTGAGGCGGCGGTGCCTACCTCGGTCGATCTGTTTATCAACGGCTACCGTTCCGGCTCCACCCGTCTTCAGCCGGGGCCATTTACCCTGACCAATCTGCCCTATATTAACGGCGCGGGGGATGCGGTACTGGTCACCACCGACGCGCTGGGGCGGCAGGTGAGCACCACGCTGCCGTTTTACGTCAGCAGCGATGTGCTGAAGCAGGGGCTGAGCGACGGTGCAGTGACGCTGGGTAGCCTGCGGCGCAACTACGGCATCGAGAACTTCGATTATGGCCCGGCGGCGGGCAGCGGATCGTATCGCTACGGGGTTACGGACTGGCTGACGCTGGAAGGCCATGCGGAGGGGGCGGAGTCGCTGGCGCTCGTCGGTGCGGGCACGGTGGTGAAGCTCGGGCGATTTGGGGTGGTCAATACCTCTTACACCCAAAGCCGGATGCGCGGCGACGAGGGGGGGCAGATGAACTGGGGCTATCAGTACAGCACCAGCGAGTTTAGCGTGGCAACCCAGCATACCCGGCGCGACCGCGGCTTCGGCAACCTTGCTCTTTACGATCGGCCCACCGTTTATGATGAATATGATAACCCCGTCGCGAGCCTGAGCCGCAATACCGACCAGTACTCCCTGACCTTTAACCTCGGGGATTACGGCAATATCGGCGCGGCGTGGATCGGCGTGGAGAATTTTGACAGCCAGAAAACCGAGCTGCTCAACCTCTCCTGGAGCCGAAACCTGTGGGGCTCAAGCAGTATTTATCTGGCCGCCAGCCGCGACCAGCAGCGGGGCGACTGGACGGTCGCGCTGTCGCTTCAGGTGCCGCTGGGCGAACGGGACAGCGCTGCCGTCACCTTTGAAAATACCCCGGACGCGGGCAGCACCCAGCGCGTCAACTATAACCACTCGATGCCTTCGGACGGCGGCTTTAGCTGGAATATGGCCTGGGCCAACCAGTCGCGCTCAAGCAACTACCAGCAGGCCACGCTCGGCTGGCGCAACAATAACGTTGAGCTTCAGGGGGGCGGCTACGGCGAGCAGGGCATGATGACGTGGTGGGGCGAGGCGATGGGCTCCATCGTGCTGATGGACGGTGAGCTGTTTGCGGCGAATAAAATCAACGACGCGTTTGTGGTGATTAGCACCGACGGTCACCCGGACGTGCCCGTCAGCTACGAAAACCAGCCGGTCGGCAAGACCAATAGCAAAGGCTATCTGCTGGTCAGCGGCGTGTCAGCCTATTATCCGGCGAGCTACCGCATCGATACCCTGAACCTGCCGGCGGATACCCGGCTGAAAGAGACCGAGAGGCGGGTGGCGATTCGCCGCCACAACGGCTATCTGGTGGATTTCCCGATGGAGCAGGAGCGCGTCGCCAGCGTGATCCTTCACGATGCGCAGGGGAATGCCGTTCCGGTGGGAAGCCAGGTCAGGCGCGCTTCCCGCAGCAATGCGGTGGTTGGCTATGACGGCATCGCCTGGCTGGAAAACCTGAACGACGTGAACCCGCTGGAGGTCACCACGCCGGACGGCAAACGCTGTACCGCCACGCTGACCGTGGGCGAAAACCCCGGGCATAAGCTGCAAACCTTCGGTCCGCTGACCTGCCGGGAGGCGCCGTGAAGCGCCTTCTTATCGCGCTCCTGCTGCTGTTCTCCGGCGGCAGCTGGGCGGCCTGCACCGTCAGTACGGTGAATGCCGCGTTTGGCAGCGTCACCTCGTTCGCCCTTAGCGGTACGGGGGAGGTGCAAACCACCGGCACGCTGGTGGTGGCCTGCGATACGGTCCTCAACCTGCTCACCAACGACTCGGTGACGCTAACCTACACCTCGGCGTCGATAGCCGCCAACAGCCGCGCCACCATGAAACGTACCGACAACGCGGCCATCGCTGACGTTATCCCTGCGCGCCTGTGCGGTGCCTCAGGCTGCGGCGCAAACAGTGAAGTGCAAATCAGTAAAACCTATAGCTGGAGCGGCAACACGCTGCTCGGGCTGCTGGGGTCACGGCGCTACAATATTCCGCTTTATTTCCGTACCGTGCCGGGGCAAAACGTCACGGCCGGGCCGTACCAGGTGTTGTTAACGTTCAGCATCAGTTACAACGTCTGTGCCGTTGGCGCAGCCGGACTATGCCTGACGCCGCAAACCGGCACGGCGACTACCTCCATTCTCCTCAACATGAACGTGACCAACGATTGCAGCACCATGAGCACGCCGGACGTCAACTTCAACAGCGCGCCGCTGGTGCAAAACTTTCCCACCGTCTCACAGTCCGTTGCCGTCACCTGCACCAAGGGCAGCACCTACACCATAGGCATAAACAATGGTGCCAACGCCCTGAACAACGTTCGCCGTATGGTCAGCGGCAGTAACTTTATGAGCTACGACATCTTTAAAGAGGCGTCGGGCAACCGCTGGGGCGGCAGCGGCAGCGAGCGCTGGGCCAGCGCCAGCTCCTCCCAGGTCAGCACCGACGGGCTTTTACGCACCTACAACTACACCGCTAAGGTCCTGACCAATCAGGCCACGCCGCCGGCAGGTACCTACACCGACACGCTGATCGTTGACGTTGCGTTCTGACTCCCCGCGCTTTTCCCTTTCGCAAATGTAAAGTTCCCGTGGCCTGTGCCGATAACACCGTTAATAAATCTATGAGAAGGTGTTGTATGTTGAACCGTATCCGCGTTGTCACAATGCTTATGTTGGTGCTGGTCATTTTCGCACTTCTTCAGCTTATTTCCGGCGGCCTCTTTTTCTCGTCGTTAAAACAAAACCAGGACAGCTTCGCGGCCTCGAACGATGTGCGCATGCAGCAGAGCGAGCTGACCACGACCTGGGATCTGATGCTGCAGACGCGTATCAACCTGAGCCGCTCGTCCGCCCGCATGATGATGGATCCCGGCAACCAGCAGAGCAGCGCGAAAATGGAACTGCTGAAGAACGCGCGCGCGACGCTGGCCGACGCGGCAAAACACTACGACGCCTTCAAAAAAATCGCCCCTCAGCCAGCAATGGCGCAGGCGAGCGCAAACATAGATGAAAAATATCAGGCCTACTTCGCTGGCCTGACGGAGCTGGTGCAGTTCCTGGAGAACGGCAACATGGAGGCCTATTTCGCCCAGCCGACCCAGGGAATGCAGAACGCCCTCGGCGCGGCGCTCGGGGAGTACGCTAAGGCCAGCGGCGAGCTTTATCACTCCGCGTTTACGCAGAGCCAGAACGATTACCGCTTTGCGAAATGGCAGATGGCGGTTCTCGCCCTCGCGCTGGTCATCGTGCTGATGTCCGTATGGTACGGCATTCGCCATATCCTTCTGAACCCGCTTGGCCGCGTCATTGCCCATATCCGCGAGATTGGTCGCGGCGACCTGACGAAAACGCTGGTTATTTCCGGGCGCAACGAGATCACCGAGCTGGCAACCAGCGTCGATTGCATGCAGCGTTCGCTGATTGAGACCGTCGCGAACGTGCGTGAGGGGGCGGATGCCATTTATACCGGTACCAGCGAAATTGCGATGGGCAACAACGATCTCTCATCCCGTACCGAACAGCAGGCGTCGGCCCTTGAAGAGACGGCGGCCAGCATGGAGCAGCTCACGGCAACCGTGAAGCAAAACGCCGACAACGCCCGCCAGGCGTCTCAGCTCGCGGAAAGCGCCTCCGACACCGCCCAGCGCGGCGGGCGGGTCGTCGACGGCGTGGTGAAAACCATGCACGACATTGCCGACAGCTCGAAGAAAATTGCCGACATCATCAGCGTTATCGACGGTATCGCCTTCCAGACCAACATTCTCGCGCTGAACGCCGCCGTGGAAGCCGCGCGTGCGGGCGAGCAGGGGCGCGGGTTTGCGGTCGTCGCCGGTGAAGTGCGTAACCTCGCCAGCCGCAGCGCCAATGCGGCGAAAGAGATCAAAGCCCTCATTGAAGACTCTGTTTCACGCGTGGATACCGGCTCGGTGCTGGTGGAAAGCGCGGGTGAAACCATGAATGACATCGTGAATGCCGTGACTCGCGTGACGGACATCATGGGTGAAATCGCCTCTGCATCGGACGAGCAGAGTCGCGGTATTGACCAGGTCGCCCTGGCGGTATCGGAAATGGATCGTGTGACGCAGCAAAACGCCGCGCTGGTGCAGGAGTCCGCCGCCGCGGCTGCCGCGCTGGAGGACCAGGCGAGCCGCCTGAAAATGGCCGTCTCGGCGTTCCGTCTTACTTCAACAATGACAAATACGGTCAGCGCGCGTACCGGGTACGACGACGCAGCCCCGGCGCCCGCGGCGACACGCCCGCGCGCAGCGGTGACCGGACAAGATGAAAACTGGGAAACATTTTGACTGACAGTTAAACCGCGGCCGCTTGCCGCTTGATGGGAGCGTGGATGTTAAATCGTATTCGTATCTCGACCACACTGTTTTTGATTCTGATCCTGTGTGGGGTGTTGCAGGTTGGCAGTAACGGGTTGTCTTTCTGGGCGTTTCGCGATGGCTATCAGAATTTGCAGGAAGTTGAGACGAGTAATCAGCAGCGCTCCGCGCTGGCACAAACGCGTGCCGTGCTGTTGCAGGCAAGCACCGCGCTGAACAAAGCCGGGACGTTAACCGCGCTGAGCTATCCGCCGGATGATATTAAGGCGCTGATGGCGATTGCGCGAAGCAGCCTAAAGCAGGCCGACGCGCAGTTTAAGGCATTTACGGCGCAGGAAGCCGTAAGTGAAAAAGAGAAAGCGCTGAAGGGCGCCATGAAGAAGAACTTTGATGCCTGGTACGGCGATCTGGAACATCAGGCAACGTGGCTGGAGAACAACCAGCTTTCTGACTTCCTGACCGCGCCGGTGCAGGACTCGCAGGCGGCGTTCGACGGCAGCTTCAACGCGTGGCAGCAGGACATTAACCAGTTTGTCGCGCGTGCCGGCGCGGACAGCCGGACCAGCTACCGTACGTCGGGGGTGATTTTCCTGACCATGGTTGTCCTGGCGGCGCTGTTAACCGGCGGCTCGCTGTGGTGGGCGCGCAGGACGATCGTGCAGCCGCTGGCGGTCGTCAGCAGCCACTTCGACAGCATTGCGGGCGGCAACCTGGCGCGTCCGGTTGCCGTGTACGGGAAAAATGAGATATCCGCGATCTTTGCCAGCCTCAAGGCCATGCAGGGCTCGCTGCGGGAAACGGTAAGCGACGTGCGGCAGGGCAGCCACGCCATGCACACCGGGATCTCAGAGATTGCGGCGGGCAATAACGATCTGTCGTCCCGCACCGAGCAGCAGGCGGCTTCGCTGGCGCAGACGGCGGCCAGCATGGAGCAGCTAACCGCGACGGTAAGCCAGAACGCCGATAACGCGCGCCAGGCGTCCGATCTGTCGAAACAGGCGGCGATGACGGCGAAGCGCGGAGGCGATCAGGCTTCTCACGTCGCCAGCACCATGCAGGACATCGCCGCCAGCTCGCAGAAGATTGGCGACATTATCAGCGTTATCGACGGTATCGCGTTCCAGACCAACATTCTGGCGCTGAACGCCGCGGTGGAGGCGGCGCGCGCCGGCGAGCAGGGGCGCGGGTTCGCGGTGGTCGCAGGGGAAGTCCGTAACCTTGCCAGCCGCAGCGCCAACGCGGCTAAAGAGATAAAAGGGCTGATTGAAGAGTCGGTCTCCCGCGTCCAGCAGGGCTCGGCCCTGGTGGATACGGCAGCGCAGACCATGCACGAGATTGTCACCTCCGTGACGCGGGTTAACGACATTATGGGGGAAATCGCCTCGGCGTCCGATGAGCAACGCCGCGGCATTGAACAGGTGGCGCAGGCCGTGACCCAGATGGATCAGGTAACGCAGCAGAACGCCTCGCTGGTGGAAGAGGCGGCGGCGGCAACCGAACAGCTGGCAAACCAGGCTGACCACCTTACCGGGCTGGTCGCCATATTTAATCTGAAAGAGCACGTTGAAGCAGTAACCGAAGTCGGACGGCCACAGGCCGTGCCCGTTGTATCCTGAATGTGATTAAGAAGGCGCTATGACATCACCCATGCCCTCAGGGCAAACGTCATTACTGTTGCAGATGACACAGCGCCTCGCGCTGTCCGACGCGCATTTTCGTCGGATATGTCAGTTAATCTACCAGCGTGCGGGGATCGTGCTTGCGGACCATAAGCGAGACATGGTCTATAACCGGCTGGTGCGGCGCCTGCGCACGCTGGGGCTGGACGATTTTGGCCGCTATCTGAGCATGCTCGAAGCGAACCAGAACAGCGCCGAATGGCAGGCATTTATCAACTCGTTGACCACCAACCTGACCGCGTTTTTCCGCGAAGCGCATCACTTCCCGGTGCTGGCGGAGCACGCCCGTCGCCGTAGCGGAGAGTATCGCGTCTGGAGCGCTGCGGCTTCTACCGGCGAGGAGCCGTACTCGCTGGCCATCACCCTGGCAGACACCCTGGGCATGGCGCCGGGCCGCTGGAAAGTGTACGCCAGCGATATCGACACCGAAGTGCTGGAAAAAGCGCGCAACGGCGTTTATCGCCAGGATGAGCTGAAAACGCTCTCTCCTCAGCAGCTGCAGCGTTACTTCATGCGCGGCACCGGCCCGCACGAAGGCCTGGTGCGCGTACGCCAGGAGCTGGCGAACTGCGTGGAATTTGCCCCCGTTAATTTACTGGATAAGCAGTACAACGTTCCGGGGCCTTTTGACGCCATTTTTTGCCGTAACGTGATGATTTATTTTGATAAAACGACGCAGCAGGACATTTTGCGTCGCTTTGTTCCGTTGCTCAAGCCTGACGGTTTACTGTTTGCCGGGCACTCGGAAAACTTCAGCAACCTCGTGCGTGAGTTTAGCCTGCGTGGGCAAACGGTATATGCGCTGAGTAAGGAAAAAGCATGAGTAAAATCAGGGTATTGTCAGTCGATGATTCGGCGCTGATGCGCCAGATCATGACCGAAATCATCAATAGCCACAGCGATATGGAGATGGTGGCCACCGCGCCGGATCCGCTGGTCGCGCGGGATTTAATCAAAAAATATAACCCCGACGTGCTGACGCTGGATGTCGAAATGCCGCGCATGGATGGCATCGATTTTCTGGAAAAATTAATGCGCCTGCGCCCGATGCCGGTGGTGATGGTCTCCTCCCTGACCGGGAAGGGCTCGGAAATTACCCTGCGCGCGCTGGAGCTGGGGGCGGTGGACTTCGTCACCAAGCCGCAGCTCGGCATTCGCGAGGGCATGCTGGCGTACAGCGAAACGATCGCCGAGAAGATCCGCACCGCGTCCCGGGCGAAGCTCGCCGCGCACAAACCGATGGCGGCTCCGGCAGCGCTGAAGGCGGGGCCGCTGCTCAGCTCGGAAAAACTGCTGGTGATTGGCGCGTCAACCGGAGGAACAGAGGCAATTCGCCATGTACTCCAGCCATTGCCGCTCTCAAGCCCGGGTATCCTGATTACGCAACATATGCCGCCAGGCTTCACCCGCTCGTTCGCGGAGCGCCTTAACAAGCTGTGCCAGATTAGCGTGAAGGAGGCGGAGGACGGCGAGCGCGTGCTGCCGGGACATGCGTATATCGCGCCGGGGGACAAGCATATGGAGCTGGCGCGCAGCGGGGCGAACTATCAAATCAAAATTCATGACGGGCCGCCGGTTAACCGGCACCGTCCGTCGGTGGATGTGCTGTTTCATTCGGTGGCGAAACATGCGGGGCGCAACGCCGTGGGAGCGATCCTGACGGGGATGGGCAACGACGGCGCCGCCGGAATGCTTGCGATGCACCAGGCTGGCGCCTGGACGATTGCGCAGAATGAAGCAAGTTGTGTGGTGTTCGGCATGCCGCGCGAGGCCATCAACATGGGTGGCGTGAGCGAAGTGGTCGATCTTAGCCAGGTAAGCCAGCAGATGCTGGCGAAAATCAGTGCCGGACAGGCAATACGTATTTGACTCAGGAGTATTATTTTATGGCGGATAAAGAGCTTAAGTTTTTGGTTGTGGATGACTTTTCCACCATGCGACGCATTGTGCGCAACCTGCTCAAAGAGCTGGGCTTCAACAACGTTGAAGAAGCAGAAGACGGCGTGGATGCGCTGAACAAGCTGCAGGCTGGCGGGTTTGGTTTTGTGATTTCTGACTGGAACATGCCGAACATGGACGGACTGGAGCTGCTGAAAACCATTCGCGCCGATGCGGGCATGGCCTCTATGCCGGTACTGATGGTGACCGCAGAAGCGAAGAAAGAGAACATCATCGCCGCCGCACAGGCGGGCGCAAGCGGCTACGTGGTGAAGCCATTCACCGCGGCGACTCTGGAAGAGAAGCTCGGCAAGATCTTCGAGAAACTCGGCATGTGAGGAGTTGGTTATGATGCAACCTGCTATGAAACCCGTTGAAGAACATTCGCCGAGCGACATCATTGCCCGCATCGGCAGCCTGACGCGCATGCTGCGCGACAGCCTGCGCGAGCTGGGGCTGGACCAGGCTATCGCCGAAGCGGCGGAAGCCATTCCTGACGCACGCGACCGTCTGGACTATGTGGTGCAGATGACCGCTCAGGCGGCCGAGCGCGCGCTGAACAGCGTTGAGGCGTCGCAGCCGCACCAGGACGCGATGGAAAAGGGCGCAAAAGCCCTGACCCGGCGCTGGGACGAGTGGTTTGAAAACCCCATCGAGCTGGCGGACGCGCGCGAGCTGGTGACCGATACCCGCCAGTTCCTTGGCGACGTGCCGGGCCACACCAGCTTCACCAACGCCCAGCTGCTGGACATCATGATGGCGCAGGATTTCCAGGACCTCACCGGCCAGGTGATCAAGCGCATGATGGATGTGATTCAGGAAATTGAGCGTCAGCTGCTGATGGTGCTGCTGGAGAACATTCCCGAACCAGCCGCCCGTCCGAAGCGCGAGAACGAAAGCCTGCTCAATGGCCCACAGCTCGACGCCAGCAAGGCGGGCGTGGTGGCAAGCCAGGACCAGGTGGACGATCTGCTCGACAGCCTGGGTTTCTGATTGCCCGCTCTGCCTCGGGTCGCGAACGCGGCCTGAGGCAGTCAATGACATAATCACTGAAAAGAGCCCGATTAAACGGGCTTTTCCCGCCATTGGAATTTCTCTGCGCTGGCATGATACCCGTGAATTAATGGGCTGCGAGCAGGCACAGTGGCAGAAGATAACGACGACAAAACGGAAGCCCCCACACCCCACCGGCTTGAAAAGGCGCGTGAAGATGGGCAAATCCCCCGATCCCGGGAGCTGACATCGCTGCTGATCCTGGTGGTCGGCGTGTGCATTATCTGGTGGGGCGGGGAGTTGCTTGCGCGCAGGCTGGCGGGCATGCTCTCAGCCGGCTTACGTTTTGACCACAGCATGGTAAACGATCCTAATCTTATCCTGATTCAGATCATCAACCTGGTGAAAAGCGCGATGATCGCCTTACTGCCGCTGATCGTCGGCGTGGTCATCGTGGCGCTGGTCTCCCCGGTCATGCTCGGCGGTCTGGTGTTTAGCGGTAAGTCACTGCAGCCAAAATTCTCCAAGCTCAATCCGTTTCCCGGCATTGCAAAAATGTTCTCCGCGCAAACGGGGGCGGAACTGCTTAAAGCGATCCTGAAATCGCTGCTGATGGGCGGGACGGCCGGGTTTTTCCTGTGGCACAACTGGCCGGGAATGATGCGCCTGATCGCCGAATCCCCTCTGACGGCAATGAAAAACGCCCTCAACCTGGCAGGCTTATGCTCGCTGCTGGTGGTACTCAGCATTATTCCGATGGTGGCTTTCGACGTCATCTTCCAGATCTATTCTCATATCAAGAAGCTGCGCATGTCACGTCAGGACATTCGCGACGAATATAAGCAGATGGAGGGCGACCCGCACGTTAAGGGCCGCATTCGCCAGATGCAGCGTGCCGCCGCGCGCCGTCGCATGATGGAAGACGTGCCGACGGCTGACGTGATTGTCACCAACCCGACCCACTACTCCGTGGCGCTCCGGTACGATGAAAACAAAATGAGCGCGCCGAAAGTGGTGGCGAAAGGGGCAGGGCTGATTGCGCTGCGCATTCGTGAAATCGCGACCGAAAACCGCGTGCCGATCCTTGAAGCCCCGCCGCTGGCGCGTGCGCTGTACCGCCACGCGGAAATAGGACAGCAGATCCCGGGACAGCTCTACGCCGCTGTGGCAGAGGTACTGGCCTGGGTGTGGCAACTGAAACGCTGGCGTTTAGCAGGCGGTCAACGACCTGTAAAACCTGAGAACCTTCCGGTGCCTGAAGCACTGGATTTTTTGAACGAGAAGGACACTGATGGCTAATCTGGTGGCAATGTTGCGCCTGCCCGGCAACCTGAAATCGACGCAATGGCAGATCCTTGCCGGACCGATTCTGATCCTGCTAATTCTGTCGATGATGGTGCTGCCGCTGCCGGCATTTATCCTCGACCTGCTTTTCACCTTCAACATCGCGCTGTCGATCATGGTGCTGCTGGTGGCAATGTTCACCCAGCGCACGCTGGAGTTTGCCGCGTTCCCGACGATCCTGCTGTTCACCACGCTGCTGCGGCTGGCGCTGAACGTTGCCTCCACGCGTATTATCCTGATGGAAGGTCACACCGGCGCGGCCGCGGCGGGTAAAGTGGTTGAGGCTTTCGGCCACTTCCTCGTGGGCGGTAACTTCGCTATCGGTATCGTGGTGTTCGTCATCCTGGTGATCATTAACTTTATGGTTATCACCAAGGGCGCGGGGCGTATCGCAGAGGTGGGCGCGCGCTTCGTGCTCGACGGGATGCCGGGCAAGCAGATGGCGATCGACGCCGACCTGAACGCCGGTCTGATCGCGGAAGATGAAGCGAAAAAACGCCGTGCCGAAGTGACCCAGGAGGCAGACTTTTACGGCTCCATGGACGGTGCGAGTAAGTTTGTGCGCGGTGATGCCATCGCGGGCATTCTGATCATGGTGATTAACGTCGTCGGCGGCCTGCTGGTGGGCGTGCTGCAGCACGGCATGGACATGGGCCACGCGGCGGAAAGCTATACGCTGCTGACCATCGGTGACGGCCTGGTCGCCCAGATCCCGGCGCTGGTGATCTCCACCGCGGCAGGCGTAATTGTTACCCGCGTCAGCACCGATCAGGACGTGGGTGAGCAGATGGTTGGTCAGCTGTTCAGCAACCCGCGGGTGATGCTGCTGGCTGCGGCGGTTCTCGGCCTGCTCGGCCTGGTGCCGGGGATGCCGAACCTGGTGTTCCTGCTGTTTACCGCCGCGCTGCTGGGGCTTGCCTGGTGGATGCGCGGTCGGGAAACCCAGCCTGCGGCAGAGCCTGCGCCGGTTAAAATGCCCGAGAACACCCAGGCGGTCGAAGCCACCTGGAACGACGTTCAGCTCGAAGATTCACTGGGGATGGAGGTGGGGTACCGTCTGATCCCGATGGTGGATTTCCAGCAGGATGGCGAGCTGCTTGGCCGTATCCGCAGTATCCGTAAAAAATTCGCCCAGGATATGGGCTTCCTGCCGCCGGTCGTCCACATTCGCGACAATATGGACCTCCCGCCGGCGCGCTACCGCATTCTGATGAAAGGGGTTGAGATCGGCAGCGGTGACGCCTATCCGGGCCGCTGGCTGGCGATTAACCCGGGCACCGCCGCAGGCACGCTGCCGGGCGAGCAGACGATCGATCCGGCCTTTGGCCTGGCGGCTATCTGGATTGAGAGCGCCCTGAAAGAGCAGGCGCAGATCCAGGGCTACACGGTGGTCGAGGCCAGTACCGTGGTGGCGACACACCTCAACCACCTGATCGGCCAGTTCTCTGCCGAACTGTTCGGACGACAGGAGGCCCAGCAGCTGCTCGACCGCGTGACCCAGGAGATGCCGAAGCTGACCGAAGACCTGGTGCCGGGCGTGCTGACCTTAACCACGCTGCACAAGGTGCTGCAAAACCTGCTCGACGAGAAGGTGCCCATTCGCGATATGCGCACCATCCTCGAAACGCTGGCCGAACATGCTCCGCTGCAAAACGATCCGCACGAGCTGACCGCGGTGGTGCGCGTGGCGCTGGGAAGGGCCATCACCCAGCAGTGGTTCCCTGGAACCGGCGAGGTGCAGGTGATTGGCCTCGACACGCCGCTTGAGCGTCTGCTGCTCCAGGCGCTCCAGGGCGGTGGCGGGCTGGAGCCCGGCCTGGCGGACAGATTACTGGCGCAAACCCAGGAGGCGCTGGCGCGTCAGGAGATGCTGGGCGCGCCGCCGGTGCTGCTGGTGAACCACGCGCTGCGTCCGCTGCTGTCGCGCTTCCTGCGCCGGAGCCTGAACCAGCTGGTGGTGCTGTCGAACATGGAGCTGTCCGACAACCGCAATATCCGCATGACGGCGACCATAGGAGGAAAATAATGCGTAAGTGGCTGTGGATCTTACTTTTCCCGCTCGCGGCGCAGGCCGCAGGCGAGGGTTCATGGCAGGCCAGCAGCATCGGCCTGACGCTTAACCATCGGGGAGAGTCGATCGCTTCCCGTCCGCTGTCTCCCCCTGAGCCCGTCTCCGGGCAGATGACGCTGGTGGTGTGGAGCTATACGCCGATCGGACCGACGCCTGCCGGGCTGCGGGTGCGCCTGTGCTCGCTGTCCCGCTGCGCGGAAATCGACGGTCAGAACGGTACTACCCAGGCCTTCAACGGCGTGTCTGCCCAGGAGCCGTTACGCTTCATCTGGGAAGTGCCGGGCGGTGGCCGCCTGATTCCGGCGCTGAAGATTCAGCGCAACGAAGTCCTCGTTAACTACCGCTAGCCGCCTGCCTTTTCGCCAGCCTTCCGCATTTATGAAGGCTGGCTCGCAAAATTGACCTTCCCTTTTTGATGTAAAAGAAACGCTGTTTTATAAATCAGTGACACGCGTATCGACACTCTTTGCATTTTTGCCATTCGCCACCCTGTGATGGCAGAAACAGAAAGGTTTCACCAGGTCGATACTTTTACTGTAGCCGTGTAAAAGCTCCCGGATGAGGTTTGCTTACAGGGAGTCTCCCAAAACTGATTAGGGTTGACGGCAATGAAAACACGTAAAATTGGACTCGCAAATTATCTTGCTTACGGGTCAGGAGACTTCCTCGGGGCGGGTACCACCGCGCTGACGGCGGCCTGGCTTTTGTATTTTTATACCACCTTCTGTGGGCTCACTCCGATTGAAGCAACCTTTATCTTCGCCGCCGCAAGGGTACTTGATGCGGTTGTCAGCCCGTTAATGGGCTTTTTAACGGATAACTTTGGCACCACCTGGCTCGGCAAGCGTTTTGGCCGCCGTAAGTTCTTTATCCTGCTCGGTATTCCCTGCGTGTTCAGCTACTCGCTGATGTGGGTAGGGGACATGAGCTTCTGGTACTACCTGCTGACCTATCTGATCTTCGATATCGTCTACACCATGATCCTGGTGCCTTATGAAACGCTGGTCCCGGAGATGACGGACGATTTCAAACAGAAAACCAAATTCTCCGGTGCCCGTATCTCAATGGCGCAGATGTCCGCCATTCTGGCCTCATTCCTGCCGGGGATCCTGCTCACGCATTTCGGTAAAGACAACGCGATCTCCTTCTTCTACGCAAGCCTGGTCTTCTCGGTGCTGTGCGCGCTGATGCTGATCTTTGTCTGGTTCTTCACCTGGGAGCGCCCGCGCGAGGAGTGGTCCGAAGCGGCCCTGCGCGCGGAAGAAGAGAAGAAAAAGCTCACCCTGGGCCAGAGCCTGAACCGTCTGTTCGTGGAGCTAAGCTCGACGCTGCGCATCAAGATTTTCCGCCAGCACCTCGGCATGTACCTGGGGGGCTACATCGCGCAGGACGTCTTCAACGCCGTCTTTACCTATTACGTGGTGTTTGTGCTGATGCAGGAAGCGTCTATGGCCTCTAACCTGCTGGGCACGATGGCCATCTTCCAGTTCCTCGCCGTGATTGGGATGATCCCGCTGTGCATTCGCTTTGGGCCCGCGCCGTCTTACCGCATGGTGGTGGTGCTGTTTGGCCTGGCCTCGCTCTCTTACGCCGTGTTGTATTACGCGGGCCTGAGCGACGTTTACGCTCTGCTGCTGCTTATCTCTGCGGTTGCCGGTCTCGGCCGCGGCGGTATCAACTATGTCCCGTGGAATACCTATACCTACATTGCTGACGTGGACGAAGTGATCACCGGACAGCGTCGCGAGGGCATCTTCGCCGGCATCATGACCCTGACCCGCAAAGCGTCTCAGGCCGGTGCGGTGATGCTGGTGGGCATCGTGATGCAGATGTCCGGCTTTGTCAGCGGCCAGAAGGTGCAGCCTGCGGAAGTGAGCCACACCATCCTGATGATACTGAGCGTCGGCACCATTCTGGTGCTCTTCTGCGGCTTCCTGGTCTCCCTGCGCTTCAGGCTCAATCTGCAAACCCACAGCACGCTGCGCGAAGAGACCGCGAAAATGCGCGAGTCCGGCCGCGCGATGCCTGAAGCGGCAACCCCGCACGCCCGCGCCACCGTGGAAATGCTGGCCGGTATGCCGTACGACTTCCTGTGGGGCAATAACAACATCGGTTATCTGAATCGCAATAAGCCGGCGGCACCTGCGCTGAAGAACCGTGCGGTACTGAATTCGACATACAACAGAGGTTAAGATTATGAAAGTTTGGCCTGTCAAACATAGCCCGCTACTGCGCCAGCCTGAGCGCTTTATTGCCCGGGATGAGCTGAAGTCGCTTATTCAGAAAGTGACGCATAACCTGGTCACTATCCACGACAAAACGGGTGAATTTTTGCTGCGGCTGGACGACGGACGCGTGATCGACACCAAGGGCTGGGCCGGGTGGGAATGGACGCACGGCGTCGGTTTATACGGTATCTGGCAGTATTACTGCCAGACCGGCGACGAGGGGATGCGCGACATTATAGACGGCTGGTTTGCTGACCGTTTTGCGGAAGGGGCAACCACCAAAAACGTGAATACCATGTCGCCGTTCCTGACGCTGGCTTATCGCTACGAAGAGACCCGGAACCCGGCCTGGCTGCCGTGGCTGGAGAGCTGGGCGGAGTGGGCGATGAATGAAATGCCGCGCACCGAACACGGCGGCATGCAGCATATCACCCTGGCGGAAGAGAACCATCAGCAGATGTGGGACGACACGCTGATGATGACGGTGCTGCCGCTGGCAAAAATTGGCAAGCTGCTGAACAGGCCGGAATACGTTGAGGAAGCGGTGTACCAGTTCCTGCTGCACGTGCAGAACCTGATGGACCGGGAGACCGGCCTGTGGTTCCACGGCTGGAGCTACGACGGTAACCATAACTTTGCCCATGCCCGCTGGGCGCGCGGCAACAGCTGGCTGACCATCGTGATCCCGGACTTTCTCGAACTGGTGGATCTGCCGGAAAGCAGCGCCGTGCGCCGCTATCTGGTGCAGGTGCTGAATGCCCAGATTGCCGCGCTGGCGAAATGTCAGGACGACAGCGGCCTGTGGCATACGCTGCTCGACGATCCTCAGTCCTATCTGGAGGCGTCGGCTACGGCAGGCTTTGCCTACGGTATTCTGAAAGCGGTGCGCAAGCGTTACGTTAGCGCAGAGTATGCTGACGTGGCGGAGAAAGCGATTCGCGGTATCGTGAAAAACATCTCGCCGGAAGGGGAGCTGCTGCAAACCTCGTTCGGGACCGGGATGGGAAGCGATCTTGAGTTTTATCGCCAGATACCGCTCACGTCGATGCCGTACGGGCAGGCGATGGCGATTTTGTGCCTGACGGAGTATTTGCGGAAGTACTTCTGATAATAAAAAACCCGGCGTTTGCCGGGTTTATTTTTTACATACGCTCTACGGTTTCGATACCCAGGGTATCCAGACCCAGCTTCAGGGTCTTCGCCGTCAGCTGCGCCAGCTTCAGGCGGCTGTTACGCACCGCTTCGCTCTCGGCGGTCAGGATAGGGCAGTGTTCGTAGAAGCCGGAGAACAGACCGGCCAGATCGTACAGGTAAGCACACATGACGTGCGGCGTACCGTCACGGGCGACCACGGAGAGGGTCTCTTCAAACTGGAGCAGGCGCGCGGCCAGCTGTGCTTCACGGTCTTCGGTAATGGTCACCGTGGCGTTCGCCAGCACGCTTTCGTCGATGCTGGCTTTGCGGAATACGGAAAGTACGCGGGTATAGGCGTACTGCATGTATGGCGCGGTGTTGCCTTCAAACGCCAGCATGTTGTCCCAGTCGAAGATATAGTCGGTGGTGCGGTTCTTGGAGAGATCCGCGTATTTCACCGCGCCGATGCCGACCGCGTTAGCCAGTTTTTCCAGCTCGTCAGCAGGCATATCCGGGTTTTTCTCCGCAACCAGACGGCGCGCGCGCTCCAGCGCCTCGTCCAGCAGATCGGAAAGCTTCACCGTACCGCCCGCGCGGGTTTTAAACGGCTTGCCGTCTTTACCCAGCATCATGCCGAACATGTGGTGTTCCAGCGGCACGGAGTCCGGCACGTAACCCGCCTTACGCACGATAGTCCACGCCTGCATCAGGTGCTGGTGCTGGCGGGAGTCGATGTAGTACAGCACGCGGTCCGCGTGCAGGGTTTCGTAACGGTATTTCGCGCAGGCGATGTCAGTGGTGGTGTACAGATAGCCGCCATCCTTTTTCTGGACGATCACGCCCATCGGTTCGCCTTCCTTGTTTTTGTACTCGTCCAGGAATACCACCGTGGCGCCTTCGCTTTCCACCGCCAGGTTTTTAGCCTTCAGGTCCGCCACGATGCCCGGGAGCATTGGGTTATACAGGCTTTCACCCATCACGTCGTCGCGGGTCAGGGTCACGTTCAGACGGTTGTAGGTAAGCTGGTTCTGGGACATGGTGATGTCTACCAGCTTGCGCCACATCTCGAGGAAGTACGGGTCGCCGCCCTGAAGCTTCACCACGTAGCTGCGCGCGCGCTCGGCGAAGGCGTCATCTTCGTCGTAGTGTTTTTTGGCTTCACGGTAGAACCCTTCCAGGTCCGCCAGCGCCATCTCGCCTGCGTTTTCCTGCTGCTGTTTTTCCAGATACGCGATCAGCATGCCGAACTGGGTGCCCCAGTCGCCGACGTGGTTGGCGCGGATCACTTTGTGGCCGAGAAATTCCAGCGTGCGTACCGCCGCGTCACCGATGATGGTGGAGCGCAGGTGGCCTACGTGCATCTCTTTCGCCACGTTTGGCGCCGAGTAGTCAACGACCACGGTCTGCGGCGCGGGCTGGGCCACGCCGAGGCGATCGGATTTCAGCGCTGCATCAACGTGGCTTGCCAGGAACGCGGGTTCGAGGAAGATGTTGATAAAGCCCGGACCGGCGATTTCCGTTTTGCTGGCAATGCCGGTGAGATCCAGATGCGTCAGTACCTGCTCAGCGAGCTGTCGCGGCGGCATGCCCAGTTTTTTAGCCACTGCCATCACGCCATTAGCCTGATAGTCGCCAAACTGTACTTTTGCTGACTGACGAACCTGCGGTTCGCAATCCGCAGGCGCGCCTGCGGCAATCAGTGCCTGACTGACTTTTTCTGAGAGAAGAGCCTGAATATTCACCTGGATACCTTACGTTTTTGATGCGGGTAAACTTCGCCCGCGCCAGTTTAAGAATTTAGGGCGGGAGTATACTGCAAATGCCTTCGGGCGTCAGCACTGCGGGGGGCCAAGATCGCTCAGAATCCAGGCTAAGAAAGCGTGCATAAACATGCAGTCGAAAAAAGCGTGATTCTGCGGTTGGTCGAAAGGGGGCAACAGAGTAAATTAGCGGCTTTGCGACACGAGACGAGACTGACCTATGGCGAACTGGCACTCCATTGACGAACTGCATGATATTTCCGCAGATTTACCGCGCTTCACCCAGGCGTTCACAGAACTTGCCACCCGTCTCGGGCTGGATATCGCGCCGCTTGATGCCGATCACATCTCCTTGCGCTGCCACCAGAACGCCACGGCCGAACGCTGGCGGCGCGGCTTTGAGCAGTGCGGTGAACTGCTGTCAGAGAATATCATTAACGGTCGCCAAATTTGCCTGTTTAAGCTTCACGAGCCGGTAAAGGTGGCGCACTGGCAGTTTACCGTTGTTGAACTGCCCTGGCCGGGAGAAAAGCGTTATCCGCACGAAGGCTGGGAGCATATCGAAATTGTGCTGCCGGGCGAGCCAGAAACCCTCAACGCCCGCGCGCTGGCGCTGCTTTCCGACGAGGGCTTAAGCCAGCCGGGGATTTTTGTGAAAACCAGCTCGCCGAAGGGCGCCCGCGAACGCTTGCCGAACCCAACGCTTGCCGTGACGGACGGAAACGTGACGGTCAAATTCCATCCCTGGACCATCGAGCAGATTGTCGCCAGCGAAGCGTAAGCGTTGTGAACATCGCCCCGGACCTGATGCGAGCAACGTGCCACGATGGTCCGTTGAGTGAAACGTAAGGAGAATGACATGGCGCTGCTGGAAATTTGCTGTTACAGCGTGGAGTGTGCCGTCACCGCGCAGCGGCACGGGGCCGATCGCATTGAGCTGTGCGCGGCACCGAAAGAGGGGGGATTAACCCCGTCCTATGGCGTGCTGAGCGCGGCACGACAGGCCGTCACCATTCCGGTGCACCCGATTATTCGCCCGCGCGGCGGAGATTTTTGCTACACGGCGGGGGAGTTCAGCGCCATGCTGGAGGATATCGCCTTCGTCCGTGATGCGGGGTTCCCGGGTCTGGTAACCGGCCTGCTGGATGAAGAGGGTAATATCGATCTTCCGCGCATGCGTCAGGTTATGCAGGCCGCGCAGGGGATGGCGGTTACTTTTCATCGTGCGTTTGATATGTGTAAAGATCCGATGCAAGCCTTTGATACGCTGGCGGAACTGGGCGTGGCGCGCGTGCTGACGTCGGGCCAGCAGTCCTCTGCTGAAAAAGGACTGCAATTAATTACGGAACTAAAAGCACATTCCGGTGTTCCAATAATCATGGCGGGCGCAGGAGTACGCGCCAGCAATCTGGAACTGTTTTTAAACGCAGGGGTGGAAGAGCTGCACAGCTCGGCGGGGAAATGGACACCTTCACCCATGCGCTATCGCAATACAGGGTTGTCAATGTCGACGGATGCTGAAGCGGATGAGTACTCGCGCTACGGTGTGGATGGAGAGTCGGTTGCGGTAATGAAATCGCTGATTGAACGTCATCACGTGTAGCAACGTACCGATTTTTACCGCGCATCATGTCGCCCAATATGATGCTTGCTTGTACCAGGCCCCTGCCAATTACACAGGGGCCTTTTTTTATTCTTGCCCCTCACCCTAACCCTCTCCCCACAGGGGAGAGGGAACTGCACGGTGCGGTCTTTTCACCCTCGCCCCTTTGGGGAGAGGGCCGGGGTGAGGGGATAAATACTACGGCTTCGTCGCAATCAGCACCGCGCGCATCGGGGCCGGGTAGCCTTCAACGGTTTTGCTGCGATCGGCTGGATCGAGGAACTGCTCCAGCGATTCGGTAATCATCCAGTCGGTACGGCGCTGCTCTTCGAGAGAGGTCACGCTGACGTCGGCAATGCGCACGTCCACGAACCCACACTTCTCCAGCCAGTTTTTCAGCGCCAGCGCGGAAGGGATAAAGTAGACGTTACGCATCTGCGCGTAGCGATCGCCCGGCACCAGAACCGCGTGTTCGTCGCCTTCGATCACCAGCGTTTCCAGCACCAGCTCGCCGCCGCTGACCAGCTGATCTTTCAGCTGCCACAGATGCTCCAGCGGGGAACGGCGGTGATACAGTACGCCCATGGAGAACACCGTATCAAACGCCTTCAGCGCCGGTAGCTGCTCAATGCCCAGCGGTAACAGATGCGCGCGCTGGTCGTTACCCAGCAGCTTACGCACCGCTTCAAACTGGCACAGGAACAGCTGCATCGGATCGATACCGACCGCCAGATGCGCGCCTGCGCCGATCATGCGCCACATGTGATAGCCGCTACCGCAGCCCACGTCCAGGATAGTGCGCCCGGTCAGGTCGGACAGATGCGGCAGAACGCGATCCCATTTCCAGTCCGAACGCCACTCGGTGTTGATGTTCACGCCGTACAGGGAAAACGGCCCTTTGCGCCACGGCATCAGGTTACGCATCAGCGTTTCAATGCGGTTGAGCTGCCCGGCCGGCAGCGGTTCCTCGCTTTCCGCCGTCACGCTGTGCAGCAGGTCCAGACGATGCGGCGTCAGTTCCGGCAGAAACTCCACGGCATTTGACCACTGCTTTAACAGACCATGCTGCTGATCGCGCTGCCAGGCGGCAATTTGCGCAGGCAGGGTTTCCAGCCAGTGGGAGAGGTGATTTTTAGCAATCAGCTGATAGAAATTACCGAACTCGATCATGCTACGTCTCCGGCCTTCAGCGCCACCAGCGAGCCAAAGTTAAAGCACTGGAACCACAGCTCGCTGTGTTCAAATCCGGCTTTACGCAGGCGCGCCTTGTGCGTTTCCACGGAGTCCGTCAGCATCACGTTTTCCAGCATGCTGCGCTTCTGGCTGATCTCCAGCTCGCTGTAGCCGTTCGCACGCTTGAAATCATGGTGCATGTTGAACAGCAGTTCGCCCACGCTGGCGTCTTCAAAGCTGAATTTCTCGGACAGCACCAGCGCGCCGCCCGGATTCAGCCCCTGATAAATTTTATCCAGCAACAGCTGGCGGTCTTCCGGCACCAGGAACTGAAGGGTAAAGTTCAGCACGACCATCGAGGCATTCTGGATGTCGATATCGCGAATATCGCCCTCAATCACCTCTACAGGGGTAGGAGCTTTATAGGCGTCGATGTGGCGACGGCAGCGTTCAACCATGGCCGGAGAGTTATCGACAGCCACGATCTTACAGCCTTCATGATGAACGTTACGACGAATGGACAGCGTTGCCGCACCGAGCGAACAGCCCAGATCATAGACCTGCGTGCCGGGTTGAACGAATCGCTCTGCCAGCATGCCGATCATGGAGATGATGTTGGAATAACCGGGAACAGAGCGCTGGATCATATCCGGGAAGACTTCGGCTACCCGTTCATCAAAGGTCCAGTCGCCCAGGCTGGCGATAGGCGCGGAAAAAAGCGTGTCGCGATCTGACATAACGTAAAAATCCGGGAAAAATAAAGGGGCATATTGTGCGCTAACGGAAGGAGAAAACCAACTCCCACGGCATATACCAAAGGTTAGCCAGCACCATCAGCAAAAGCGAACACCAGGTCGCGCTCATGCCGGAACGACGCCAGCGGATCAGGCGATGGTGAAAACCGTAATAATGCATCAGGCGACCGGCAATCAGCAGCAGCCCGCAGACGTGCACCATCCAGGTTTCTGCGCCATCCATCTCCATTAACAGCAGTAAAATTAACGCGACGGGAATGTACTCAACCGCGTTGCCGTGGATCCGGATTGCGCTTTGCAGTTCAGAAAAACCACCGTCACCGTAGGAGACGCGGTACTGCATTCTCAGGCGCACAACATCAAATGAAAATTTAATCAGCAGTAATGCACCTAACACCGCATACAGCGCGCTGACCATACTAACTCCCTGTTTTTGGCAGATGGCACGTCTCTATGATAGGGGGTGATTTCAGAAAAGAGAAGATTGTTGTGGGATGGACGGCGCGGGTCCGACCGACGGAACCGCCTGCTGCAAGGCCTGCCAGAGAGCATCGACCAGTTCAGGCGCCTGGGCGATATCCGGCGTGTGCAAAAAGAGATAGGGGGTGGTGGTCGGTTCCCATTTCGCTAACGTTTGCAGCCAGACGGCGAACATCTCCTGATTTTGCTGCATATTATCGCTGCCGATAAACCGGACCATCGGATTTTTCGCCGTCACGATCGCGTGGACGGGCACTTTAGGCTTCTTGCGCTGGGCGTCAATAATGGCCTCGCTGTGCGGGATCGCGCCGTGCACGGGCCTGCTGTCGAGAATAACGCGGTTGACTGACCGCTGATGCAGGCCGCGGTTCAGCGCTTTCTCCGCGTCGCCCTTGGCAAAGAAATCTGGATGCCTCACCTCCACGCCGTAGGTGAAATCGCGTGGCAGGGCGTCGAGAAACTGCCAGAGGGCGGGCAGATCGCGCGGGCCGAACGTGGCGGGAAGCTGGAGCCAGTACTGGCCAATACGGTTTGCCAGGGGCGACATTCGGGTGAAGAACTCGTGGGTTAAATCATCGCAGTTGCGCAGCGCCGCATTGTGCGAAATGGTGGCCGGAAATTTGAAGCAAAAGCGGAAGTCGTCGGTGGTTTGCTCGCGCCAGCGCTCGACGATCTCTGCGCGGGGCAGGGCATACAGCGTGGTATTGCCCTCCACGCAGTTAAAGTGTCGGGCATACTGTTCCAGGCTGGTTATACCCAGGCGCACCCATTTCGGGTGCGACCACTGGGGCAGGCCCACGTACATCATAGCGCGCTCAGGATCTCATCCGTGCTGCGCACGCGGCCGATACGCGGGAAAATATGGGTCATGCTGCCCTGATGCTGCTCGGCCGAGGCCGCGCTGCACGCATCTTCGGCGATCACCAGGTTAAAGCCCAGCTCCCACGCGTTGCGGGCGGTAGACTCCACCCCAATGTTGGTGGAAATGCCGCACAGAATGATGGTGTCGATCCCGCGACGGCGCAGCTGTAGCTCCAGGTCGGTGCCGTAGAAGGCGCCCCACTGGCGTTTCGTGACTTCAATGTCGCTGTCGCGTTTGCCGAGCGACGCCGGCCAGGTCCACCAGTTGTCCGGCAGCGCGTGTGCGGGTGCCTGGGCGTCCACCGGCTGTTTTAACGCTTCGGCGAAATCAGCGGACCAGCCGACGCGCACCATGACCACAGGCGAACCGCCGGCGCGGCATTTTTCCGCCAGACGCGCTGCGCGGCTTACCACGTCGTCAGCGGCGTGCGGCCCGCCGGCAAAAGGCAGGATCCCTTCCTGTAAATCAATCACCACGAGGGCGGTTTTGGTGGCATCAAGTGTCAACATACTAACTCCAGTCAAATTAATCGCTTCCGCTACACCTTACGACGTGATGGCCTGTTATCGGTCGGATAATTTTGTTAATTTTTGTGAGAATAGACAATAAGAGTACAGCAAACGCGCGTCAGGCCGTGCTTCGCTCTTATCGTGCGGCAGAATTTCCAGTATAATAGCCGCCTTTTTTCATCCAGTTGTGACATACAGAAAGCTGCGACATCGTAGCCTGCGAGACAGGCGACAATCAGCCTGCGGCTAATTAAGGGATATCTCATGCGTACAGAATATTGCGGGCAGCTGCGTCAGTCCCACGTCGGGCAGCAGGTCACCCTGTGTGGTTGGGTCAATCGTCGTCGCGATCTTGGTAGCCTTATCTTTATTGATATGCGTGACCGCGAAGGTATCGTTCAGGTGTTCTTCGATCCGGATCGCGCTGATGCGCTGAAGCTGGCTTCTGAGCTGCGTAATGAGTTCTGCATTCAGGTTACGGGCACGGTACGCGCGCGTGACGAGAAAAACATCAACGCCGAGATGGCGACCGGTGCAATTGAAGTGCTGGCGTCCGATCTGACGATCATCAACCGCGCGGAAGCGTTGCCGCTGGACTCCAACCACGTCAACACTGAAGAAGCGCGTCTGAAATACCGTTACCTGGATCTGCGTCGTCCGGAGATGGCTCAGCGCCTGAAAACCCGTGCGAAAATCACCAGCCTGGTGCGCCGCTTTATGGATGACCACGGTTTCCTCGATATCGAAACCCCGATGCTGACCAAAGCCACGCCGGAAGGCGCGCGCGACTACCTGGTGCCATCCCGCGTTCATAAAGGCAAATTCTACGCGCTGCCGCAGTCACCACAGCTGTTCAAACAGCTGCTGATGATGTCCGGCTTCGACCGCTACTATCAGATCGTTAAATGCTTCCGCGACGAAGATCTGCGCGCTGACCGTCAGCCAGAATTTACCCAGATCGACGTGGAAACCTCCTTCATGACCGCCGAGCAGGTGCGTGAAGTGATGGAAGCGCTGGTGCGTAGCCTGTGGAACGACGTGAAGGGCGTTGAGCTGGGCGATTTCCCTATCATGACCTTCGCCGAAGCCGAGCGCCGCTACGGCTCCGACAAACCGGACCTGCGTAACCCGATGGAGCTGGTGGACGTGGCCGATCTGGTGAAAGCCGTTGAGTTCGCGGTGTTTGCAGGCCCGGCTAACGATCCGAAAGGCCGCGTGGCAGCCCTCCGCGTCCCGGGTGGCGCAGCGCTTAGCCGTAAGCAGATTGACGACTACGGCAGCTTCATCAAGATCTACGGCGCGAAAGGTCTGGCCTATATTAAAGTAACCGAGCGTGCAAAAGGTCTGGAAGGCATCACCAGCCCGGTGGCGAAGTTCCTGAACGCGGACATCGTGGAAGCGATCCTTGAGCGCACCGGCGCGCAGGATGGCGACATGATCTTCTTCGGCGCAGACAACAGGAAAATTGTTGCCGATGCGATGGGCGCGCTGCGTCTGAAGCTTGGCAAAGACCTGAACCTGACCGACGAAAGCAAATGGGCGCCGCTGTGGGTTATCGACTTCCCGATGTTTGAAGACGACGGTGAAGGCGGCCTGACCGCGATGCACCACCCGTTCACCTCGCCAAAAGACATGACGGCGGCGGAGCTGAAAGCGGCACCGGAAGATGCAGTGGCTAATGCCTACGATATGGTTATCAACGGCTACGAAGTGGGCGGTGGTTCCGTGCGTATTCACAGCGGTGAAATGCAGCAGACCGTGTTCGGTATTCTGGGCATTAACGAGCAGGAGCAGCGCGAGAAGTTTGGCTTCCTGCTGGACGCGCTGAAGTACGGTACGCCTCCGCACGCGGGTCTGGCCTTCGGTCTTGACCGTCTGACCATGCTGCTGACCGGCACCGATAACATCCGTGACGTTATCGCCTTCCCGAAAACCACCGCAGCGGCGTGTCTGATGACCGAAGCGCCAAGCTTTGCCAACCCGGCCGCGCTGGCCGAGCTGGGCATTGAGGTGGTGAAGAAGGAAGAGAAAAACTGATATGGCATATAAGCGTCCCGTTTCGGTTCTGGTGGTCATTTATGCAGAAGATACGAAGCGGGTGCTGATGTTGCAGCGGCGCGACGATCCTGATTTCTGGCAGTCGGTTACCGGCAGCCTGGAGGACGGGGAGACCGCGCCGCAGGCCGCCGCGCGCGAAGTAAAGGAAGAGGTCACCATTGACGTTGCTCGCGAGCAACTGACCCTGAAGGACTGTCAGCGCACGGTGGAGTTTGAAATTTTTAGCCATTTACGTCATCGCTACGCGCCGGGAATTAAGCGCAATACGGAATCGTGGTTCTGCCTTGCGCTTCCCCATGAGCGGAAGATCGTGTTCACTGAACATCTGACCTACCGCTGGGTGGATGCGGCGGATGCTGCCGCACTGACCAAGTCATGGAGCAACCGGCAGGCGATTGAAGAATTTGTAATTAACGCTGCCTGAGAAGGCGCGATTTTTGGAGAACTTTTTATGGCAGGTCATAGTAAGTGGGCCAACACCAAACACCGTAAAGCGGCACAGGATGCCAAACGCGGTAAAATCTTTACCAAAATCATTCGTGAGCTGGTAACAGCGGCGCGTCTGGGCGGCGGCGATCCGGCCTCTAACCCGCGCCTGCGTGCGGCGGTTGATAAAGCCCTGTCCAACAACATGACGCGCGACACCCTTAACCGTGCCATCGCGCGCGGTGTGGGCGGTGATGAAGACGCGAACATGGAAACCATCATTTATGAAGGTTACGGCCCTGGCGGTACGGCGGTCATGGTTGAATGCCTGTCAGACAACCGCAACCGTACCGTTGCGGAAGTGCGCCACGCGTTCACCAAAACCGGCGGTAACCTGGGCACCGACGGTTCCGTAGCCTACCTGTTCAGCAAAAAAGGCGTCATCTCCTTCGAGAAAGGCGACGAAGACGTCATCATGGAAGCGGCGCTGGAAGCGGGTGCGGAAGACGTGGTGACCTACGACGACGGCGCTATCGACGTTTATACCGCGTGGGAAGAGATGGGTGCCGTGCGCGATGCGCTGGAAGCGGCTGGCCTGAAGGCGGATAACGCTGAAGTGTCCATGATCCCGTCCACCAAAGCGGATATGGATGCGGAAACCGCACCGAAGCTGCTGCGTCTGATCGACATGCTCGAAGACTGCGACGACGTGCAGGAAGTGTATCACAACGGTGAAATCTCTGATGAGGTTGCAGCGACTCTCTGATGAGAGCGTTTAAATCCGTTAAAGGAGACGCGTGATGTCGATTATCCTCGGGATTGACCCCGGCTCACGCGTCACCGGCTATGGCGTTATTCGTCAGGTGGGACGCCAGCTAACCTATCTCGGCAGCGGCTGTATTCGCACCAAAGTGGACGATTTGCCGTCACGTCTGAAGCTCATATATGCGGGCGTGTCGGAGATTATCACGCAGTTTCAGCCCGACTATTTCGCCATCGAGCAGGTCTTTATGGCGAAAAACGCGGACTCGGCGTTAAAGCTCGGCCAGGCTCGCGGCGTGGCGATTGTTGCCGCCGTAAACCAGGATCTGCCCGTGTTCGAGTACGCGGCTCGTCAGGTTAAGCAGACGGTGGTAGGGATTGGCAGCGCGGAGAAAAGTCAGGTTCAGCACATGGTGCGTACCCTGCTGAAACTCCCCGCGAACCCGCAGGCCGATGCCGCCGACGCGCTGGCAATTGCGATTACCCACTGCCACGTCAGCCAGAACGCGATGCAGATGAGCGAGTCGCGGCTCAATCTGGCGCGAGGCAGGTTACGATAATCAGAAATCAGGCTGGATGTTTATCCAGCCTTTTTTTATTATGTCGCAAATCAAAAATTTTCCAGAACGCAGGAGCGTCACGTGATAGGCAGACTCAGAGGCATCATCATTGAAAAACAACCCCCGTTAGTGCTGCTGGAAGTGGGCGGCGTGGGCTATGAAGTCCATATGCCGATGACCTGCTTCTACGAGCTGCCGGACGCGGGCAAAGAGGCTACGGTCTTTACCCAGTTTGTGGTGCGCGAAGACGCTCAGCTGCTGTACGGCTTCAACAACAAACAGGAACGCACCCTGTTCCGCGAGCTGATTAAAACCAACGGCGTCGGGCCGAAGCTGGCGCTGGCGATTTTATCCGGCATGTCGGCCCCGCAGTTTGTGAATGCCGTTGAGCGTGAAGATCCCGCGGCGTTGATTAAGCTCCCGGGCATCGGCAAGAAAACCGCCGAGCGCCTGATCGTCGAGATGAAAGACCGCTTTAAGGGGCTGCATGGCGATCTGTTCACCCCGGCCGCCGACCTGGTGCTGACTTCTCCAGGCGCCCCGGCGTCGGATGACGATGCCGAGCAGGAAGCGGTTGCCGCGCTGGTGGCGCTGGGCTATAAACCTCAGGAGGCCAGCCGGATGGTGAGCAAAATTGCTAAACCGGATGCCAGCAGTGAAACCCTGATTCGTGAAGCGCTGCGCGCTGCATTGTGAGGTAAAGGATGATTGAAGCAGACCGCCTGGTATCGGCAGGCACCATTCAGCCAGATGACGTGGTGGATCGGGCGATCCGCCCGAAGCTGCTGGATGAGTACATCGGCCAGCCGCAGGTACGCTCTCAGATGGAAATTTTCATCCAGGCGGCAAAGCTGCGCGGCGATGCGCTCGATCACCTGCTGATTTTCGGCCCGCCGGGGTTGGGTAAAACTACACTCGCGAATATCGTCGCCAACGAAATGGGCGTAAATCTGCGCACCACTTCCGGCCCGGTGCTTGAGAAAGCAGGGGATCTGGCGGCGATGCTGACCAACCTCGAGCCGCACGACGTGCTGTTCATCGATGAAATTCACCGCCTGTCGCCGGTGGTGGAGGAAGTGCTCTATCCGGCGATGGAAGATTACCAGCTGGATATCATGATTGGAGAAGGGCCGGCCGCGCGCTCCATTAAAATCGATCTGCCGCCGTTTACCCTGATTGGCGCCACGACACGCGCCGGATCGCTGACCTCTCCGCTGCGCGACCGTTTTGGTATCGTGCAGCGCCTGGAATTCTATCAGGTGCCCGATCTTCAGCACATTGTGGGCCGCAGCGCGCGCTACATGGGGCTGGATATGAGCGAAGAGGGGGCGTTTGAAGTGGCGAAGCGTTCCCGCGGTACCCCGCGTATCGCCAACCGTCTGCTGCGCCGCGTACGTGACTTTGCCGAGGTGAAGCACGATGGAACCATCTCGGCCGAAATTGCCGCCCAGGCGCTGGATATGCTGAACGTGGATGCTGAAGGCTTTGACTATATGGACCGTAAGCTGCTGCTGGCGGTGCTGGACAAGTTCTTTGGCGGGCCGGTGGGGCTGGATAACCTCGCGGCGGCGATTGGCGAAGAGCGTGAGACAATTGAAGATGTGCTGGAGCCCTATCTGATCCAGCAGGGCTTCCTGCAGCGTACGCCGCGTGGACGTATGGCGACGGTGCGGGCGTGGAATCACTTCGGGATTACGCCACCGGCAATGCCGTAGCGTTCTGTTCCCTCTCCCGTAGGAGAGGGGCAGGGTGAGGGCATCAGCGCCCTCGAGGTCAGCTTGCCGTCTTCTTCATCATGCTGAAAATGAACAGCACCGCCGCGCAGAGCACCACCGACGGTCCCGCGGGCGTGTCGTAAAACGCCGAGAAGGTTAACCCCCCCGTCACCGCAATCATCCCGATAATCACCGCAATCCCGGCCATCTGCTCCGGCGTACGGGCAAAACGACGCGCCGTGGCGGCAGGGATAATCAGCAGCGACGTAATGATCAGCGCGCCGACAAACTTCATCGCCACGCCGATGGTTAACGCCGTGACCAGCATCAGCAGGAGCTTCACGCGCTGAAGCTTCACGCCGTCGACAAAGGCCAGATCCGGGCTGACGGTCATCGCCAGCAGGTTTCGCCACTGCCACAGCAGAATACCCAGCACCACCACCACGCCGATGGCTATCGACATCAGATCCTCTGGCGTGACGGCCAGCAGATCGCCGAACAGGTAGGCCATCAGGTCAACGCGAATGTTGGCCATCAGGCTCACCACCACCAGCCCCAGCGACAGGGCGCTGTGCGCCATAATGCCGAGCAGGGTATCGATGGCGAGATGAGGGCGCTTTTCCAGCCAGACCAGGCCGCCGGCCAGCAGGAGCGTGACGACAATAACGGCATAAAACGGATTCACGTCCAGCAGCAGTCCAAACGCGACGCCCAGCAGCGAGGCGTGGGCCAGCGTATCGCCAAAGTAGGACATTCTGCGCCATACCACAAACGACCCGAGCGGGCCTGCGGCGCACGCGAGCATAATCCCGGCCAGCCAGCCGGGCAGTAACAGTTCAATCATGAGTGTCCATTTCCCCGACGCAGGACGATTCGTCCCTGTAAATCATGGCGGTGATTGTGATTATGACGATAGATGCCCAGCTGTTCGGCGCCGCGATGGCCAAACATAGAGATAAATTCCGGATGCATAGAAACCACTTCCGGGGTGCCGGAACAGCAAATGTGATGGTTCAGGCACAGCACTTCGTCGGTTTTGGCCATCACCAGGTGCAGGTCATGGGAAACCATCAGCACCGCACAGTTAAGCTCCCGGCGCAGCTGGTCGATCAAATCGTACAGCGCCACCTGACCGTTAACGTCAACACCCTGGGTGGGTTCGTCCAGCACCAGCAGCTGAGGGCTGCTGAGCAGGGCGCGGGCAAGCAGGACGCGCTGGGTTTCACCCCCCGAGAGTTTTTGCAAAGGGGCATCGACGAGATGGCCCGCCTGAACGCGCTTCAGTGCCGGAAGGATATCCGCTTTACGGGTGCCGGGACGCAGGCGCAGGAAGCGGCTTACCGTCAGCGGCAGCGTGGCGTCGAGATGCAGCTTTTGCGGCACATAGCCGATACGCAATTTATCTTCGCGGACAATCACCCCTTCATCAGGCGCAACCAGGCCTAACACGACGCGCACCAGCGTTGATTTACCCGCCCCGTTAGGGCCGAGCAGCGTCAGTATTTTGCCGGGCTTCAGATTCAGCGACACGTCAGAAAGGACGCGGCGCTGGCCGAACGAGACCGAAACATTTTCAAGAGAAACTAAAGTCGTCATGTCAATTTAAGCTTGCAGAAGTTATCGAATGTTATAATATCACATTCCACGCATTCATTACGATGATTAGTCGCATTATGTTACAGAAAAATACGCTTCTTTTCGCAGCTTTATCCGCTGCACTTTGGGGGACAACCGCACAAGATGTTAACGCTGCCGTTGTCGCTTCGCTTAAACCGCTTGGCTTTATCGCCGCGGCTATCGCAGATGGGGTAACGGAAACGCAGGTGCTGCTGCCTGACGGCGCCTCGGAGCATGATTACTCCCTGCGCCCGTCGGATGTAAAACGCTTACAGAACGCGGACTTAGTCGTCTGGATTGGTCCGGAGATGGAAGCCTTCATGCAAAAGTCGGCCAGTAAGGTCCCGGCAAATAAACAGGTCGCCATTGCCGGGTTGTCCGGGGTAAAACCGCTGCTCATGAAAGGGGCCGATGACGACGGTGACGAACACGACCACGGGCATGCTCACGACGAAAAAGGTGACGACCATCACCATCACGGTGAGTACAACATGCATCTCTGGCTTTCCCCAGAGATAGCGCGGCTTTCAGCGGTTGCAATCCACGACAAATTAGTGGAACTTATGCCGCAAAGTCGAGTCCAACTCGACGCCAACCTGAAGGATTTTGAGGCTCAGCTAGCCGCAACCGACAAACAGGTGGGTAACGAGCTCGCACCGCTTAAAGGAAAAGGGTATTTCGTTTTTCATGATGCTTACGGCTATTACGAGAAACATTACGGTCTGACCCCGCTGGGACACTTTACCGTCAACCCCGAAATTCAGCCTGGTGCGCAGCGTTTACATGAAATCAGAACACAGCTGGTTGAGCAAAAAGCGACGTGCGTTTTTGCTGAGCCACAGTTCAGGCCAGCGGTCGTAGAAGCCGTGGCCAGGGGAACATCCGTGCGCATGGGAACCCTTGACCCGCTAGGTACGAACATCCAGTTGAGCAAAGCGAGCTATTCGCAGTTCCTCAGCCAACTGGCGAATCAGTATGCGAGCTGCCTGAAAGGAGATTAACGAGGAAGTGAATACGTGCAACAGATAGCCCGCTCTGTCGCCCTGGCATTTAACAATCTGCCTCGACCCCACCGCGTTATGCTGGGGTCACTTACCGTTCTCACATTAGCGGTCGCCGTATGGCGACCCTATGTTTACCACCCGAGTTCTGCCCCTATCATCAAAACCATCGAACTGGAAAAGAGCGAAATTCGCTCTCTGCTGCCTGAGGCCAGCGAGCCTATCGACCAGGCTGCTCAGGAAGATGAAGCCATTCCTCAGGACGAGCTGGACGACAAAATCCAGAACGAAGCCGGCATTCATGAATATGTTGTTTCTACTGGCGATACGCTGAGCAGCGTTCTGAACCAGTACGGTATCGACATGGGCAACATCAGCCAGCTTGCTGCATCTGACAAAGAGCTGCGTAACCTGAAAATCGGTCAGCAGCTTTCCTGGACCTTAACCCCTGACGGCGACCTGCAGCGCCTGACCTGGGAAATGTCCCGTCGCGAAACCCGCACCTACGATCGCACCGCAAACGGTTTCAAAATGACCAGCGAAATGCAGCAGGGCGACTGGGTTAACAGCGTGATGAGCGGAACCGTTGGCGGCAGCTTTGTTTCCAGCGCCCGCGACGCCGGCCTGACCAGCGCTGAAATCAGCTCGGTGATCAAAGCCATGCAGTGGCAGATGGATTTCCGCAAGCTGAAGAAAGGCGATCGCTTCTCGGTGCTGATGTCTCGCGAAATGCTGGACGGTAAGCGTGAACAGAGCCAGCTGGTGGGCGTGCGTCTGCGTTCCGATGGCAAAGACTACTACGCGATCCGCGCGGAAGACGGCAAGTTCTATGACCGCAGCGGTACCGGTCTGGCAAAAGGCTTCCTGCGTTTCCCGACGGCTAAACAGTTCCGCGTCTCCTCCAACTTCAATCCGCGTCGTCTGAACCCGGTCACCGGACGCGTTGCGCCGCACCGTGGCGTTGACTTCGCAATGCCGCAGGGCACGCCGGTACTGGCGGTAGGGGATGGTGAAGTGGTGATGGCTAAGCGCAGCGGCGCTGCCGGGTACTACGTTGCCATTCGTCACGGCCGCACGTACACCACCCGCTATATGCACCTGCGCAAGCTGCTGGTCAAGCCGGGCCAGAAGGTGAAACGCGGTGACCGCATCGCGCTGTCCGGTAATACCGGTCGTTCGACCGGTCCGCACCTGCACTATGAAGTGTGGATCAACCAGCAGGCGGTTAACCCGCTCACGGCGAAACTGCCGCGCACCGAAGGGCTGACCGGCAAAGATCGTAAAGATTATCTGGCGCAGGTGAAAGAGGTTATGCCGCAGCTGCGCTTCGACTAAGCCTTCCGTATGTGAATAAAGCCGGCGTCAGTGTGCGCCGGCTTTTTCTTTTGTACGAGGACCGCTGCCTCGCTACACTATCTGCATAATTTTTTGCGTCACCAGACCCTGGAACCCGCATGGAAACCAAAAAAAACAATATTGAGTACATTCCCGAGTTTGAAAAATCCTTTCGCCACCCGCGTAACTGGGGCGCCTGGCTTGGCGTTTACGCGTTTGCCGGCATGGCGCTGCTGCCTGCTTCGGTCCGCGATCCGGTGCTCGGCACCGTGGGACGCCTTGCGGGCCGCCTGGGAAAAAGCGCGCGCCGCCGTGCGCAAATTAACCTGCTGTACTGTTTCCCGGATAAAAGCGACGCCGAACGCGAGGCCATCATTGATGCTAT
The DNA here is from genome assembly GCF_026627565.1 of Enterobacter cloacae complex sp. 2022EL-00788. NCBI lineage: Bacteria > Pseudomonadati > Pseudomonadota > Gammaproteobacteria > Enterobacterales > Enterobacteriaceae > Enterobacter > Enterobacter cloacae complex sp. 2022EL-00788. The sequence goes on along the minus strand of NZ_JAPNMC010000005.1, from coordinate 142,034 downwards.
GTATACCACCGCGCCACAGGCGATGGCGATGATGGCGGAGCTGGCGCTGAAGGGGCCTGAGAAGATCGTCGGCCGCGTTGACTGGAAGGGGCTGGAAATCATTGACGAAATGCGTCGCAACGACGAGAAGGTGATTTTCCTGGTGCCGCACGGCTGGGGCGTCGACATTCCGGCGATGCTAATGGCCTCGCAGGGGCAGAAGATGGCGGCGATGTTCCATAACCAGGGTAACAAAATCTACGATTTCGTCTGGAATACCGTGCGCCGTCGCTTTGGCGGACGCTTGCATGCCCGTAACGATGGGATCAAACCCTTCATTCAGTCTGTACGTCAGGGCTACTGGGGCTACTACCTGCCCGATCAGGACCACGGCCCGGAGCACAGCGAATTTGTCGATTTCTTCGCGACCTATAAGGCAACGCTGCCCGCGATTGGCCGCCTGATGAAGGTCTGCCGCGCCCGGGTGATCCCGCTGTTCCCGGTTTATGACGGTAAAACGCATCGACTGAGCATTGAGGTACGTCCGCCGATGGACGACCTGCTGACCGCAGACGATCGCACCATTGCACGTCGTATGAATGAAGAGGTGGAGCTGCTGGTGGGGCCGCACAAGGAGCAGTATACGTGGATCCTGAAGCTGCTTAAAACACGTAAACCGGGCGAAACGGAGCCGTACAAGCGTAAAGAGCTTTTCCCGAAGAAATAGAAAACCCTCACCTTATCCCTCTCCCCCTTAGGGGAGAGGGGATCGGATCTTACTCTACGGTCAGTACGCGGGTGGTATTGGTTGAGCCGATGGTGCTCATCACGTCGCCCTGCGTCACGATGACGATATCGCCCGACACCAGGTAGCCTTTGTCGCGAAGCAGGTTTACTGCATCGTGCGCCGCGGCCACGCCGTCGTTGGTGCTGTCGAAATGCACGGGCGTAACGCCGCGGTACAGCGCCGTCAGGTTCAGCGTACGCTCGTGGCGGGACATCGCGAAGATCGGCAGGCCGGAGCTGATACGGGACGTCATCAGCGCGGTGCGGCCGGATTCGGTCATGGTGATGATCGCCGTAACCCCTTTCAGGTGGTTGGCGGCATACATCGCGGACATCGCGATCGCTTCTTCCACATTGTCGAACTGAATATCCAGGCGGTGCTTGGAGACGTTAATGCTTGGGATCTTCTCCGCACCCAGGCAGACGCGCGCCATTGCGGCTACGGTTTCCGCCGGATACTGGCCCGCAGCGGTTTCTGCTGACAGCATCACCGCATCGGTACCGTCCAGCACGGCGTTGGCCACGTCCATGACTTCCGCACGGGTTGGCATCGGGTTAGTGATCATGGATTCCATCATCTGGGTAGCGGTGATCACCGCACGGTTCAGCTGACGCGCGCGACGGATCAGCGCTTTCTGGATGCCGACCAGCTCAGGGTCGCCAATTTCCACGCCAAGGTCACCACGGGCAACCATCACCACGTCAGACGCCAGGATCACGTCGTCCATCGCGTCCTGATCGCATACGGCTTCAGCGCGTTCAACTTTGGCAACGATTTTCGCATCGCAGCCTGCATCGCGCGCCAGGCGGCGGGCATAGTTCAGGTCTTCGCCGCAGCGCGGGAAGGAAACGGCCAGGTAATCTACGCCAATCTGCGCTGCGGTGACGATATCCGCTTTGTCTTTATCGGTCAGCGCTTCGGCAGACAGGCCACCGCCGAGCTTGTTAATGCCTTTGTTGTTGGAGAGCGGGCCGCCGACGGTCACTTCGGTGAACACCTTCATGCCCTGAACTTCCAGCACTTTAAGCTGCACGCGGCCATCGTCCAGCAGCAGGATGTCGCCTGGCACAACGTCAGCAGGCAGGCCCTTATAGTCGATACCCACTTTCTCTTTATCGCCTTCGCCTTTGCTCAGGTTGGCATCCAGCAGGAATTTATCGCCGATGTTGAGGAAGACTTTACCTTCTTTGAAGGTCGATACGCGAATTTTTGGACCCTGGAGGTCACCGAGGATAGCAACGTGGCGGCCCAGTTTTGCCGCGATTTCACGCACTTTGTCGGCACGTAACTTATGGTCTTCTGGCGTACCGTGAGAGAAGTTCATACGCACCACGTTGGCGCCCGCGGCGATAATCTTTTCGAGGTTATTATCGCGGTCGGTGGCCGGGCCTAAGGTGGTGACGATCTTGGTTCTGCGAAGCCTTCTGGACATGTAATACTCCGTTGACTGAAACAACTTTGGTGTTGCGTGAACATTGAATCGATCTTCATCTATCGCAAGGCAGTAGCGAGCGGACCGAATGCCGTAAATCGTACATCGTAGTTATTAGGGAACATCGCTCTTTATAAGCAATTCTTTATCAAAACGCGATTCTTTCAGGGCTTCCTTGACCCGCTTCAAGTTATCCCGGAATTTTGCGCCCCGGCGTAAGGTAAAACCGGTCGCCAGCACGTCGATGACCGTCAGCTGCGCCAGGCGGGAGACCATCGGCATGTACATGTCGGTGTCCTCCGGCACGTCCAGCGTAATGGCGAGCGTTGCTTCGCGCGCCAGCGGGGTGCCTGCTGTCGTCAGGGCGATCACCATCGCATCGTTGTCGCGCGCGAGCTGCGCCAGCTCTACCTGGCTCTTGGTGCGACCGGTGTGCGAGATGAGAACGACCACATCGTCTTCGCTACAGTTCATACAGCTCATGCGTTGCAGCACAATGTCATCGGAGTAAATCACCGGCACGTTGAAGCGAAAGAACTTGTTCATCGCGTCATGGGCCACGGCAGCGGACGAGCCGAGGCCAAAGAAGGCAATCCGCTTGGCCTGGGTGAGCAGATCGACCGCACGGTTAACTGAACTCATCTCAAGCGACTGACGAACGTGGTCGAGGGTGGCCATTGCCGATTCAAATATTTTCGCCGTGTAGGCATCAACGCTGTCGTCTTCATCCACATTGCGATTAACATACGGGGTGCCGTTTGCCAGACTTTGGGCCAGATGCAGTTTAAAATCAGGAAAGCCGCGGGTGTCCAGACTACGACAGAATCGATTTACCGTCGGTTCGCTGACGCCCGATTCCTGAGCCAGAGCGGCGATGCTTGAATGAATCGCCTGAGCGGGAGCGGCAAGAATAACTTCAGCCACTTTGCGCTCGGATTTGCTAAGGTGTTCCAGTTGAAACTGGATTTTTTCCAGCATGTTCATTGTTAACAAGACGCTCGTGGGGGCAGAAACGATTTCATTAATAGATGAAATCCTGAGTCGATGTAGCCGATATTACCCCCGGGATTCCCGAAAGGGTAATCGTCGACAAGAAATGTTGTTGTTTTTTTTCATTACTTGATCGATGTCGGGTTTTACTGTGGCCGCGTTGCGCAAAGAATCGACGTTTGTTGCGTCATTGGGTCGCTGCTTACGCGCCTGACCGGCGAAAAATCGCCGTATCGCACGCGACGTTAAGCGCTAATGGTTTCAGGAAACTCGTAAAAGCAGTACAGTGCATTGTAATAAAATTACAACGATACCTGGCAGAGTACCAGGGGATCTAACTGAGGAGAATGACATGGCGGTAACGCAAACAGCCCAGGCATGTGACCTGGTCATTTTCGGCGCGAAAGGCGATCTTGCACGCCGGAAATTGCTGCCTTCCCTGTATCAGCTGGAAAAAGCGGGCCAGATCCATCCCGACACCCGTATTCTGGGGGTAGGGCGCGCCGACTGGGATAAGGAAGCTTATACCAAAGTGGTGCGCGAGGCGCTCGAAACGTTCATGAAGGAAAAAATTGATGAAAGCCTGTGGGATACGCTGAGCGGGCGCCTCGATTTCTGCAACCTGGACGTGAACGACGTCAGCGCCTTTACCCGTCTGGGCGACATGCTGGACCAGAAAAATCGCGTCACCATTAACTATTTCGCGATGCCGCCAAGCACCTTCGGCGCCATCTGCAAAGGCCTGGGCGAAGCGAAGCTGAACGCCAAGCCGGCGCGCGTCGTGATGGAAAAACCGCTGGGCACCTCGCTTTCAACCTCCCGTGAAATTAACGACCAGGTGGGCGAGTACTTCGAAGAGTGTCAGGTCTACCGTATTGACCACTACCTGGGGAAAGAGACGGTACTGAACCTGCTGGCGCTGCGTTTTGCCAACTCCCTGTTCGTGAATAACTGGGACAACCGCACTATCGACCACGTGGAAATCACCGTGGCGGAAGAGGTGGGCATCGAAGGCCGCTGGGGCTACTTCGACCAGGCAGGCCAGATGCGCGACATGATCCAGAACCACCTGCTGCAAATCCTGTGCATGATTGCCATGTCTCCACCGTCGGATCTGACGGCAGACAGCATCCGTGACGCCAAGGTAAAAGTACTGAAATCCCTGCGCCGCATTGACCGCTCCAACGTGCGCGAGAAAACCGTGCGCGGCCAGTACACCGCTGGCTTTGCTCAGGGTAAAAAAGTGCCGGGCTACCTGGAAGAAGAGGGCGCGAATAAGTCCAGTAACACGGAAACGTTTGTGGCGATCCGCGTGGATATCGACGACTGGCGCTGGGCCGGCGTTCCGTTCTACCTGCGTACCGGTAAACGTCTGCCTGCGAAATGCTCCGAAGTGGTGGTCTACTTCAAAAACCCGGAACTGAACCTGTTTAAGGAGTCCTGGCAGGAGCTGCCGCAGAACAAGCTGACCATCCGTCTGCAGCCGGACGAGGGTGTGGATATTCAGATCCTGAACAAGGTGCCGGGCCTCGATCACAAGCACAACCTGCAAACCACCAAGCTGGATCTGAGCTACTCCGAAACCTTTAACCAGACGCACCTGGCCGATGCTTACGAGCGTCTGCTGCTGGAAACCATGCGCGGCATTCAGGCGCTGTTCGTTCGTCGCGATGAGGTGGAAGAGGCGTGGAAGTGGGTCGACTCAATTACCGAAGCCTGGGCTGCCGATCAGGACGCGCCAAAACCGTATCAGGCGGGAACGTGGGGTCCTGTCGCCTCCGTTGCGATGATCACCCGCGATGGCCGCTCCTGGAACGAGTTTGAGTAAATCGTCCTCTAGCCCGAAGGTGTTATTTTACCGGTAACATGATCTAACACAGCAACGGGCACAATTTTTAATCTTTTAAGCTCCGCGTGGATTCACCCGCGGGGCTTTTTTTATTACACTTTCGGAAGACATTTTGCCCCTGTGCTCCGGACACCAGGCGTTTCAGCGTTGTTAACCATCGCCAGAGACTATGTAAACTCCCGAGCCCGGACAGATAAATTAGAGGAGCTTTTATGAATCCGACATTGTTACGCGTAACACAGCGCATTATTGAGCGCTCGAAAGAGACCCGTTCAGCCTACCTTGCCCGCATCGAACAGGCGAAGAGCGAAACGGTTCACCGATCGCAGCTGGCATGCGGCAATCTGGCCCACGGCTTTGCGGCCTGCCAGCCCGGTGATAAAGACGCGCTGAAGAGCATGCTGCGTAACAATATCGCCATCATTACCTCCTACAACGACATGCTCTCTGCGCACCAGCCGTATGAGGTCTACCCGACTATCATCCGCAACGCGCTGCACAGCGTAAACGCGGTGGGGCAGGTCGCGGGCGGCGTGCCGGCCATGTGCGACGGCGTGACTCAGGGGCAGGACGGCATGGAGCTGTCGCTGCTGAGCCGCGAGGTGATCGCCATGTCGGCGGCGGTTGGCCTTTCTCACAATATGTTTGATGGCGCGCTCTATCTGGGCGTCTGCGATAAAATCGTCCCCGGCCTGGTGATGGCCGCGCTGTCGTTTGGCCATCTGCCCGCGATTTTTGTGCCGTCAGGCCCGATGGCAAGCGGTTTGCCGAATAAAGAAAAAGTCCGTATCCGCCAGCTGTACGCTGAAGGGAAGGCGGATCGTCAGGCGCTGCTGGAAGCGGAAGCCGCGTCCTACCACGCGCCGGGCACCTGTACCTTCTACGGTACGGCTAACACCAACCAGATGGTGGTGGAGTTCATGGGGATGCAGCTTCCGGGCTCGTCGTTCATCCAGCCGGATGCGCCACTGCGTAAAGCGCTGACCGAAGCTGCGGCCCGTCAGGTGACGCGTCTTACCGGCAACGGTAACGAGTGGATGCCGATGGGCAAAATGGTGGATGAAAAAGTCATCGTTAACGGCATTGTTGCCCTGCTGGCGACCGGCGGCTCAACCAACCACACCATGCACCTTGTCGCGATGGCGCGCGCGGCGGGCATTCTGATCAACTGGGATGACTTCTCCGATATCTCGTCCGTGGTGCCGCTGATGGCGCGCCTGTACCCGAACGGTCCGGCGGACATCAACCACTTCCAGGCGGCAGGCGGGGTGCCAGTGCTGATGCGCGAGCTGCTGAATGGCGGGCTGCTGCATGAGGACGTGAACACGGTGGCGGGCTTTGGCCTTCACCGCTATACCCTGGAGCCGTGGCTGAACAACGGTGAGCTGGACTGGCGCGAAGGGGCGAGCCACTCTCTCGATCCGCAGGTCATCGCAACCTTCGAACAGCCGTTCTCTCCTCACGGCGGCACTAAGGTGCTGAGCGGCAACCTTGGCCGCGCGGTGATGAAAACCTCTGCCGTGCCGGAAGAGAACCAGGTTATCGAGGCGCCGGCGGTGGTGTTTGAAAGCCAGCATGATGTTTTACCTGCCTTTGAAGCAGGGCTGCTTGATAAAGACTGCGTGGTTGTAGTACGCCATCAGGGGCCAAAAGCGAACGGAATGCCAGAATTACATAAACTTATGCCGCCGCTTGGTGTATTATTGGACCGCCGTTTCAAAATTGCGCTGGTGACCGATGGACGCCTCTCGGGTGCGTCCGGTAAAGTGCCTTCTGCTATCCACGTCACTCCGGAAGCCTACGACGGTGGTTTGCTGGCGAAAGTGCGCGATGGTGACACGATCCGCGTTAACGGTCAGACAGGCGAGTTAACCCTGCTGGTGGATGAGGCCGAGCTGGCGGCACGTCAGCCGCACATTCCTGACCTGAGCGCGTCGCGCGTGGGTACCGGACGCGAAATGTTTGGCGCGCTGCGTGAGAAACTCTCCGGCGCGGAGCAGGGCGCAACCTGTATTACGTTTTAAGACGACTTGATTTTAACGATCTGGCGAGAGAAAACTCTGATGAAAAACTGGAAAACAAGTGCAGAAGCAATCCTGACCACTGGCCCTGTCGTGCCGGTTATCGTGGTGAATAAGCTGGAGCACGCCGTACCTATGGCGAAAGCGCTGGTTGCGGGCGGCGTTCGCGTTCTGGAAGTGACCCTGCGTACTGCCTGCGCGATGGACGCGATCCGCGCTATCGCGAAAGAAGTGCCGGAAGCCATTATCGGGGCGGGCACCGTTCTGAACGCGCAGCAGCTGGCGGAAGTGACCGAAGCGGGCGCGCAGTTTGCCATCAGCCCGGGCCTGACCGAGCCGCTGCTGAAAGCGGCAACCGAGGGCACTATTCCGCTGATCCCGGGTATCAGCACCGTCTCTGAGCTGATGCTGGGTATGGACTACGGTCTGAAAGAGTTCAAGTTCTTCCCGGCGGAAGCCAACGGCGGCACCAAAGCGCTACAGGCGATTGCGGGTCCCTTCTCACAGGTGCGTTTCTGCCCGACGGGCGGCATCTCACCGGCCAACTACCGCGACTACCTGGCGCTGAAAAGCGTGCTGTGCATCGGTGGCTCCTGGCTGGTTCCGGCGGACGCGCTGGAAGCAGGCGACTGGGATCGCATCACTAAGCTGGCTCGCGAAGCGGTTGAAGGCGCGAAGCAGTAAGCCTGTTGCCGACCTGCAAAATAAAAAAAACGGGCCTGATGGCCCGTTTTTTTATCCTTCGACCTTCACGCCTGCGGCGGCCGCTTTCGCCCTCGCGACCGCATCGTCTACGGTATTACCCGTCGCTAAGGCCACGCCCAGACGACGGGTGCCGTCGATCTCCGGTTTACCAAACAGTCGGACCTGCATTCCGGCGCCAACCGCCTCTTCGACGTTATCAAAGGTAACGTTCTGGCTGGTCAGCTGCGGCAGAATAACCGCTGATGCCGCCGGGCCGTACTGGCGGATGCCGCCAACCGGCAGGCCGAGGAAGGCGCGTACGTGCAGCGCGAACTCGGAGAGATCCTGCGAAATCAGCGTAACCATTCCGGTATCGTGCGGGCGAGGGGAGACTTCGCTGAAAATCACCTCGTCACCGCATACAAACAGCTCGACGCCGAACAGGCCATAGCCCCCAAGGGCCAGCACCGTCTTGCGGGCGATCTCCCGCGCGCGCTCCAGCGCCAGGGCGCTCATCTGCTGCGGCTGCCAGGATTCGCGATAATCGCCGTCTTCCTGGCGATGGCCAATCGGATCGCAGAAATGGACGCCGTCCACGGCGCTGACGGTCAACAGGGTAATTTCAAAATCAAACTTCACCACGCCTTCCACGATGACGCGACCGGCCCCGGCACGACCGCCCTGCTGGGCATAGTCCCAGGCCATGTCCAGCGTGCTGCTGTCGCGGATAAAGCTCTGCCCTTTGCCGGAGGAGCTCATCACGGGCTTAACGATGCACGGGTAGCCAATTTCTTCAACGGCCTGAATAAACCCGGCTTTATCGCCGGCAAAACGGTAGCTGGAGGTCGGAAGCTGCAGCTCCTCGGCCGCCAGACGACGTATACCTTCGCGGTTCATGGTCAGTTTTGCCGCCTTAGCACAGGGCACCACGCGCTGTCCCTCCTGCTCAAGGGCGATCAGCATATCGGTGGCAATGGCTTCAATCTCCGGTACCACGAAATCCGGCTTTTCCCCGGCAATTAACGCGCGCAGGGCGTTACCGTCAAGCATGTCGATAACGTGCGAGCGGTGAGCAACGTGCATGGCAGGTGCATCCTTATAACGATCAACCGCAATCACCTCGACGCCCAAACGCTGGCACTCAATGGCCACTTCTTTTCCCAGTTCGCCCGATCCTAACAGCATGACGCGCGTCGCGGCAGGACGCAGCGCAGTTCCTAAACGAGTCATAAAAATCCCCCTGAAAACGATGCGGGCAGTATAAACGAAAACGTTTGCGTCTGTCTTGCCCGTGACCGCCGCGGCAGGCGAGAAATTTGCGCTTCTTTAGCACTGACAGACATTTCCTGACACCTGCTCGCTTAGGCTGTGAACGTTAAGCACCGTTACGTGAGGAAAAATATGTCAGGCTGGATGAATCAACTGCAATCCCTGTTGGGACAAAAACGCTCGTCGTCCGGCGAGCAGGGGCTAAGCAAGCTGCTGGTGCCGGGCGCGCTCGGCGGGCTGGCCGGTTTGCTGGTCGCCAATAAATCATCGCGCAAGCTGCTCACTAAATACGGCACCGGCGCGCTGCTGGCGGGCGGAGGGGCCATTGCGGGCTCCGTTTTGTGGAACAAATATAAAGACAAGGTGCGCAGCGCGCATCAGGATGAACCGCAGTACGGAAACCAGGTGTCGCCGTTAGATTTACGCACCGAGCGGCTGCTCCTCGCGCTGGTGTTTGCGGCCAAAAGCGACGGCCATATCGACGATAACGAACGCGCCGCGATTGACCAGCAGATGCGCGAAGCGGGCGTTGAGGAGCAGGGCAGGGCGCTGGTGGCGAAAGCTATCGAACAGCCGCTCGATCCGCAGCGCCTGGCGCAGGGCGTAAAAAACGAAGAAGAGGCGCTGGAACTCTATTTCCTGAGCTGTGCCGCCATCGACATCGACCACTTTATGGAGCGCAGCTACCTGAACGCGCTGGGCGATGCGCTGAAGATCCCGCAGGACGTTCGCGAGGGCATCGAGAAGGATATCCAGCAGCAGAAACAGGCGCTTGTGGGCTAGGAGGCCATGTTTCGCTTGCATCATGCGCGCGTTTTGCCAACCTTATAGGATGTAAAACGAAAAAGTAAGAATGCCATGCCTCCAAAAGCCCGACGTACTCCTTATGCGATCGTCACGCATGGCGATACGCGTATAGATAACTACTACTGGCTGCGGGACGACTCTCGTTCCCGGCCAGAAGTGCTCGACTATCTGCACGAAGAAAACGACTATGGCCGGAAGGTCATGGCCACCCAGCAGGCGCTTCAGGATAGGCTGCTGAATGAAATGGTGCAGCGTATCCCCCAGCGCGATATCTCCGCCCCGTGGACCAAAAACGGCTATCGCTATCGCCATATCTATGAACCCGGAAACGAGTATCCCATCTACCAGCGACAGTCGGTGTTGAGCGCCGAGTGGGACGAATGGGATATACTGCTGGATGCCAACAGGCGCGCGGCCCACAGCGAGTTTTACACCCTGGGCGGCATGTCGATCTCACCGGATAACGCCATTATGGCGCTGGCTGAGGATTACCTCTCCCGCCGCCAGTACGGGTTGCGTTTTCGCAATCTCGAAACGGGAAACTGGTATCCCGAGATGCTGGAAAATGTCTCCCCGGATTTCGTCTGGGGCAACGATTCGGAAACGGTCTACTACGTTAAAAAGCATGCCTCAACGCTGCTGCCTTACCAGGTGTGGCGTCATACGGTAGGGACCGATTCCGCCGACGATGAACTGGTCTACGAGGAAAAAGACGAAACGTTCTACGTCAGCCTGCATAAAACGTCATCGCGCCACTACGTGATTATTTTCCTCTCCAGCGCCACGACATCCGAAGTGCTGCTGCTGGATGCCGAACTGCCGGATGCGCAGCCTTTGTGCTTCCTGCCGCGCCGTAAAGATCATGAGTACAGCCTCGATCACTTCCAGCACAGCTTTTACCTGCGCTCCAACCGGGAGGGCAAAAACTTTGGTCTCTATAAGACCAAAGTACGCGATGAACGCAAGTGGGAAGTGTTAATTCCCGCGCGCGATCAGGTGATGCTCGAGGGCTTTACCCTGTTCACCGACTGGCTGGTGGTGGAGGAGCGACAGCGCGGGCTGACCAGTATCCGCCAGATCAACCGCAAAACCCGCGAGGTGGTGGGCATTGCGTTTGACGATCCGGCCTACGTGACGTGGATTGGCTTTAACCCGGAACCGGAATCGTCACGTCTACGGTACGGGTATTCCTCCATGACCACCCCGGATACGCTGTTTGAGCTGGATATGGATACCGGGCAGCGTCAGGTGATTAAGCAGGCGGAGGTCAGAGGGTTCGAGTCGGAAAACTACCGCAGCGAGCACCTGTGGGTGACCGCGCGCGACGGCGTTGAAGTCCCCGTGTCCCTCGTCTATCACAAGGACCACTTCAGCAAGGGCAAAAACCCCATCCTGGTCTACGGCTACGGCTCTTACGGATCCAGCATGGATGCCGATTTCAGCAGCAGCAGGCTGAGCCTGCTCGACCGCGGCTTTGTCTATGCCATCGCCCATATTCGCGGCGGCGGCGAGCTTGGGCAGCACTGGTACGAAGACGGTAAATTCCTCAAAAAGAAAAACACCTTTAATGATTACCTTGACGTCTGCGACGCGCTGATCGCGCAGGGGTATGGCGATCCGCAGCTCTGCTTTGGCATGGGGGGCAGCGCGGGCGGAATGTTAATGGGGGCCGTAATCAACCAGCGTCCCGAACGTTTTAAGGGGGTTATCGCTCAGGTGCCGTTTGTGGACGTTGTGACGACCATGCTGGACGAGTCCATACCGCTGACGACCGGCGAGTTCGAGGAGTGGGGTAACCCGCAGGATGAAACGTATTACCGGTACATGAAGGAGTACAGCCCTTACGATAACGTCGAGGCGAAAGCCTACCCGCACATGCTGGTGACCACCGGCCTGCACGATTCTCAGGTCCAGTACTGGGAGCCCGCGAAATGGGTGGCGAAGCTGCGCGAGCTGAAAACCGACGATAACCTGCTGCTGCTGTGTACCGACATGGATTCCGGGCACGGCGGTAAGTCAGGGCGATTTAAATCGTACGAAGGGGTGGCGCTGGAGTACGCCTTTTTGATTGGCCTGGCGCAGGGCACGCTGCCAGGCCATGCGGGAACTCAGGCTTCGCCTAAGTAATGCTTCAGCGTCAGGCGCAGTTCCGGGCTCATTCTGTCGAGGTTGTTATACAGCCAGCGCAGGTAGCCCGGATCCTTATCCGCGACTTCCGCCACCGGTTTTCCACGATATTTACCGAACGTGAAGGTGGTCAGGAGCGCGGGACGCCCGGTTATGGTTGCCATATCATCCGGCGTCCAGCCAGAGGTATTCATGATGTCTATCAGCAACGCGGCGGTGATGTAGCAGTCATACAGGGCCCGGTGATGGTGCAGCCCCTCCGGCGTCCGCACGCTGAGCTTGCGTGACTTATACAGCGCCATATTGCTGTACTTGATCCCCGGCCACAGGCGGCGCGCCAGCTTCATGGTGCAAATCCACTCGCCGGGCATTTCCGGCAGCACGCGGCGGTCAAAGCTGGCGTTGTGCGCCACGTACCACTGACTGCCGTGATAGTGAGGAATGATCTCTTCAATCCACGGCTTGTCCGCCACCATCGACTCCGTAATGCGATGAATGGCCATCGCCTGCGCGCTGATGGGGCGATCCGGCCGCACCAGGTGACTCATCGGGTTGACTATCTTTCCGTCAATCACGTCGACGGAAGCGACTTCCACAATTCCACCCTGCAAATCGCAAGTTTCGGTATCGATAACGCGCAGCATCGATCGCTCCTGATCCTAAAATGCCTAGCCTAAAGGAATGATATCGCCTTGCCAACCCTGTCGGCCTAAAGAACCGGTTAGCAGCAGCTCGCCCTTATCGGCGCGAACGATCAGCTGGCCTTTCTCATCCCATAGCGCGCTCCCGCCGCGCGCGTTCGCCATTAAAACGGCGATAGCGTATTTGTGTGCGAAGCGCTGTAGCGCGCTAATGGACTGCCGCCAGCGGTGATCGCCCACCGCAAGGCTGCTGGTAAACAGCGTCGCCTCCGGATCCAGCTCCGGGGCTTCACCCTGGTTATCAACGATGGCTAAGCGTTTGTCGCCTGGGATTACGCCCGCCCCGTTGCCCTGGGGGTAACGGTGAATGGTCGAGAGGCTGGGGGTAAAAAGCGCGAGTCCCTTCTGGCGCTGGCCGTGTTGCTGGAGCGTTACGCCGGCAATTACCGTGATAAAGCGCGACTGCGCGGCGTGAAGGAGGGGAGCAAGCTGTAAATCGTCGGGTGGCGGAGGTAACGTTGGATCTCCGGGGCCGGTAAGCGACAGCTCCGGAAAGACGATTAAATCGCACCCTTGCCGGGCTGCTTCGTCAATGAAATGCAGGTGGTGTTTTACGTGCTCGTCTACGCAGCCGTGCCGCGGGGCATACTGGGCCGCGGCAATATTCCATCGTGACATCGTGACTTCCTTATACACTGAGTCGCTGGGATTCTAAGATTACACCTAAATTTATCAGGGTTTTCTTATCCTGCCACATAACGCGTAAGGAAGTGTAACGAGACGTTAAGCTTATTTAACTTTAGGTTCGTACGGCAGGCGCGAGAGGTTAACCGACGCGAGGCGATGCGCGATCAGGCGTTCGCGAAACCAGTCGCGAAGATGCGCGGGCTGCTCACGTTCAACCACTTCGGCCACGACGGGCATGTTGTAACGCTCTTTAAATGCAACGCCAGCGGCGGCGAGATCGACGTTCACTTTGTCCATCTCGTCCTGAGGAAGGGCGGCCAGATTAACGTTCATTTCCTTCTCCTTTTTCTGCGGCGGCAACGTTACCGCGATTATTCAACGATGACAAGGGAGCAAAGGATGATCCTCGACTCGTCTATTATACAGCGTTATTCTTTACCATTCAGGCATAACGAAAAGGAATGATTGTGATGCATCTTACCCCTTCCCACGTCGCGTGCGCGCTGGTTTTCCTTGTCTCCTCGGCAATCACGCCCTCGGCTCTGGCCCACGCCCATCTTAAACAGCAATCCCCGCAGGAAAATACCGTCGCGGCGGCGCCGGAGGTCATCACCCTGAGCTTCTCGGAAGGCATTGAGCCGGCCTTCAGCGGCGTAGCGGTGACCGACGCGCAGCGGCAGAAGATCAAAACCGGCCCGGTGAAGCGTGACGAGAAGGACAACGCGCGGCTGATCGTTCCTCTTGAGCAGCCGCTGGCGACAGGTACCTACACGGTGGACTGGCACGTGGTTTCAGTGGACGGCCACAAAACCAGGGGCAGCTATCGCTTTAGCGTGAAATAGTATGCTGGCACTGAGCTACGTAGCGTTACGCTTTATCCATTTTTCCGCGCTGATGCTGCTCTTTGGCAACGCGTTATACAGCGTCTGGTTTGCGCCATCGTCGCTGCAGCGTCTGATGACGCAGCGTTTCCAGCTACACCAGAAGGTCGCGGCCCTCATTGGCCTGGTGACGGCTGGGCTGATGTTTGGCCTGCAAAGCGGATTGATGGGCAACGGCTGGGGCGATGTCGTTCGCCCGGAGGTCTGGCGCAGCGTGCTGGGGACGCAGTTTGGCGGCGTCTGGCTGTGGCAAATGGTTCTGGCAGCGGTCACCGTGGGCGCAGCATGGCTAGCACCACATAAAGGCTCACGGCTGTTACTGCTTGCCATGGGACAGCTCGTGCTGCTGGCAGGGGTTGGGCATGCCGCGATGGACGCAGGCGCTCCGGGGGCGCTGCACCGTCTGAACCATGCGCTTCATCTTCTTTGTGCCGCGACCTGGCTGGGCGGTCTGGTGCCGCTGCTTTTCTGCATGCGTCTGGCAACAGGGCGCTGGCGGCCAGCGGCTATCTTTACCATGATGCGCTTCTCCCGCGTGGGGCATTACGCCGTTGCAGGCGTGCTGCTTACCGGGCTCGTAAATACGCTGTTCATCGTTGGCATTGACGTGCCGTGGCAGGCGCCTTACGTACGGCTGCTGTTGTTTAAATGTGCGCTGGTCATCATGATGGTGGCAATTGCGCTGACGAATCGGTATTTTCTGGTGCCACGCTTTCGCCCTGAGGCCGGGCGGGAACAACAGATTTTTATCAGGATGACACAGGCAGAAGTGGTGCTGGGCGCGCTGGTGCTGGCGGCAGTCAGTCTCTTCGCGACCTGGGAACCCTTCTGACAAGGTTAATAAACATATGAAAAAGACACTGCTTTCTCTTTTACTTCTTACCAGTGCGGGCAGCGCGCTGGCCGCACCGCAGGTCATTACCGTCAGCCGTTTTGAGATGGGCAAGGATAACTGGGCGTTTAATCGCGAAGAGGTGATGCTCACCTGCCGTCCCGGTCACGCGCTGTACGTCATTAATCCCAGCACGCTGGTCCAGTATCCGTTAAATGACGTGGCAGAGCGGCAGGTTGCCAGCGGGAAAAGCAATGGTCAGCCCGTCAGCGTGATTCAGGTTGACGATCCGGCTAATCCGGGGCAGAAGAAGAGCCTTGCACCGTTCATTGCGCGCGCAGAAAAGCTCTGTTAGCCGTCAGGTTTCCAGTAAAAAAAAAACCGCAGGGCTTGCAAAAGCGCTGCGGTTTTTCACATTTAGTGATGTTCTGACGCTTTTTTTCAGGCCACTTTTGCTGTGGACTGGAAAACCTGACGTCGTCATCTATTCTTAAAGGGCAAGGCGACAGAGCCTGCATTAATGCCAACTTTTAGCGCACGGCTCTCTCCCAAGAGCCATTTCCCTGGACCGAATACAGGAATCGTATTCGGTCTCTTTTTATCTATTCATTTTTCAAGGGCTTAGCGGTCTCAACACGAACGCCCCCGAAAATTTTTCGAACATTCCATATCCTGCCTAAACCATAACATACTCTGCACCGCGTGCGTCCAGGTATTTTTGGGTCTTTGTTAAATTTTTGTGGCCGAGTAAGCGCTGAGCAAATTCCTCTCCGCGCTCCTTTTCATAGAGCCTGCTCGCCAGACTTCTGATCTCATGGAAAGGCGGTGGGTTAGGTCCAAATTTTAACCCGGTCGAATCCCTTATCTCTGCAAATGCCTGGGTGAGTCCGTCAGGAGTTAGCGGCCCCGGCTTTCTCCCGCCGCGGCGAACCGGCGAGAAAAGCATGAAGTCAGAAGGGTTGTTCACCCGGCATCGTTCAATGACATCCTGCAACACAAGCCCGGCGACGTCCATCCTCAAATCAAGGGGAAGCGCCAGTTTGTGACCTGTTTTCTCCTGAGTAACGAAAAGCCTCCCGTCTTTGACGTCACTAAACCTGAACAGAGAGATATCTTCCCGCCGCTGGCCTGTGACAAGCGCCAGGTCGAATGCATTTGGCGCCCAGTCAGAATGAGTTAACGCAGCCTGGCGGATGGCGGTGAAATGTTCGAGCAATAAGCGCTCTCGTTTAACTTTCGGTGTCGGCGTTCGCGTCGGCTCGGCTGGGTTCTTGTCGACATGACCTTCTACGATCGCCTCCCTGAAGATGTCCATTAAGACTGAAAGCAGCCCGGAGGCCATGCTCTTTTTATCGCAGAGAATGTACGATTCAAGGAATGAGGCGATATCCTTTGTTGTAATTGATGCGAGGGGTATTTTTCCGAACTCTTCCTTTATCGCGGCGATCTGGTTTTGCCTGACCTTCATCGTGTTTGGTTTCAGCTCGCGCCGCTCGAGAATTACCTCGTAACGCTCAAGCCATGCAGCCACTGTGAAAGTGGGCACGTCTTTTATGCGATGCAGGAGAGAAGAGGGAAGGTAATTCTGGTCGATGTAGTTGTTGGCCTCAATGGCCTGGGCAACAGCGTCTTTGCGATCAATCCGGCCAAGAGAAATCTCCTGCCCGGTCAACGGATTGCGCCAGCTGTAAAGTCTGTCTCTTTTACGATAGGTCAGTTTACGGGGCAGGTTAGCGTCGTAACGTACTGGCCTTTTCTCCATGAGTCAGTCTCTCCAGTAAGGTGCCGCCGGAAGGCAGTTTGGTGGGTTTCGGTTTAGCGCGCAGATTCTTCTTGCGCGGATCCAGGTAAATAGCGTCAGGCTGAACCTTATATTCCTTTCCGTGCAGCTCTGGCGCGGGATAAATTCGCCCCTCCCGCGTCCATCGACGCAGGGTAGAAAGGGAGGGTGGAGTCGCGTAGACCTCAGCAGCCCATTCCTGCAAGTTGAGAAGCTTAGCCATGTGAACTCCTTAGCTGCTAGGCATTATAAGCGAGGCCGCGTTGACGTGTTGATTATTTGAAATTAAAAATATATATTGTTTCGTTCCGTTTAAATTGCATGAAAATGAAATTGGTGGGTCTATACCCACCAATTAAATCCATGACTTGTGAAGAATCTTAATTGGTTGCAAAAAGATATTTGAAATAAAACTCTTTGGGGTCGCTAATGTTTATTGTTACCGTGTTGTTTTTAAGGTGGGTAAATGTGTTGTCATGTATTTGTAGAACCAAATCTTTTAATTTTAATAAATTTACGATGGAAATATAATCCTTCATATGATCGCGGTAAACTCCGTCCCATATAATTGATGCGTGTTTTATCAAATTGGGTTCTGTTTTGCTCAATCGGTAAATGACATTTGTCTGTTTTGGATTCTGCGCTTCACATATCAAGCTACCGTTATGGAGCAATCCATTTCGTAATGACACTAATGATTCAATGTCATCCGTTGTTAGACTTGTATTCATTTCTAAACAGCGCTTGATGCCGTTCTTTTTATTTGATGATTTTCCAAATGGAGTATATAATTCGCCCAATTGATCAAGAATAGCAAAAGATGTCATTAAAGGAACATATTGATTTGTTCTAGTGTTGTTAAACGATGCAGTAAGTGTTTCTCTTAGATCATATAAACTTGAAGACAAAAAGCATTTTAAAAGCTTTGTTTTGCTAGTAATGGTTGAAAGATGTATATATGCGAGTTCGTGAATGTTTAAATCTTCAATGTTTTTAGTATGATAAAAGTCATACGCATTTGCGGGGATTGTTGGGATAAAATTAAGCATGTTTTTCTCTATTTCTAATCATGGTGGTGTAATTATCGGCTGAAAATCTTTTTTCTTTAAGTGAGATTGCTCAAGTCGGTACTACCTTTATTTTAATGCTAATCGAGTTTAGCTTTGATTTTTGCAGTAAGTCAAATAACTGCGAAATGAATTTCGGAGAGGGGTAGGCAAGCCTTGAAATATTGGGTACTATTTTAAGTGCGCAAAAAGTGTGCTAATCGACGACAAGAAATGGTAGTAATACGCTGAAGCTCTTCAATCTCTGCTGCCGTGTCGATGATGTCCATGGTCACTCCTTGCCGAGGGCTTTGTTGATGGCATGTAGCGCCTTCTTTCCGACAGGTTCATCTTCGAGCCGCCAGTTACCGGCATCGCCTGAATCAGCGAGCTGCTTATAGTTTTCGAACAGGCATTGCAGTGCTTCAAATAGCTCGGGAGCTGCGGCGATGAGATAAGCATTGGCTGCGCACTCTGCTGCACGAGATTCGTCTGAAGTCATGATAAAGCCAAGCTGCAGACCGGCTTTGTCTTGCTTGCAGATCCTCCCATCTTTACCGGTCCACGGGCCCGGTGTACCTTTGAATTCTTCCATTTCTCACTCCTCCAATTGTCTGTTAATTCTGTTGAAGGTGAACGCCACCAATAAAAAAGGCCGCTTTAGCGACCTTGTGATGTGCGATGTCATGGCTGTATCCACCCTTTACCTTTGACGTGCTGAATAACGCCAAGCTTCCTGAGCGACTGGAGCCGGCGGTCAAGAATACGGAAGACGTCCATTGGGTGCTTTCCTTCTGCCTCAGCAATGACGAGGCACTCCTGTCTGACGGAAGGGCTAAATAGCTCGGAAAACGAGGTTGGCTGAGCACCGAGAGCGCTTAACACCTCGCTATCCAGTTTCGCGCATTTGGTCACGGTTCCACTCCGAAGCGGCGATTAAGCCGCCCTGTGTATACGACCAACTCCAGGAGGCTAACTCCAAGAGCTTCAATTTTCTTGTGATGCTTGTTAATGATGGGAGGCACAGTTTCGTTCCAGTTAGGCTTTGGCTTCTTGCGCATGGCCTGCTGTATTTCCTCGGTGTAGCGGCGACAGGCTGCGCGGATGGCGTTGTCAGTTTCAGGCGTCATGCGGCCTCCGTCGTCTTTTTGAAGGAGTGAGCAATTCGCGCAGAAGCGATGGTTACGTAATCCGGGTTCAGGTCGATGCCGATGAAGTTAAACCCTTCCTCGATGGCTGCCCGGCCTGTGCTCCCGCTTCCCATCCACGGATCAAGTACGGTACCGCCAGGCAGAGTAATCAGCCTGCAGAAGCAGGTGAGGAAATTACCTTAGGTTGGTCTGATTTGCTGGCGCCGAGCCAGGCAGAGAAGATTGCCAACATGGATAAACTCGCCGACGTAGCCGTGAAGTCGACGAACGCCTTTGGCCGCTCAGCTATCGCAGAAAATGAGATTCGCGCGGCAGGCGAACTGAAAGCCCTGCCTGAACTTGATGATGAGGTGCCGCCAGATGGCAACAAGCCAAAGCCTGATCCACTGGCCGACCCAGAATCAGAAGCCGAAAAGTCCGGTGATACCACGGTCTAAAGTTGACCCCACAATGTCGCGTAAATCCGTAAGCAGAATGGAGCGCGACATTGAGGACAGGTATTACTCGATAAAGGTAGCGTTGAAAGCACTATTCGATCAGCGCCTGACCGGGAGAGAGCGTGAGGTAAACAGCCATAACTGGCATTTCCTGTGCCACGACAACGGCGCGGATATGCGGCTCTACCAGGTCAACGCTGGCAAGTACATATACGACATGTCGGCGCAGGAACTGGCAGACCTGCTGGAAGCAGTGCAGGGTATTCTCGACGATTACCTGCTGGATGGTGGCGAGCAAAACCTGTGGGCGATGGATTACGTCGTCGCAGAAGCACAGCGCGGCACGTTAGAGGCGTTCAACAACCTCTCGCAGCAGTCGCAGTTGTACGCCAGCCAGACGACGTTACAGCAGCTTTTAAGCAGCCCCGGCTATCTGAACCAGATATCGGCGGCCAGGCTGACAACGTTCAGCGACTGGAAGGTCATAAGCGACACTACCCGCGGTGACCTGACAAATATCATCACTGACGCTGTGGCGCGCGGGGTGAATCCTCGAGAGACGGCCAGCGTCATCAGCAAACGCCTCGATGTGTCGATGTCGAAGGCAAAGAACATCGCTCAGACTGAGCAGGTCGGCGCGCTGCGTGAAGCTCAATGGAACGAAACGGACTGGGCTTCCGAGAGGCTGGGGCTAAATACCGGTCTTCTCCATCTTTCAGCGCTTAAGCCTACCATCAGGATAACGCATGCATTCTGTCATGGAAAGGTCAGAACCGTGCAAGAGGTGCGCGACTGGTATGCAGTAGATGGTAACAAATACCACTGCTATTGCAGCCAGATTCCGATACTGCTCAACGACGACGGCAGCATCTTCAACGAAGGGTTGACGGTACGGCTTTCGAAAGAGAGAAAGTCATGGGAAAAGCTTTAGAAAGTTCCACTTTCGGTTTATAAACCCTCTTACATGAAAAAGTAATGTGAGGGGTTATGGATTACAGATTTTTTGTGAAGCTGTTTTCTCAAGATAGCTTTCGTGAGAGTTTCATTAACGGCCAGTTGTACATGAATCCCCTTAGCTACTTCATAAGAGTTGAGGACGAGAGTGCCAACAATGTCGCTGATAAACACGAAGGAGTTAGCGGCTGGCTACAGCCGGATGAACATATTTTGAAGATCGGCTTGCCCGGAGAAGAAATCATACTTACTCAAAATGATTTCGCAGGCCCAATAACCATAAAAATGGATTGGGTTGATAACATTAATGTCTTCTGCATGACCCATCTTCATTCCCATGGAATTCTATCAAGACCATTTTACGAACATGAAGTCGATAAATTAAATGGTTATTACAAGCTGCCACCTGAAGCAGAAAATCTTGGGCAGTATTTTGCATTTGTGTGGGATGAAACCGAATTTATGTCAAGGGTTATCAACAAGCTAGATAGCTTGATTGCATCTGGTGAAGTGTTGTCATATCGGTGCGAACCTATCGTCTATTTTGATGAAAAACGAACACTTAAATTTGACCAGTTTTCCCTCTCATCTGTCTTTAATAAACGCAATTCATACAGCCATCAAAACGAATTCCGTATCGCTATATACCGAGCATCAAGGAATGGAAAGCCGTTCACTCTGGATATTGGCTATATAGGTGACATTGTAAAAATAGGGAATACCAACGAATTCAATAAATTGATAAAAATTGATTTGAAACCGTAATCACAAGGTCGCTTCGGCGGCCTCTTTTATTGCCTGAAATCCACCTAACGAGGACCCAGCATGAAACGCAACCGCGTTAACGTGCTGACCGTGGTCAACTCCGCTTCAACATCACTACTGAAACCATAGACGGCAAGCCACATTGAATCGCCACGGATAATCTAGACACTTCTGAACCGTTGATAATATAGGTTTTCATATTCAGCCGGTGGCATCTGCTCGCTCGAACCATGACGACGCTTACTGTTATAAAACATTTCGATATAATCAAAAATATCGCTTCTGGCTTCGTCTCTCGTTCCGTAGATCCTTTTCTTAATCCGTTCGCGTTTCAGTAGCTGGAAAAAGCTTTCCGCAACCACGTTGTCGTGGCAGTTACCGCGACGACTCATGCTGCCTTCCAGACCATGTGATTTCAGGAACGACTGCCACTCATGACACGTGTACTGACTGCCCTGATCAGAGTGAACCAGTACCTGCTTTTGAGGATTACGCCTCCACACCGCCATAAGTAATGCGTTCAGGACAATCTCTTTTGTCATGCGGGGTTGCATTGACCAGCCGATAACTTTTCTGAAGAACAGGTCAACCACCACGGCCAGATACAGCCAGCCTTCGTGGGTTCGGATGTAGGTTATGTCCGTCACCCAACGCTCATCCGGTGAGTCCGGATTGAACTGCAGCTGGAGCCTGTTGGGTGTCACGATGCTGGTTTCGCCTATACGTGCCCGTGGGCTACGATACCCAACCTGAGCTTTTATTCCGGCACGCTTCATCAGCCGCCAGACCCGGTTCACTCAGCACTGCTGTCCGGTATCACGCAGATCGAGATAGATCTTGCGATAACCATAGACGCAGCCAGACTCAAGCCAGAACTGTTTGATCTGCCCGGTCAGTATCTGGTCTGTCTGGTGACGCTGTGAATGTGGCTGCTGAAGCCAGAAATAAAATCCACTCGGATGGACATCCAGAACCCGACAGAGCAAACGAACAGGCCAGCAACGGCTGTTGTCGCGGATAAAGGCGTACCTCAGTCGGACAGCTTTGCGAAGTACGCCGCGGCTTTTTTAATATGTCCCGTTCGTCCGTAACCCGCTTCAACTCTTTCTGTAGACGGCGGATCTCGGCCTGAGCATCTGACTGTTCATTATGAGTGTAAGAATCCGGACCGTACTTCTTTATCCAGGCGTAAAGACTGTGAGTGGTGATATCGAGACGTATTGCAACCCTGGAAACAGAATGACCACGATCAACAACCTGTTTGACTGCTTCAATTTTAAACTCTTCGGGATAACGTTTACCGCTCATGGGCACCTCTCTTGAAATCATCTTAAATGACTCTGGGATGTCTGTTAAATCCGTGGCGATTCAAACTTTTATATGAAAGGAGCAGTAAACGCATCATTGTCTGTCACTAGGGCAATGATAACCATGCGACAAATTTCAACAGGCGTGTGGACTGAAATATCAAGGAACTTCTGATTATATGGCGCTCAAGTAACGAGCGCCTATTTCCTATGCTTGTCTCATTTTAAACTTGTCTAACGCTACCCTTGCGATCTTGGATGCTGGTTTTTCTATGCATACATGTATTGCATAAGCTAGTACGAAGCTTGTAAGTAAGAGGAAGAGGAGTCTGGAAAAGCCGTGCAATTCAGCATAGTAAGGGAATATTTTCTTTATATCATACATATATCCAGAAACTACTAGGTGAACTAAGTATAAAGGGTATGATATATCACCAAGAAATGACAGTATTTTAGATTGTTTAAGCCCATAATACCGTTCATAATTCAAAAAAGATACAAGCAACAAGAAACATGGTATGCCAATATCAAGCGGCCCGTGGGGAATGTCACCTCTTGATATACTTAATAGGAAGAATGCCATGCTAATTATAATAAAAGGTTTTGTGGTATTTTTTAAAAACACATAAGACTCATTTCTTTTTATATTTAGATAAAGCTCGCAGGCAATCATCCCAAAAATAAATTCAAGCATTAATGGAGAACCCACCAATTTTATTAGTCCTGAAGTTTCTCCATTCCCTATCGTGGTGTGAGGGTTGAATGAAATAAAGCCGTTAAAATAATAGTTGGCTGAGATGAACAAAAGAACGATAATAGAAGAGGCGATTATGGTTCTTTGTTTGTGATTTAAAAGTAGTCCTAATGAAAAAATAAAATAAAATAATATTTCGTAAGTTAATGTCCATGCTGTGTTTATAGAAGAGTAACCAAACCATGGAGCAGGTTTGGTGTAGTCAAAGTGTATGAAAAGTAAGGATTTAATGGCTAGCTCAACATCGAAAGTAGACTGATACTGCATTATCACCCAAACAATGAAAACAGCTATATATACTGGGTAAATTTTAAAGAATCGTTTTGCGTAGAATGAAATCAAGGAATTATCATGCTTAGTTGAGAGGACAATAACAAAGCCACTAATCATAAAAAACAAATCTACCCCAAAGAATGCGCCATTGAATAAAATATCACCAAGATCCTTTTGAACATATACATCATTTAATATTCTTCTATAATGGTACATAACAACAAATAAAGCTGCCAACCCTCTTAAATAATGTATGGAAAATAACATGATAATCTCACAATGAGTGTGCTCAGAATTGTGATGATTGTACCATATTTGGAAGAGCTCCGTTAATAGATGTCTTGTCACAAGGCGCAAGAACTACTAATAATGTGATGAAATCCACCTATTTACTGTCTGATATTTATTCAGTTCACCAAGTTAGACACACCTTAACAATGCCGTAATAGAGATGATTGACTGCATAAGATTACTGATCAATGCTGTGTATGCATACAGTTATTTTGTGAGGTAATTATGCCACGCACAGCAGATATACACACCGCCTTCGTTGCGGCCTCAGAGTCATTCCTTCCACCTTCTTCCAGTATTGTTGAAACGCAGCAAGGGTATGATGTCATTGAGAAAGAAATGCTGTTTAAGATAGGAGGTACCTTGCTCATCTGGTTTTGCGGACGCCAGCAGCATGCATATTGGGCCGGTGACGTGCTGATTACTGATGATGGTGAAGCCATCGAAGGCGAGGCGCTTGATGACGTTCGCTTGGTATGTGTGGTTACGCATACCATTCGCCCAGTTGTTTCAGACGAAAACCCTTTCATGTAGTATCCAAAATGAGCAGTCGACACTCTTCCTTTTGAAATTTACAAATACCAAAAAACGAATAGCGTTACAGGCTTACAAACGAAGCGGCTAATAAGTGGCCACACATAAACAAGCGACCATCTTGATCAATATCCCAGTTAAAACAACTGTATATAAAAACAGTATTTGAAGTGTGAATCAAGGAGTTCTTCAGACCAGCAGAGTTACGTGAAATTATTGCTATCCCTCTGTTCAGCGATTTAGTGCAATGCGGGTTCCCGAGCCCGGCCGCTGATTACGTTGAGCAGCGTATCGATCTCAATGAGTTGCTAGTGTCCCATCCCAGTTCGACGTATTTCGTAAAAGCTGCCGGAGACTCAATGATTGAGGTGGGGATCAGCGACGGCGATCTGCTGGTGGTGGACAGCTCACGCACAGCTGAGCACGGTGATATTGTCATTGCCGCGGTGGAAGGGGAGTTCACTGTTAAGCGATTGCAGCTGCGCCCGACCTTCCAGCTTATTCTGATGAACAGCGCTTACTCACCGATCATCGTCGGCAGCGAAGATACGCTTGATGTGTTCGGTGTCGTGACTTTCATCGTTAAATCGGCGAGCTGAATATGTTTGCACTCTGTGATGTGAATTCGTTCTAAGCATCATGCGAGACGGTGTTTCGACCTGATTTGAGGGGGCGGCCGATGGTCGTTCTCTCGAACAATGACGGCTGTGTAATAGCACGCAGCGCCGAGGCCAAAGCCTCTGGTATTACTATAGGAGAGCCGTTCTTCAAGCAAAAAGAGTTGTTCCGGCGCGCTGGTGTTGTCTGCTTCAGCAGCAATTATGAGCTGTACGCAGACATGTCGAACCGGGTGATGAGGACACTCGAAGAAATGAGCCCTCGCGTCGAAATTTACAGCATAGACGAAGCCTTCTGCGACCTGTCAGGCGTAAGAAACTGCCGGGACCTGACTGAGTTCGGAAAAGAAATCCGCGAGACAATTTTACAGCGGACTCATCTTACTGTCGGCGTTGGCATAGCCCAGACCAAGACGCTGGCGAAGCTTGCTAACCATGCTGCGAAAAAATGGCAGCGGCAGACTGGCGGTGTGGTTGATCTCTCAAACGTTTAACGTCAGCGGAGGCTATTGGCGCTTGTTCCTGTGGAGGATGTCTGGGGCGTTGGTCGTCGCATCAGTAAGAAACTAAACACTATGGGCATCAAAACAGCAATGGACCTCTCAGAACAGAGTGCGTGGATTATCCCTAAATACTTCAACGTCGTGCTGGAGCGAACGGTGCGTGAGCTACGCGGCGAGCCATGCCTAGACTTGGAAGAGTTTGCGCCGGCAAAACAGGAAATCGTCTGTAGTCGTTCGTTCGGCGAACGCGTCACCGAGTATGAACAGATGCGCCAGACTATCTACAGTTATGCGGCCCGTGGTGCTGAAAAACTTCGTGGTGAGCATCAGTACTGCCGCTTTATCTCTGCGTTCGTGAAAACCTCTCCGTTTGCGCTGAACGAGCCATATTACGGCAACAGCGCATCGGTAAAGCTGCTGACCCCGACACATGATTCCCGCGACATCGTCAATGCTGCGGTAAAGTGCCTGGACAAAATTTGGAAGGATGGTCACCGCTATCAAAAGGCTGGCATTATGCTGGGCGACTTCTTCAGCCAGGGTGTAGCCCAACTCAACCTGTTTGATGAAAATGCGCCGCGTAACGATAGCGCATCTTTGATGAACGTTCTGGATCAACTCAATGCTAAGGGTGGCAGAGGTACGCTCTACTTTGCCGGTCAGGGCATTCAGCAGCAATGGAAAATGAAGCGTGAGATGTTATCGCCAAGGTATACGACAAGATATTCAGACCTACTGGTTGTTAGGTAACTAAAGATCTAAATCTCCGGCGACAAGTCGCCGGATGCCATTATTTATTGTATGCCTGGTCGGCAGTATTACTGGCCTTTATTCTGTTCATAAATGGCCTTTCAATAAAATGAAAGGTTAATGATGATAGAATGCAAATCAAGACATAAGATACTGCGAATATAATAAATGTGTTTATATTTAAGTCTAAATTTCTTTCATTACTAAAGTAGATAACCATTGGGAAAAGAACCAATCCTTGCGTTAAATATAAACTATAACTTATTGCCCCAAGACGAATTGCCGCTTTGTTAATTAATACACCAAAAAAATTAGCTCCTGATACTACAGCGAAAAATATAACGCAGAGGAATATCTTTTCAGGAGCGCCGTATAAAGCTGGTTGGACTAACAAAGTAATTAATATCATAATCACTAATATGGTATTGGCAGATTTAGCGTTTAAGTGTATCTTATCTTTTAGAACGTTGCATAACATTCCAGCGAAAAAATACGACCATAAATATGCATCTCTAGTAAAGTCTGGAAGGAAATAAACAGAAAAAGCAAATACAGAAACAGTTAACTCAAATGACCATTTTTTAAACATGAAAAACAGGGGGAGTGAAAAGTAAAAGATCCATTCCCATCGGAGCGTCCAGGTAACGCCAGCTAATGCCATAAATGGAGGTGTAAACGCAGTAACAGCAGGTTTTGAATTCCACAACCCAGCATCAAACCAGGAGAGTGAAGCAGCCAGTATACTATGAGAAAATTCCTTTCTTTCTGTCAATAAAAACAGACTTGCCAGCGCAATAGCTGAGCAAAAAATAGATAAAGGTGCAATCCTATAAAATCTTTTTTTATATAAGTCAACCCAATCAATTTTATTGGATTTTCTTACTTTCCCCCAAAACAAAAAAGCTGTAATCATGAAAAATAAAGCCACACCATATTTACCCATATATAACAACCAATCTGAAGTCGGCATCCATTTGCCTTTTGTTATGTAGGTATAGGCGCAGTCAATATGGTGAAATATTACAAAAGAAGCAAGAATGAATCTCATGCCATCTAAACTATTGGCCCTTGCTGTATCTGTATCTTCATCTATAAACCTGAATAACGGCAAGCTAAATATTCCAATTGCGAGTGCTAAACAGGTCAAAACAAGGCAAAGCGAGAATAATAAATCCATCATCTAACCTTAAGGGTAAAAATAAATTAGTAATTGTTAATGCCTAATAAAAGGCATTCTATCACTGCATCATATGGTCGTCGAGGCTACGCAGGTTATTAATAATTATCTAATTTTTGGCAATCATTTCCGGCCCTTGATTCTTGACATTACCCACCGCACGTGTAATGGCGTGCCAGGCAAACTTGTCGGCTGGCACGGCGCCGTTGGCGGCTATCTCCTCAGCTTCTTTCCCTCCTACATCCTGACGCATCCACTCGCGCGCCGCTTCCGGCGACAAAACCAGTGGCCGGCGGTCGTGAATATCGACCAGACCTTTATCGGCTGCTGACGTTACTATCAGAAAGCCCTCTGCTTCATCGCCGCGCTTAAATGGCGCGCTGCAGATCGCAGCCATGAAAATGGGCTGGCCATCGGCCCGGTGAATGAAGTAGGGCTGTTTTTCGTTGCCTTCCTTCTTCCATTCGAACCATCCATCGGCGAAGCATATGACCCGGCCATGCTGCCAGAGAGGCTTAAACATTCGGCTGGTGGCCGCCGTCTCGACACGCGCGTTAATCAGTGGCGGTTTATCCCACCACCCGGGCGCGTAACCCCAGAATACCGGATTGAGGTGCAGTTGCTCATCGCGTTCGCTCAACAGCAGTACTTTTGTGCCGGGCGCGACGTAGTAGCGGCCAATTGGTTCCGGGTCGTAGGCGATGTCACGATCGGATTCGTCGGCCAGGTATGCCAGATAATCTTCACGGGTTTGGGCGTGTGCAAAACGTCCACACATAGTAACCTCCAGTCAGTCAGACTGAAAGTATAGGGCAGGGAGAAAAAGTCGCGCGCGCTGGTTAAGTCTTACAAACTGATTCGGGGCGATTATGCTGTTGGGGATGAAATGCGTAAAGCGGCGTGTTACGAAACTGGAAGGAGCTACGCAAAGTTGGGGAGATTTCGGATCGAAGCGATCCCGAAGTTCACCCGTCGCCCACTCGAAAAAGATGGCAACGGTTTGATCTTGAATGGATGTATTGGTAAGCATTGGAACCCGTATTTAACGGGTTGCTGATGTGTAAGTGTTTGAATAAAATCAAAAAAGGCTGGTTGTGGCGGAAACAGGAATCGTATTCGGTCTCTTTTTATCTATTCATTTTCAAGGGCTTACCGGGCTCAACACGAAATCCCCCGAAAATTACTCGAATATTCCATATCCTGTCTAAACCATAACATACTCTGCACCGCGTGCGTCCAGGTATTTTTTGGTCTTTGTTAAATTTTTGTGTCCCGGCAATCGTAATGCAAATTCTTCCCCCGCGGTGTTCCGGTGAGTAAAGCATGGAGTCAAAAGGGGCAGCCGGGTTCCTGCCAGTTACCCCTCGACGATCGCCTCCCTGATCGGACTGCTGCCTGGAGGGAATGCTCTGCTATAACAGGGAACGCATGTTGTTGACTGGTAATAATAACGCATATCATGAATAAGATTTTTTATTCATGGTATTTGCGACAAAAGCCCTCTTTGTATTAAAAGATGAAATGCAGGCCCGCATAGACATATGACATTGCACAAAGAGGGCATATAATGACTGACGAGTGCTTATGCTCTCGTTATAAAGTTATATGAATTACGATAATGTAATAGGATTTATCTGATTAAACCAAAACGTTTATAGCAAATGCGGCGATAGGTTCACCGTTGTCTTTATAGAATGTGCTACTGCCGCTTTTAACTACCTCGCCACTTTTTATTACGCAATTATACCCACTAAGTATAAACGGATTAAGACGATCTCTGTCTTTTAAGAGCATGCCTGCAAAACCATCATTGTTATCGGGAGCCTTCAATAATGAGTCACCTCTTTTTCTGGCTGTAATCTCTCCGTTAATAATTTTAATAACTGATGTATCGGGGTGAGTTAAATCATGTAAAACAACTTCGATATTTTTGGGTATCGCTTTTTCCATGGCATCCATTACTGACGATATAACAGATACCAGGTTTGATAGTAGCTCGTTATTTTTATCTTCAACAAAAACAGCGTGTTGTGTGGTTGGTGATTGCATGATCATACTTTGGCTCGTAGTTTTGGCGGTAAATTAACCAGTTATAACATTTAACGTAAATTATAATTTATTTAACGTTCAACCAACTTAATCATAAAGCGCATGTAAAATGAACCTTATGATCCGTAGAGATTAATTTTAAAATTCGCAATAATCAACAAAAAAATAAAATTGAGTTGATTTTTTGACTTTTTGTTTATTTATGAAATGTTTCAACTGTAGCTATATATAGGGAATTTGTTTGGGATTTGTTTGTTAATGGTGATGAAGGGTGCAATGGATGTTAGTAGAAGGCGCTTTTGATTTATCTGAAGTTATATCTATTATAATCTTCAATATTTTTGGTTCTAAGAGTTGGATAACGCGGATGCGTCATTTTCAAATAACGCGACAGGAGGGAAATGAAAGCTACTTAGGCCAACCGTAAACTGGTCCTGCATCCATTTGAATAATTTTGACACAGAGCGATTATGTGCTCGTCTTACCAGGAGAACGAAAAGGTGAATCCCTGTAAATGACGTTTACAGAGGAAGGGTATTGAATTAAGACTAAAGGACTGGACATAGAGAAAACTGGAATCGAAGTCGTTTTCTTTGATCAGCATGAAAGCAAACGATATTATCCGCTTATTGCCTTCACAGGAGGTTTACGTCCTGTTTGCCTTCTTCACCATTCACCACCCGACGGGCGAAAGTCCAGTCCTTTTGGGCTGCATTGTTAAATTTTTGTATCTATTTTGCCTCAGGCGGCAGCGGGCTAAAACCGCGAATCAACCGATGCCGCGATTTCATCGAGTAACGCGAAGCGGCGCCGGTATTCAGCGCGTTTTTTGCTGGCAATCTCCTCTAACGATTTACGTTCCATCCGCAGCGGCAGCTGCCAGCAGAAGGGGGAGACCTTTTTACCGTTCAGCCCTTCCCAGAACTCGTCATAGCTGGCGTGGAAATGGCGGCCTTTGCTCAGGCGATAGCGCAGCGCGCGGAACACATGTCCTTCATCGCTGACGGCAAAAATAGCGCTGATGTTCGAGCGTGCGGCAAGCTGAAAGACTACCTCCATCAGCACGCGCTTCGGGAAAAGACCGTGGCACGCGCGGGTGGCCTCTTTAATCACCTCACGCGGCACGTTGCGACGCGGACCCTGGAGCCCGCCGATCACCAGCACCGCGCGGCCGTTGCTGCGTGCGACGCAAAAGGTCAGGCTGGCGAGCAGCGTGTTGTCGCCGTCGTGCAGCCACAGCGTGCTTTCGCCTTCGCGCTCGGCTTTACCCGCGGACGAGGCATTGACGGTATACGTGACGCCGTTTTTAGCCTCAAACTGCACAACCGGCAGCTCCTGCGGGCTGGTCAGGGCGTGGGCAAGGGCGGTATTTTTCAGACTATCGATCCAGTCATAGTGGCTGACGATAGCATCCGCTCTGTCGTTTGAGTTCAGGCCGCGCATCAGATACTGGCGGTGGGTTTTGCTCGGCAGCGTAATTTGAGACGCCAGCAGTTTGTCAAAGTCGTCGCGTCCGGACAGCGCCTCCAGCATGCGTTGGGTGGAGGACCAGAATAAAAGCGAGCGCAACAGGAACTTTAACCGGTATTCACGTTTCTGCCAGATAGGGCCAGGAACGCGTTTTCCCTTCACCAGTTCAGAAATAATATTTGTACGATGTGGGTAAAAAACATCGTTTTGCAGGTGTATGTTTGACACGTGAAAATCCCTCGTTTTATTCCGCACTATTTTAAAGGGCCGGGGATAAGGAATTAATAGCGCGGCGATCTTTATTTCCGGCTGGTTTACGATTCGTTTGGATTCGAGGCGTCTGACGTCAGCCCATGACATTTTCTGTTGCAGCTATACTTTTTACAGGAGGCGTTATGTATCGGAAAATTAACGGGGAACGCTGGCGTCATATCTGGGTTGTCAGCGACATTCATGGCTGCTATCAGGGGCTTATGGAGGAGCTGAAGCAGCGGCGTTTTAATCCTGACGCGGATCTGCTGATCTCGGTGGGGGATATTATCGACCGCGGGCCTGACAGCGTAAAATGTTTACAGCTGGTGCAGGAAAAATGGTTTTGCGCTGTTCGCGGCAACCACGAGCAAATGGCGCTGGATGCGCTTGAAAATAATAATATTACTCTCTGGTCGATAAATGGCGGTATTTGGTTTACCGCTCTTAAGGGTGACGAGCAAAAACAGGCGATGGCTTTACTCGATGCGTGTCGGGCCTTACCGCACGTCATTGAAATAACCTGCGCAAACGGGCTGAACGTTGTCGCCCATGCGGATTATCCATCAGCCGAATATGTCTGGAACAGGCCGGTGGATGCGCAGCGCGTGCTGTGGGATCGCGATCGCTTAACGGGGCTGATGGCGGGTAAAGAGCAGGGCATCAGCGGCGCGGATCACTTCTGGTTCGGGCATACGCCTTTAGACAAACGATATGACTTTAACAATCTGCACTATATCGATACGGGGGCGGTTTTTGGAGGCTTCCTGACGCTGGTGCAGCTTCAGTAATAAATAACCCGCCTTCGGGCGGGTTCTCTTTGGGTCAGGCAAGACGCAGGACCCAGGCATCGGTTTTACTGTCGTAATGCTCACGGTACAGAACGGAATGTTCCCCATCAAGAATAGCCGGGACGCTGGTATCTGCGTCCCAGGCATCCAGCTGCATGCACAAATCCGGATCGGATTTGCAGGGAATACTTAACGTTCGATCGCCTTGTGCTTCGCCGCGCAGTTCAGCGTCGTCGATTTCAAAAGCGCCAATGCGTACGCTGGTTTTCGTCATAATGCTCTCCGGTTCGTTGCCCAAAATCTGGTATGACCAGTACAGCCACCCATCTTTGAGCCTAGACAAGGAGAGCGAAATCGCCAGTAAAAAAATGCGTTTTTTTCAGGCGGTGCGGCTGTTACCGGTAAACAGGCGGCCATCGCGTACCAGTTCACGCGGATAGCTGTTTTTCAGCCGCGAGCCAACTTTTTTTGCCAGCCCCAGCGGATAGCCCTGATACGTCACGATAACTTCATCCTGCGCCGGGCCGTTTTCCGGGTAAACGTCACGGCCGCGATACCACTCTTCCGCTTCCTGATGCGTCAGGGCGAAGGTGTTTTCACGACCGGCCAGCGCAATAACCGCTTCATGCTGCCAGCGATAGCCCTTGTTGTGGATCTCCGCGAGGCGAATACCGAGGCGGGAGAAGCGCACCTTACCAATCAGCGGTTCGATATTCGCAGGGAACAGCCACAGCTCTTTGTCACGCATCCAGAGGCGCAGGCTCTCATCCCAGCGCAGGCCCACTTTGCCGGCAGCCGCCTCCGCCTGCGCCGCATCGCGTCCTTTGACCGGGGAGAACGGGAAGTTGCCGACCTTAAACTTAGGGGCAGGGAGAGGGTCAACGGCGCATGTTTTGCGCATACGCGCGACGAAGAAGCCTTCGCAGTCGTAAATCTGCGGGAAGACGTGCAGGAAGCCTTCAGGCGTGGCGGCCGCTTTGGCCGAATCGAAGAGGGCGTCCAGCGGGAGAAACTCGACGGCATCCGCATAGCGTTGCTTCAGCCACAGGCAGACGTCCTCGTTTTCATCGCGGTTCAGCGTGCAGGTGGAGTAAACCAGCGTCCCGCCGGGGCGCAGGGCATGAAAGGCGCTTTCGATCAGTTCACGCTGCGTGGCGGCGATCTCCAGGTTGCTTTCAACGGACCAGTTTTTTAACGCATCGGGATCTTTACGCACCACGCCTTCGCCGGAGCAGGGGGCGTCCAGCAGGATGGCGTCAAAGGCCTCCGGCAGAGCGGCCCCAAACACGCGTCCGTCGAAGTGCGTCAGTGCCACGTTGTGGATCCCGCAGCGGCTGATATTGGCATGCAGGACTTTGACGCGGCTGGCGGAAAATTCGTTGGCGAGGATGGCGCCGCGGTTGTGCATCCGGGCGGCAATCTGGGTGGTTTTAGAGCCGGGCGCCGCGGCGACGTCCATTACCCGCTCAGGCTGATTGTCATCGGCAAACAGCGCGGCAACCGGCAGCATGGAGCTGGCTTCCTGAATATAAAACAGCCCGCTCAGGTGCTCGGCGGTGCTGCCGAGCGGCAGGCTCTCTTCATCATCCCGCTCGATCCAGAAACCCTCTTCACACCACGGGACCGGCGTTAGCTGCCAGCCGTAGGGGGAGACAAGATCCAGAAACGCCTCGACGCTGATTTTGAGCGTATTGACGCGAATGCTCCGGCGCAAAGGGCGCTGGCAGGCAGCGATAAAATCATCAAAAGAGAGATGAGCGGGAAGCGCCTCGCGCATCTGCGCCAGGAACTGTTCAGGAAGAAATACGGAGTTTTGAGCCACGGGCACACCACAGGGAAACATTCAGGCGAGCAGTGTAGCATAAAGGCTCCGGCGCGTTGACACCGGAGCCTGTGAGATTAACGCGGCAGCGCCGTTCCCCATTCACGCCACTCTTTCGGTTCACTTTCCAGCAGCAGGAAGTGTTTACCCGCCTGCGCCTTAGGCGCCAGAGGCGTGCCCGGCGGCGTGGCAAAGGCAATGCCCCCGCGAATGAACTGGTTGAAGGTGCCGGTTTTCACCACCCCGCCGGTGAGGCCGAAGTCCAGCGAGTAGCCTGAAGCCAGCCAGAACACCGAGTTGTTGCGCACCAGGTGCTGATAACGCTGGCTGATGCGCAGGCCGACCATCACGCGGTCGGACAGGTTCCCCAGCGTCAGGCTGGTTACCGTTCCCACCTCGATACCGCGGAACAGCACCGGTGTGCCAATGCCCAGCGAACCCGCCTCCGGCACTTCAACCACAATGCTCAGGCCGTCCAGGTAACGGGAATCGGTAATGGTCGCTTCCTGCAGTTCAAATTCGCGACGCGTATTGCCGCGACCCGGTTCAACGTTGATGTACGGCTGGAGAATGGTGTCGAGGTGCTCTACGCCGGCGGCAGAGATTTGCGGCGTAACCACCGAGAAGCGCGAGCCTGCACGGGCAAACGTCTGCACGTATTCCGGATAAAGCACGGCGGTGGCCTGGACTTCGTTGCGCGCGGTGATCAGCTTCAGCTTCTGCACCTGCCCGATATCGATGCCCAGATAGCGGATTGGCATCCCTTCCGCCAGCTTGCCGGCATCAAAGGTGTGCAGCGTGATCTGCCCGCCGACGGCGCGCGCAGCGGTTTCAGACGGGAAGAGGATCCGCTTGTCGCCTTTACGCATATTGCCGCCCGCGCCGCTCAGGTTATCAAAGCTGATAGCCCCGCGCAGGGCACGGGAGAGGGGAGAGGCCTGCACGGTCAGGCCGCTGCCGTTGAGCTGTACCTTCGCGCCGCCCTCTGCCCAGAACACGCTGTTTGGCGTGAGCAGCTTGCGGTATTCCGGCTTAATGTGCAGTTCGATATCAAACGCGTCCGCGCGAGGGCGAACGGTGATCACTTCCCCGACCTCAAATTTACGATACAGCACGACCGAACCCGCCTGTACGTCCGGCAGCGTTTCAGCGCTCAGGGTCAGGGTGGTGGTCGGCAGGTCGCCCAGGCTGTTTTCGATTGCCTTATCCAGGTTGGCAAACAGCGGATAGCTTTCGCGCAGCGCGCCTTTGCTGCCCGGCAGAATGCGGATCCCGCCGTTTACCCACTCGCTGGCGCTGGCTCCCAGGAACTCAACGCCGTCCAGGCCCACCTTCACGTCGACGCGGCTGTTAACCACGAATTTGCTGTCGCCGTGAACCAGGTTGCCGTACTGCGGATCGATGGCGGCGGAGAAGGAGACCCCTTTTTCCGACAGCTTGCGCTCCAGAACCTGGCCTACCTGCACGCCGTGCAGGATCAGCGGTTGCCCGGCCTCGATACCATAGCTCTCCGGGGCGTTAAGCGTTACGGTCAGCACGCCTGGCTTTTGCAGCAGGGCTTTATCCGCCGGCGCGATAACAAAGTTTTTGTTCGGAGGACCTTCACCCGGGATCAGCTCGAAGGTACTGCCCGTCAGCAGGGTGCTGATGCTGGCGTCGCTGAGCGACAGCTTCGGATTACGCAGCTCAATGCGCGTTTTCTCCCGCAGGAGATCGACCACGCTTGGATCCACGGTCATTTCACCGGTAACGGAGCCGCCCGCGTTGAGGGTTAATTTTGTCAGCTGACCGACCTCTAGCCCCTGGTACATGAGCGGAGTCGAGCCGGCCTTCAGCCCTTTAGCATCCGGCAGGGTCAGCTTGACGATAACGCCGCGCTGGCTGTGCGCCAGGTCCGCGTACAGGCCAAACGTATCTTCTGCGGCGGCCGGGCTTGAGCCTTCCGGAGAATCGAAGGCGATAGCGCCATTTACCAGCGCCGCCAGGCTTTCGAGCTTCACCTTCGCACCGCTCAGGCTCAGGTCGGCATCAACGCCCGAAACGTTCCAGAAGCGGCTGCCTTTTTTCACCAGGCTGGTAAAGCGCCGCTCAATGAGCACGTCAATGGTCACGCCATCTTTGTTTGGGTTGATGGCGTAATCGTAGACGCGGCCGACTGGAATTTTACGGAAATAGACCAGTGAGCCGCTGTTCAGTGAGCCAAGATCCGGCGCGCGGAGATGAATCATCAAATCCCCGTTATTGAGCCGGTATTTCGGCTGCGTATCCAGCGCAACAAAGTGATCCTGCGGCTCACCTTTGCCGGGCATCATGCCGATATAGTTACCGCCAACGAGGGCATCCAGCCCCGAAACGCCGGCCAGAGAGGCTTTAGGCGTCACGAGCCAGAACTGCGTTTCGGCGCGCAGGGCGTCCTGCATGTCGGACTTAATGCTTGCCCGTACCTGGATTTTGTTCAGTCCTTTGCCCAGGGAAATATCCTGTACGGTCCCCACTTCCACCCCCTGGAAGCGAACGGGAGTCCGTCCGGCGACTATGCCGTCCGCAGACTGGAAGTCAATGGTGATGGTGCTTCCGCGATCTTCATAGCTCGTCCAGATAAGCCAGCCTGCAATCAGCAGCGCGATAACAGGCAGCAGCCAGAATGGCGAAATGCGGCGTTTTGTTTTAATTCTCGCTTCAGTCGGCGAAGCGGGCGTTTCCTGACTCATGTGCGTCCCAAAGTAAGCGGCTGTCCAGCCATTCCACTGCAAGAATAGTCAATATCACCGCAGAGCCGAAATAAAAAGCTGCGGGTCCCATGGTAAAAGCAAGTAGCTGATCGCGATTGATGAGCGACATCATTAACGAAATCACGAACAGATCCAACATCGACCAGCGACCTATCCAGGTCACGAATCGCAGAAGCAGGATGCGGGTGCGAAGTCCTTGTTCGCACTTAAAGTGGATGCTGATGAGCAGCGTGAACATCACCACCACTTTAGTAAACGGCACCAGGATACTGGCGATAAAAACGATGGCGGCAACCCCCACGTTGCTGTGTGCAAGGGAGATAATCCCGGAAAGGATCGTGTCTTCCTGGCGGGCGCCGTTCACGTATATCACGGAGATCGGCAGCATGTTTGCCGGGAACAAAAATACCAGGGAAGCGATTAACGCCGCCCAGCATTTTTGCAGGCTATTGTTGCGCCGTAATCTTAACGGTATATGGCAACGCGGGCACCGTCCACGCCCATCCGGCAGGCCGGTGTAGTGGCATCCCAGGCAGACGCGCAGGTTTTCATCCGGCCGGGTGGCGGGGCGCTGGGGGTAAAATCGCTCCCAGAGCTGTTCAACGTTCAGATGGATCATGGTCAGAATGCTCAGCAGCACCAGCGAAATAAACGCGAAAAGGCCAATGCCGGGCTGCAAAAACGCATAGTCCTGCACCTTGATGGAGGCGACGCCGACGCCGACCAGATAGATATCCAGCATCACCCACTCCTTGAGCTTGTCCAGCATGAGCAGGACCGGGCGCAGGTTCATCCCCAGGATGTTGCCAAACCACAGGTAGGCAATCGCCGCGACCAGCACCAGCGGCGCGCCGACGACGCAGAACAGCACCATCGCGCCGGTGAGCGGATCGCCCTCGCGCGTCATCTGCCAGATCCCCTGCAATACGTTGGCGTCGATTCGCACGCCCAGGAGATAGAGCTTCAGCAGCGGCTCGGTCCAGGCAAAGGGCATCAGCAGCAGCATCGTCACCGCCATTGCCGCCAGACGCGTTAATGACCAGTCTCGTCCGTCGCGGATTTTGGCATCGCAGCGCGGGCAAAAGGCGCTTTGATGCGATTTCATCTTCGGCAACATAAAAAGCGTATCGCACTGGGGGCAACGCTGATAATGTGCACGAGGCAAAGGCTGGCTTACCGTATGGACAACGATCTTGCTTGTCGGCGTAATTTTGGGTGTTTTTATGGCCATGAGTCGCGCACAGATTAGTATTGTTGAAAGTTATAATAACTCATGAACGGATTCATCTTGAGCATGAGCGCATTTAATGCTTATTTTAATAGGCTATGCGGTAAATATGTAAGATAACTAAGTGATTGAATAATGAACAAAACAGAATTCTACGCGGATCTGAATCGCGATTTTAAGGCATTAATGGCGGGGGAAACCAGTTTCTTAGCCACTCTGGCAAATACCAGCGCGTTACTGTTCGAACGCCTTTCAGACGTGAACTGGGCGGGCTTTTACCTGCTTGAAGGTGAAACGCTGGTGCTTGGGCCTTTCCAGGGCAAGCTTGCCTGCGTGCGCATTCCGGTAGGGCGTGGCGTATGCGGTACCGCGGTGGCAACCCGTCAGGTTCAGCGCGTTGAAGATGTTCACGCGTTTGATGGGCACATCG
Organism: Enterobacter cloacae complex sp. 2022EL-00788; assembly: GCF_026627565.1. Classification (NCBI taxonomy): domain Bacteria; kingdom Pseudomonadati; phylum Pseudomonadota; class Gammaproteobacteria; order Enterobacterales; family Enterobacteriaceae; genus Enterobacter; species Enterobacter cloacae complex sp. 2022EL-00788. The sequence goes on along the minus strand of NZ_JAPNMC010000005.1, from coordinate 103,938 downwards.
CCTGCGATGCCTCCAGCAATTCAGAGATCGTTCTGCCGCTGGTGGTCAAAAATCAGATTATTGGCGTTCTGGATATCGACAGTACGGTCTTCAGCCGCTTCACTGCCGAGGACGAACAGGGGCTGCGCGAGCTGGTGGCGAACCTGGAAAATGTTCTGGCAGCAACCGATTATCATAAATTCTTTGCGAGCGTCGCAGGATAATCAACGGATAACGTAGCATTTACTGATAGCGTCATTATAATGTCGCCTGTTCATGCCTGCGCTTGTTGGCAACGTCCGTTGTAATCAGGAAATTTCATGGAAAATCAACCTAAGTTGAATAGCAGTAAAGAAGTTATCGCATTTCTGGCCGAGCGTTTCCCGCAGTGCTTCAGCGCTGAAGGTGAAGCGCGTCCTCTGAAAGTCGGTATCTTTCAGGATCTGGTCGCGCGCGTTGAGGGCGAAATGAACCTCAGCAAAACGCAGCTTCGTTCTGCCTTACGCCTTTATACCTCAAGCTGGCGTTACCTGTACGGTATCAAGCCGGGCGCGACCCGTGTCGACCTTGACGGCAACCCTTGCGGTGAGCTGGATGAGCAGCACGTAGAGCACGCACGCAAGCAGCTTGAAGAAGCCAAAGCTCGCGTGCAGGCACAGCGTGCGGAGCAGCAGGCGAAAAAACGCGAAGCCGCAGCGGCAAACGGGCAGGAAGACGCCCCTCGTCGCGAGCGCAAACCACGCCCGGCACCGCGTCGTTCTGAAAATAACGATCGCAAACCGCGTGCTGACAAACCAGCAGCTAAAGCCCCACGTGCGCCGCGCGAAGAGCCGCGCCACACCCCGGTTTCTGACATCAACGCGCTGAGCGTGGGTCAGGCGCTGAAGGTGAAAGCGGGTAACAACGCGATGGACGCCACCGTACTGGAAATCACCAAAGATGGCGTTCGTGTACAGCTGACTTCTGGTATGTCAATGATTGTACGCGCAGAACACTTGTTGTTCTGAAACGGAGGCCGAGCCTGGCATGAACACTTTTTTTAAGCTCACCGCGCTGGCTGGCCTGTTTGCTATAACAGGCCACGCTTTCGCTGTGGACGATATTACGCGTGTTGATCAGATTCCTGTTCTCAAGGAAGAGACGCAGCACGCGACGGTGAGTGAGCGCGTGACGTCGCGCTTTACTCGTTCGCACTATCGTCAGTTCGATCTCGATCAGGCCTTCTCGGCCAAAATCTTTGACCGTTATCTGAACTTGCTGGATTACAGCCACAACGTACTGCTGGCCAGCGATGTCGAACAGTTCGCTAAACGTAAATCCGAAGTGGGTGATGAGCTGCGCTCCGGAAAGCTGGATCTGTTCTACGATCTGTACAATTTATCGCAAAAGCGCCGTTTTGAACGTTATCAATACGCGCTTAAGGTGCTGGAACGTCCGATGGACTTTACCGGCAACGACACCTTTAATCTGGACCGCAGCAAAGCGCCATGGCCGAAAGACGAGGCCGAACTGAACGCGCTGTGGGACGCAAAGGTTAAGTACGACGAATTGAGCCTCAAGCTCACGGGTAAAGACGAGAAAGAGATTCGTGAGACGCTAAACCGTCGCTACAAATTTGCCATCCGTCGCCTGGCGCAGACCAACAGTGAGGATGTCTTCTCGCTGGCGATGACCGCGTTTGCCCATGAAATTGACCCGCACACTAATTACCTCTCTCCGCGTAACACCGAACAGTTCAATACCGAAATGAGCCTGTCTCTGGAAGGTATTGGTGCGGTGCTCCAGATGGACGATGACTACACGGTAATCAACTCCATGGTGGCCGGCGGTCCTGCATCCAAAAGCAAAGCGATCAGCGTAGGTGACCGCATTGTGGGCGTCGGCCAGAGCGGCCAGAGCATGGTGGACGTGATCGGCTGGCGTCTCGACGACGTGGTTGCGCTGATTAAAGGGCCAAAGGGCAGCAAAGTTCGCCTGGAAATTCTCCCTGCCGGTAAGGGGACCAAGACCCGAATCATTACCCTGACCCGCGAGCGTATCCGCCTGGAAGATCGCGCGGTGAAAATGTCGGTGAAAACCGTCGGTAAAGAGAAGGTTGGCGTTCTTGATATTCCTGGCTTCTACGTTGGCCTGACCGACGATGTGAAGGTGCAGTTGCAGAAGCTCGAGAAGCAGAACGTCAGCAGCGTGATCATCGATCTGCGCAGCAACGGCGGCGGCGCCCTGACCGAAGCGGTCTCGCTGTCCGGTCTGTTTATCCCGTCCGGCCCGGTGGTGCAGGTGCGTGATAACAACGGTAAGGTGCGTGAAGATGCCGACACCGACGGCGTGGTCTACTACAAAGGCCCGCTGGTGGTACTGGTCGACCGCTTCAGCGCGTCTGCATCCGAAATCTTTGCTGCTGCGATGCAGGACTATGGCCGTGCGCTGATCGTCGGTGAACCGACCTTTGGTAAAGGCACCGTTCAGCAGTACCGCTCTCTGAACCGTATCTACGACCAGATGCTGCGCCCGGAATGGCCTGCGCTGGGTTCCGTACAGTACACCATTCAGAAATTCTACCGCGTGAACGGCGGGAGTACGCAGCGTAAGGGCGTTACGCCGGATATCCTGATGCCGACAGGTACCGAAGAGACGGAAACGGGCGAGAAGTTTGAAGATAATGCGCTGCCGTGGGACAGCATTGATGCCGCGACATTCGTGAAGTCGGGTGATATGAAACAGTTCGGACCGGAACTGTTGAAAAATCATAACGACCGCATCGTGAAAGATCCGGAATTCCAGTACATCATGAAGGACATCGCGCGTTTCAATGCCCTGAAAGCGAAACGGAACATTGTCTCTCTTAACTACGCTCAGCGTGAGAAAGAGAACAACGAAGATGATGCAACGCGTCTGGCGCGTATCAACGATCGCTTCAAACGTGAAGGCAAGCCGCTGCTCAAGAAGCTGGACGATCTGCCTAAAGATTACCAGGAGCCGGATCCGTACCTCGACGAGACGGTGCATATCGCGCTCGACCTGGCGAATCTGGAAAAAGAGAAGCCTGCCGTGCAACCCGCTCCGGCAAAATAATCCCCCAACAGGCACAAGCGATTGTGCCTGTTTCTTTTTGTTCCGCACTCTCCCGTCAAGCAGATTTCCAATTGTGTAAAGTTGTGTCTTTCTGGTGACTTACGCCGCCTGGATGCTTGAAAATAGCCGGAATACCCATACGATGTGGGTAATCGCATAGTGCGTTTTGTTAAACTGAGGTTAAAAGAATATTATGATGCGAATCGCGCTCTTCCTGCTCACCAACCTGGCGGTAATGGTGGTTTTCGGGCTGGTGCTAAGCCTGACGGGAATTCAGTCGAGCAGCGTTCAGGGTCTGTTGATTATGGCGCTGCTGTTTGGTTTTGGTGGCTCCTTCATTTCACTGCTGATGTCGAAGTGGATGGCGCTGAAATCCGTGGGCGGTGAAGTTATTGAGCAGCCGCGTAACGATATGGAACAGTGGCTGATGAGCACGGTTGCTCAGCAGTCAAAGAAGGCGGGCATTGCCATGCCGCAGGTGGCCATTTACCACGCGCCGGATATCAACGCCTTTGCCACCGGCGCGCGTCGTGACGCCTCTCTGGTGGCCGTCAGTACCGGTCTGCTGCAAAACATGAGCCGTGACGAAGCGGAAGCGGTTATTGCCCACGAGATCAGCCACATTGCCAACGGTGATATGGTCACCATGACCCTGATCCAGGGCGTGGTGAACACCTTCGTTATCTTCATCTCCCGTATTCTGGCGCAAATCGCCGCCGGGTTTATGGGGGGCAACCGTGACGAGGGTGAAGAGAGCAACGGTAACCCGCTGATCTATTTTGCGGTTTCAATGGTGCTGGAGCTGGTGTTTGGCATTCTGGCAAGCATCATTACCATGTGGTTCTCCCGCCACCGCGAGTTCCATGCGGATGCCGGCTCAGCGAAGCTGGTAGGTCGTGAGAAGATGATTGCCGCGCTGCAGCGTCTGAAAACCAGCTACGAGCCGCAGGAAGCGAACAGCATGATGGCTTTCTGCATCAACGGCAAATCGAAGTCGCTGAGTGAGCTGTTTATGTCTCACCCGCCGCTGGATAAACGCATTGAAGCGCTGCGCAGCGGTGAATACCTGAAGTAACGCTATAGGGTTGAAAAAAGCCGGGCAGGAGACTCTCTCCGCCCGGTTTTTTTTATGCCTGTACCCGCGGCTGGGTGACGCGAAGCCCGCTGACGATAGCCGCGAGGGTCGCCAGCGCTCCGGCGGTAAGCAGCGCAACGTGGGTCGCGTGTTGCCCGGCAAGATTGAACATCAGCGCCACCAGGGCGGCCCCGGTGCTTTGTCCCAGCAGCCGCGCCGTTCCCAGCATCCCGCTGGCGCCACCGCTGCGCTGCGGCGGAGCGGAGGTGATAATGGTGTGGTTGTTGGGTGACTGGAACAGACCAAAACCTGCACCGCACAGGATCATGCGCCAGATAATATCCAGATCGCCCGGCGACGAGGGCAGCAGCGCCAGCGAGAACAGCCCTATTGCCATCACGACCAGCCCGATAGCCCCCAGAAGCCCGGCATGCACGCGCTCGATAAGGTATCCGGCCAGCGGGGCCATCACCATCGTTGCCAGAGGCCAGGGCGTGAGCAACAGGCCCGTTTCCACCTCCGAACGGCCAATTACGCTCTGCAGGAAGAACGGCAGGGCAACCAGCGCCAGCATCTGGGCGCAGAACGAGCAAATCGAGGTGCAAATCGAGAGTGAAAACAGCGGAATGCGCAGCAAGTCTACCGGTAATAACGGCACCGGCAGCGCCAGCTGGCGACGAACGAAGAAAAAGCCGACGGTGATCATAGCCACTGCTTCTGCGGCGATTAGCGTCAGCGACTGCCCCTGCGCAAAGCCGCTAAGGGCGGTAATAAGCAGGCCAAACGTCAGCGCGTTCATCACTGCGCTGGGCAGGTCGAAACGCGGCACGGTGCTTTTCGGACCATTCTCCGGAAGATAACGCAACGCGAAGAAGATGGCTACAATGCCCAGCGGCACGTTGATGGCAAACAGCCACTGCCACGACGCCACGGAGAGAATCGCGGCGGCAATCGTCGGCCCGGCGGCAGACGACACCGCGACAATAAACGAGTTAATCCCCATGCCGCGCCCAAGGTGGCGATGGGGATAGATGAGCCGTATCAGGGCCGTGTTGACGCTCATCAGCGCCGCGCCGCCGAACCCCTGGGCGATACGCGCTATCGTCAGGGTATGCAGTGAATCGGAAAGGGCGCAAAAGAGCGAGGTGAGCGTAAACACCACCAGCCCGCACTGGTAAACCCGGCGATAGCCAAACATATCGCCCAGGAACGAGAGTGACAGGAGTGAAATCACAATCGCTATCTGGTACGCATTCACAATCCAGATTGAGCTTGCCGGAGACGCGTTAAGGTCGCTGGCTATTGTGGGGAGGGCAACGTTGGCAATAGCGCCGTCAAGGACGGCCATCGAAATACCGATGATAATAGTGGCAATTGCGCCGTACCGCTGGGGTAAGGGCAGGCCATCAGAAAGGTGTTTTTGCATGGAAAAAAATGGCTCAGGGTGAAATTATTTTCAGGGTAACTATTTTAGCATCGTTATTTCAGTTTTATGTCGCAGATTTGTAACGAAGTAAACCCAGATTGATTGCAGCACGCACCGCACGAATTTATAATAAAAACCGGTTCTGATTTTTATAAAACACTCTCCATGAGGTGATAAATGGCAATCGCAGATTTGGATAAGCAGCCAGATTCTGTTTCTTCCGTGCTGAAGGTGTTTGGCATCTTGCAGGCGCTCGGAGAAGAGCGTGAAATTGGTATTACAGAGTTATCGCAGCGTGTGATGATGTCGAAAAGCACCGTTTATCGCTTTTTGCAAACAATGAAATCATTGGGTTATGTCGCACAGGAAGGTGAATCAGAAAAATATTCTCTGACGCTGAAGCTGTTTGAGCTGGGCGCCCGCGCGCTGCAAAACGTGGATCTGATCCGCAGCGCGGACATTCAGATGCGCGAGCTTTCGCGCCTGACGAAAGAGACGATTCACCTCGGCGCGCTGGATGAAGACAGCATCGTTTACATCCACAAAATTGACTCCATGTACAACCTGCGCATGTACTCCCGTATCGGTCGCCGCAACCCGCTGTACAGTACCGCAATTGGTAAAGTGCTGCTGGCCTGGCGCGATCGCGAAGAGGTGAAGCAGATCCTCGACGGCGTGGAATACAAACGCAGCACCGACCGCACTATCACCAGTACCGATGAGCTGCTGGCCGTGCTGGATAAGGTCCGTGAACAGGGTTACGGGGAAGATAACGAAGAGCAGGAAGAGGGGCTGCGCTGCATCGGCGTGCCGGTGTTTGACCGCTTCGGGGTTGTGATTGCGGGCCTGAGCATTTCGTTCCCTACGCTGCGATTCTCTGAAGAGCGTCTCCATGAGTACGTGGCGATTCTGCACACCGCCGCGCGCAAAATTTCAGAGCAGATGGGCTATAACGACTACCCGTTCTGATCCTTGCCCCCATAAAAAACGCCGCATTACTGCGGCGTTTTTGTAAAATGTATTTAACCAGGCTTAGCCGTTATCAACCACTACAGACGTTTTACGCAGCACCGGGCAGTTGGTCAGCCCGATAATTCCGCTGTCTGAATGAATGTACTGGGCCGTGCTCACGCCCTGCGCGGTCAGATACTTGCACTGGATACCTAAGCCCGCGGCATTTTCTTTGCTCCCCATTAATACGCCATACCCACTTAACAGAAGGCCAATCCACACGATGGCCAGTACAATAACCGTACGAATAATTAAACGCATTAATGCCTCTTTTTTCTTTGTTGTCATAGGGTAAGCGTACCGGGTTTACGCAGTGAAACAAGTGCACGATTCCTAAAAGGCTCTGTTGCGGGTACAGTTAGCCCCTGTTTAAGATAGCCGTGATAACCTGGCTACATCAGGTGATAAAACGGAGTGTGGAGTGAAAAAAATACGCTGGGTAATTCTGATTATAGTGTTGGTGGCATGCGTAGTGCTGTGGACGCAGACTATCAACGTGATGTGCGATCAGGATGTACAGTTCTTTAGCGGCATTTGTTCAATTAATCAGTTTATACCCTGGTAGATCGTCATTTTTTCGCTGGGTGATTTCCTTCCCCTGCGGCAGTGGTAAAATGGCTTTTTTTACTGAGGTGGTAAGATGGGTGAGTTACTGAATGCGGGGCTGCTGAGCATTGCATCCCTGGTGATGGCTTTGGTTGTGCTGGTTGTTGGGCTGGTATTGTGGTTCTACGTTAACCGTGCCAGTTCCCGTACAAACGAGCAGATTGAGCTGCTGGAAGCGTTACTCGATCAGCAGAAGCGCCAGAATGCGCTGCTGCGTCGTTTGTGTGAAGCCAACGAACCGGAGGCGAAAGACGTGCCGAAGGAAGCCGCGGTTCAGCAAAAAGAGGATGAAGACTTCATTCGTCTGGTGGCCGAACGATAGTCTGCCCCGAACGGGGAGGTAGCCCGAGCGTACGGCGTAAAACTCCTCCCTGAACAACAAACTCCTGTAAAATCCCCTCCTAATATTAAGCAGCAGTTAACTATTGATTCAGTGCACTGAAAAATGGCGAAGAATTCTCCGCATATAACGGGTGCCGTTTCGTTGAATAAAGAATGTACTTTAAATTTCCAGAAGTGTTTTATTTTAATCGAAACGTTTTGCTTGCCTTCTTTTGAGGCACGTTCATAAAAATTTCATTATTTTGGTGCATAACAACGACTGTTAAATGGTGAATTTTAATACAGTTAGTGAAAGCTATTTAACATTGAATATTGCGTGTCACAGTTTTGGTGCATTGCAAAGATTTCAGCATAACTTTTCACAAAATGTTCTAACTCAGTCATTCTTTTAAAGAAATGTTTGGCGGAATATGGACGACCTGAAATAGTTGAGCTATGTTTAAAAAGTCTTTGATTACAGGGCGCGTCAGTGCACCCCGAGGGCAGGTAAAACGGCTGGTGCTTTACTTTGCAATACGCATAACTGTGCGGAGTGTGGCGAAGTAACGCCAGAGTTTGTGCGGCGGATCGAGACACGTTTAAAAATGGCTTGCCATATTAAACGTTGTATGTGATAACACGGTTTGGGTCAAACGAGGTACAGTTCTGTTTATGTGTGGCATTTTCAGTAAAGAAGTCCTGAGTAAACACGTTGTCGTTGAATACCGCTTCTCTGCCGAACCTTATATTAGTGCCTCATGCAGTAATGTCTCAGTTTTATCTCAGTTATGCCTGCGGGCTAAGAAAACACTCTAAGGAATTTTGCAAATGGCAAAGATTAAAGGTCAAGTTAAGTGGTTCAACGAGTCTAAAGGTTTTGGCTTCATTACTCCTGCTGACGGCAGCAAAGACGTGTTCGTACACTTCTCTGCAATCCAGGGTAACGGCTTCAAAACTCTGGCTGAAGGCCAGAACGTTGAGTTCGAAATTCAGGACGGCCAGAAAGGCCCAGCTGCGGTTAACGTAACTGCTATCTGATCGAATCACTGCTGACTGAAGCGCCAGGCGCTTCGATCTCAGACATAAGCCTCGCCGATGCGGGGCTTTTTTATGCGTTTATTTCTCAAGTTATTACGTAATCCTTCTCTGTTAGTAACTTGTTGCAAAGCTGCGAGGTTATTAGCATTGTTTTCCCGCCTTATAGTCCTCTTTTCCCGTTAAATCAGTGCGTTGTTTAACAGCCCTGGGGTTAAGGTGAAAAAAAATACTATAACGGCCACCGGAAATTTTACGCCGGCGCGTTTTGCTCTTCTGTGTCTCGCTATCTTTTGCAGCCTGGCCTTTCTGCTGGGCAGGGTGGCGTGGTTACAGATCGTCAAACCGGACAATCTGGTGAAGCAGGAAGATATGCGCTCCCTGCGCGAAGTGCCAATCGACGCCCCGCGGGGAATGATCGTCGACCGTGAAGGACGCCCGCTGGCGGTAAGCGTACCTGTCCAGGCCGTCTGGGCCGATCCGAAAACCGTACTGGAAAAAGGTGGAGTGGGTTTTGATTCGCGCTGGCAGGCGCTGGCAAATACCTTGCACCTCTCCCTGAGCACGCTTGCGTCGCGCATCAACGGCAATCCGCATGGCCGATTTATTTATCTCGCCCGTCAGGTCGATCCCGCCCAGGCTAAGTGGATCGATAAGCTGCGCCTTCCGGGTATCAACCTTCGGGATGAATCCCGTAGGTTTTATCCTGCCGGGCACGTGGCCGCTAACCTTCTCGGCTTTACGAACATTGACGGTCAGGGCATTGAAGGCGTTGAGAAAAGCTTTAATGCGCAACTCACCGGAAAGGCTGGCGTGCGGCAGGTGAGGAAAGATCGCTACGGTCACGTGGTGGAGAACCTCACCGAGGTGGCGCCCGTACCGGCGCATAGTATCCAGCTCAGTATCGATGAACGGCTGCAAACCATCACGGAGGACGCGCTGGATAACGCCGTTGCGTGGAACAAAGCCGAGTCAGGCGCGTCGGTGCTGATCGATATCCATACGGGTGAAATTCTGGCGATGGCGAGCTTCCCGGACTTCAACCCCAACAACAGGGAAGGAGCGACGCTGGATGATTTTCGCAATCGCGCTATCAGCGACACCTTCGAACCCGGCTCAACCGTCAAGCCCCTGGTGCTGATGACGGCGCTTCAGCAGGGGCTGGTTCAGCCTGACAGTGTGATAGATACTCATCCCTACACCATTGACGGTCACCGTATTCGCGATGTGGGCTACTACCCGGAGCTGACGATGACCGGGATCCTGCAAAAATCCAGCGACACGGGCGTGTCCCGCCTTTCTCTGGCAATGCCCGTACAGCGGCTGCTTGATACCTACAAAAGCTTTGGTTTTGGTGAGAGTACCGGGCTTGGCTTAACCGGGGAGAGTTCGGGCTTACTGCCGCAGCGAAAATTCTGGAGTCAGCTCGATCGGGCGACCTTCGCGTTCGGTTATGGTCTGATGGTAACGCCACTCCAGCTGGCGCACGTGTATGCCACCATCGGCAGCTACGGGATTGAACGTCCTCTGTCGATCACCCGTATCGATCCGCCGGTAATTGGCAAACGGGTGATGCCCGAACAGATTGTTCACGAGGTGGAGCACATGATGGAGAGCGTCGCGCTCCCCGGCGGCGGTGGGGTAAAGGCGGCGGTGCGTAACTACCGCGTGGCGATAAAAACCGGGACGGCCAAAAAAATCGATGAGCACGGTAAGTACGTGGATAAATACGTCGCGTATACCGCAGGCGTTGCGCCCGCGAGCGATCCCCGCTTTGCGCTGGTGGTGGTGATCAACGATCCGCAAAACGGCGCCTATTATGGGGGAGCCGTTTCCGCGCCGGTATTTAGCGAAATTATGGGGAACGTCCTGCGCCTGGAAAACGTGAAGCCCGACGGGCTGCCGGCAGATTCTGACCATCTGATCGTGATGCGCAACCCAGCCGTTTATAACCCCGGCGAATAGCGGTACACTTCGCCCTTTGGTTTACGTCCCCGGAGTTGTCATGTCTTTCAGTTGTCCCCTTTGTCACGCGCGGCTGACGCGCTCGGAGAAAAGCTTTACCTGTCCGCAGGGCCATCAGTTTGACATGGCGAAGGAGGGCTATGTGAACCTGCTGCCGGTGCAGCACAAGCGCTCCCGGGATCCGGGAGACAGCGCAGAGATGATGCAGGCGCGCCGGGCGTTTCTTGATGCCGGGCACTACCAGCCGCTCAGGGACACCGTTGCAGACCGGCTGGCTGAAAGCCTGACGGATGCCGCCTCCGCCGTGCTGGATATCGGCTGCGGCGAAGGCTACTACACCGCAGCGTTTGCTGACGTGGCGCGAGAGAAGGGCGCTGAAACGTTCGGCCTGGACGTGTCGAAGGTGGCTATCCGCGCGGCGGCAAAACGCTACTGCGCCGTAACGTTCTGCGTGGCCTCCAGCCACAGGCTGCCGTTTGAGGATGCGAGTATGGATGCCGTAGTGCGCATCTATGCGCCCTGTAAGGCAGAGGAGCTGGCGCGCGTCGTTAAGCCCGGCGGGTGGGTTATCACCGTCACGCCCGGGCCACGCCATCTGATGGAGCTGAAGGGGCTAATCTACGATGACGTGCGCCTGCATGCGCCTCACTCTGAACAGCTGGCGGGCTTTACGTTAACGCAGGCGCAGTCGGTGGGGTATGAAATGACGCTGCAGGGAAGTGAAGCCGTGGCGCTGCTGCAAATGACGCCGTTCGCGTGGCGGGCAAAACCAGAGGTATGGGAAACGTTAGCGACCTGCGCAGAATTTCGCTGCCAGACGGATTTCAGCATCCACTGCTGGCAGCGCGACGCTTAACCCGCGAAGTGTGCCCAGAGGATTTGGGCACCAATCCCGATCAGCACGATACCGCCCAGAATTTCCGCTCGCTTGCCTAACAGCGGGCCGATAAACCGGCCAACCATCATTCCCAGCGTCGACATGATAAGCGTCGCGCAGCCAATCGCCAGCGCGGTGGCGATAATATTGACCTGAAGGAAGGCCAGGCCAACGCCGACGGCCATCGCGTCCAGGCTGGTGGCAATCGCTGTGGTGACCAGGAGCCAGAAGCCGTGGCGTTGCAGCGGCGCTTCCTCGTCGTCGCCGTTACCGCGAGCACCTTCAATCACCATGCGTCCACCGAGGAAGACCAGCAGCACGAAGGCAATCCAGTGGTTCCACTCCAGCACGAACTGGCTGGCGAGCATTCCCAGACCCCAACCGATAAGCGGCGTCAGCGTTTCGATAGCGCCAAAGATGAGGCCGGTACGCAGAGCTTCAGAAAATTTAGGTTTATGGAGCGTGGCACCTTTACCGATGGAGGCGGCAAACGCGTCCATGGACATGCCAAAAGCGAGAAGGATCGTAGCGGAGATATTCATCAGAGCGTCCAGACCGGGGATATCCATATGACACATCACTGCCCCCAGTAAACAGCAGTTGATGTATCTATGGTCTCGCCTGATCCTTTTGGCACGATAACGTGCTGAAAGCGATCCGTACGCGCCACGTTTTTCAACGAGTATGTTGACACGTACATTTCCTGCATGCAGGAAATCGGCTACTCCCCAACGACGGGCGCAACCTTAACATATTTTGAGAATATAAAACAACAATGAAGAAGGCGTAATTTAGCTTATTGTTTGATAACGATTTTCATTTAGGTTTATGCGTGAAAATATCGTTAATAAATATAAGTTATTACGCAAGCAAGATATAGCAATGGCTATACTGAGTGCGAAAGAATATCGCGTTATATAGCCGGTGCTATAATATTAAGCTATTGAGTTTTAAGAAGTAGTTTGTAGATCTTTTCAAGGTCATCAATATTTTTGACCCGAATAAGCAGCCGGCGCTGTTCTAATTGCATGACGAGCACGCCGTCTTCGGATAAATTCATCTCTTTAATATGGTTATATTCTATCCACACATTGGCGAAGAAAAATCCGTGTTTTTTAAAGATGAGTTTTGGCGAACGGATCCAGAACAGGTAAATCGCCATCAGGGCCAGCGCACATAATAACCATGTGGTTAATATTGCACCATGGCTGGTCACGTTATTGTAAATCAGGATGACGACCAGGCCGGCGAAGATAAACGCATCAATGCGTCCACGGCGTAAGAGGGGAAGGGTCAGCAGCGTCTCGCCGTGGCGGCGAGGCATAATGAACTCGTCATAGATCGCGTAAGCCAGAAGGGCAACAATAAACAAAACCAGTACGGTGTCCGTGACAGTCATTCATCCTCCAGATAAAAAGACCGGGGGCAAGCCCCCGGTCGATAACGCAGTTTATTACAGACCCAGCAGGCCGACGGCGTAGCCCGCGATACCGATGACGAAGAAGCCAACGATGATCCACAGCGGGTTTACTTTCTTACGCAGCAGCCACATACAGGCGAAGGTCAACAGCAGCGGCACCAGGCCCGGCATCAGCTGGTCCAGAATGGTCTGCACGGTGGTGACGCGCGTCTGGCCATCCTGACCGGTGATGGTCGATACCACCAGCGGGATGTTCACGTGCGTCCACTTGTTAACCAGCGCCCCCATCACAAACAGGCCGAGGATTGACGCCCCCTCGGTCAGTTTTTGCAGGAAGCCGCCGCCCATATCCTTAACGATATCCACCCCTTTGCGATAACCGTACGCCACGCCGTAGTAACGGGTCAGCAGACGCACCGCGTTGAACAGGATGAAGAACAGCAGTGGACCAAGCAGGCTGCCGCTCATGGCGATCCCGGCACCCAGAGCCGCAAAGACGGGACGCACGGTACCCCAGAAGATTGGGTCGCCCACGCCTGCCAGCGGCCCCATCAGACCGACTTTGATACCGTTGATGGCACCGTCGTCAATCTCTGCGCCGTTCGCACGCTGCTCTTCCATCGCCAGCGTCACGCCGAGAACCGGCGCGGCGACGTACGGATGGGTGTTAAAAAATTCCAGGTGACGCTTAATCGCCTGGCGACGTGCTTCGTTGTTTTCCGGATACAGGCGCTTGATGGCCGGCACCATGGAGAAGCAGAAGCCGAGCGCCTGCATACGTTCGAAGTTCCACGAACCCTGGAACAGGTTAGAACGGATGAACACGCCACGAATATCACCCGGAGTGAGTTTTTTCTCAGTGGTAGTTTTAGTCATATCAACCATGTCGCTCACCTGTTAGTCCAGTTCGTTATCGAGATCGTTGTTGCCAGCAGCCTGCGCCGGAGCACCCGCCACGCGGTTATATTTCGGGCTGAGCTGGATGTAGAGAATCGCCATCACTGCACCAATCACGCCCAGCGCAACCAGGTTGAAGTTGGTGAACGCCGCGGTAACGAAGCCGAGGTAGAAGAATGGCATCAGATAGCCTGCGCGCATCATGTTGATGACCATCGCATAACCAACCACCACGATCATACCCCCGGCGATGTTCAGACCGCTGGTGACCACTTCAGGAATAGCGTTCAGCATGCCCTGAACTTCGCTGGTACCGACGGAGATCGCCACGATAACCGCAGGGATCGCGATACGCATCGCCTGCAGGAACAGGGACGAAACGTGGATCCAGGAGAGCGCCGTAAGGTTGCCGTTTTCGGCTGCCTTATCCGCCGCGTGCTGGAAGGCAACGGTGATAGTACGAACGATGATGGTCAGCACCTGTCCCGCAGCGGCCAGCGGGATGGCCAGTGCGATACCGGCGCCGATACTCTGATGACCGGCGATAACCAGAACGGTTGAAATAATGGACGCCAGCGCCGCATCCGGCGCCACTGCCGCACCGATGTTCATCCAGCCGAGGGCGATCATTTCCAGGGTACCACCGATGATGATACCGGTTTTCATGTCCCCGAGAACGGCGCCAATCAACGTACAGGCCACCAGAGGGCGGTGGAACTGAAATTCATCAAGTACGGACTCCATACCCGCAATACATGCGACGATGAACACCAGCACAATCTGAAGAGTGGTAATCTCCATTGTACTTCTCCTATTACATAAGCTTTATGTGAAAACCGGCCCGGGCTTATTTCCCCACTTTGCCGATCAAATCCATCATTTTCAGTTTCGGATCCGTGGAAACCTTGCGGGCTTCCAGTTCGATACCGCGTGCATTCAGCTTGTTGAAGGCCTCGATATCTTTCGCATCGACTGAAATCGCGTTGTTGACCTGCGTTTTGCCCTGACGGAATGCCATGCCGCCAATGTTAACGGAGGTGATTTTCACGCCGCCTTCAACGAGGCGCTCGACGTCTGTCGGGTTGGTGAACAGAAGCATCACGCGCTCGCCCGCGTATTTCGGGTTGTTATAAACGCGGATCATTTTGGCGACATCCACAACGTGCGCGGTGACGCCCGGCGGTGCAACCTGGGTAAGAAGGGTTTTACGGACGGTGTCGGCGGCCACTTCGTCGCTGACCACGATAATACGCTGTACGTTGGTCTCTTTCGTCCAGCGCGTTGCCACCTGGCCGTGGATCAGACGGTCATCGATACGCGCGAGGCCGATAACCATATAATCGTTCGGGCCCATTGGCTTCGCCGGGGCTGCCGCTTTCGGTGCCGCGGGAGCAGGGGCGGGTTTTTCAACCGGCTGGGCCTTCAGCGCCTTCACGCCTTCGCGTCCGGTTTCCACCGCCAGCGCCACCAGTTCATCGAAGCCTGGGTTGTCGTCGCGCGCCATGAAGGTTTCCACCAGCATCGGGATATTCACCCCGGCGACGACTTCATAATGCTCTTTATCGACGACAATGCGGCTGGCAGCGTTGAACGGGCTGCCGCCCCATGTATCCACGAGAAACAGCACGCCTTTGCTGGTATCCAGTTTCTCCAGCTGAGCAGTGTACTTTTCAATCAGCGTCTCGGCGTTTTCACCGGGAACGAAATCGATCCAGCCGACGTTTTCCTGCTCGCCCAACAGCATCTCTGCCGTTTTGAGTAACTGCTCCGCAGCCCAACCATGTGTGCCTATGACAATAGCAATGGTCACTTGCTACCTCCTTTTATTATCATTGATACGTCTGCCAGGCAGGCGTATTGAGAATCGTATTGGCGAACCGAATCGATTCAGATAAGGGTTAGAGTTCTAAAAACTAAGACTTCCGCGAATTATTTTAGATAGTGAAAAAATAATTTATGTGATGAAGATCCGTAATTTAGCTACGCCTTACAGATTTTTCTGTAAGGTAAACCGCGCGTGTTACAGAAGATTGCAAAGGAACGTAAATCTTTGCTAAAAACCACTTGTCTCTGATATGTTTAGCCTCCGTTTAATAATTCAGGAGTATAGGGCTACAGCCCACTATATGGACCGTCACCGACGTCAGTCATCTATCAGGCCACCCCGCGCCTTCTTTAACGGCGATCTTCGCCACGCACCATCGCTCATTCCCTGTGATCTGCCCAACCGTACCGGGGCACCGCTTTGTCATTTCTTTAGCAGGAGCGTCTCATGGAATTCTTAATGGACCCGTCAATCTGGGTCGGCTTACTTACGCTGGTCGTGCTGGAGATCGTTCTCGGTATCGACAACCTGGTATTTATCGCCATCCTCGCGGACAAGCTGCCGCCGAAACAGCGTGATAAAGCGCGTCTGATCGGCCTCTCGCTGGCGCTGATCATGCGACTGGGCTTACTGTCCGTGATCTCGTGGATGGTCACCCTGACGAAGCCCCTGTTCACCGTTATGGATTTCACCTTCTCCGGACGCGATTTGATCATGCTGGTGGGGGGGCTTTTCCTGCTGTTCAAAGCCACAACAGAGCTACATGAACGGCTGGAGAACCGGCAGCACGACGGTGGGCACGGGAAAGGCTACGCCAGCTTCTGGGTGGTCGTGCTTCAGATTGTGGTGCTTGATGCGGTCTTCTCGCTGGATGCGGTGATTACGGCGGTGGGCATGGTGAACCATCTGCCGGTGATGATGGCGGCCGTTGTGATTGCGATGGCGGTAATGCTGCTGGCCTCGAAGCCGCTGACGCGCTTCGTCAACCAGCATCCGACGGTAGTGGTGCTGTGTCTGAGCTTCCTGCTGATGATTGGTCTGAGCCTGGTGGCGGAAGGCTTTGGCTTCCATATTCCGAAAGGCTACCTGTACGCCGCGATTGGCTTCTCGATCCTGATCGAGCTGTTTAACCAGATTGCACGCCGTAACTTTATTAAGCAGCAATCGAATCAGCCGCTGCGCGCCCGTACCGCAGATGCGATCCTGCGTCTGATGGGCGGTCGCCGTCAGGTGAACGTGCAGTCTGATTCCGAAAACCGTAATCCGGTGCCGGTTCCGGAAGGGGCGTTCGTGGAAGAAGAACGTTACATGATTAACGGCGTGCTCTCCCTGGCCTCCCGCTCCCTGCGCGGCATCATGACGCCGCGCGGTGAAATCAGCTGGGTCGATGCCAACCTGAGCGTCGATGAAATTCGTCAGCAGCTGCTCTCCTCACCGCACAGCCTGTTCCCGGTTTGCCGGGGCGAGCTGGATGAAATCATCGGTGTGGTGCGCGCGAAGGAGATGCTGGTGGCGCTGGAAGAGGGCATCAACGTCGAAGCTGTCGCCGCCGCGTCGCCCGCTATTGTGGTGCCGGAGACGCTGGATCCGATTAACCTGCTGGGCGTGCTGCGCCGCGCGCGCGGAAGCTTTGTTATCGTCACCAACGAATTTGGTGTGGTACAGGGTCTGGTGACGCCGCTGGACGTACTGGAAGCCATCGCCGGGGAATTCCCCGATGCGGATGAAACGCCGGAAATCGTTGCCGACGGTGACGGCTGGCTGGTAAAAGGGACCACCGACCTGCACGCGCTGTCGCACACGCTGGGCGTGGAAAACGTGGTGAATGATGACGAAGACATCGCTACCGTGGCGGGGCTGGTTATTGCGGTTAACGGACAGATCCCGCGCGTCGGTGACGTGCTTGAACTGCCGCCGCTGCAAATTACCATCGTTGAGGCCAACGACTATCGCGTGGATATGGTGCGTATTGTTAAAGAGCAGTCAGCCCACGACGAAGAAGAGTAACGCCATCTAGCGTAACGGCATTAAGGGCACGATGTGTCCGTTGTGATGCGCTGGCGGAGGGGAACTCTCCGCCAGCCATTTCGGAAACTCCCGCAGCGGCATAGGCCGCGCATACAAAAATCCCTGCAGAATATGCACGCCGTGACGGCGCAAATAGCGCGACTGCTCCCCGGTTTCAACCCCTTCCGCAACCAGTTCAATGTTCAGCCGCTGGCCCAGGGCAATAATAATATCCGTTACCGTTGAGTTTACGGCGTCGGTGCCGATCGCGGCGGTGAAGGACTTATCGATTTTCAGCACGTCCGGATGAAGCTTTTCGAGCCAGGAAAGGGAACTGTTGCCGGTACCAAAATCATCAATCGCAAGCTTCACCCCTTTACGGTGCAGCTCGCGCACGATGCGGTAATCCACGTCGAGCAGCGCATCGCGTTCGGTTAACTCAATAATCAGCTGTTGAACCGGGCTGGCGTTAAACCAGATCCGGTTGAGATCACGGATCAGCGCGGCGCGGCGAAAATGGCTGGCGGCCACGTTGATGCCAATATGAAAATCCCGTGAGGCGGGAAAATAGCCAATCTGACGCACCGTTTCGCTGATGACGTAGCGGGTAAGCGGCACAATCAGATTATGTTCTTCGGCCAGGGGTATAAACACGTCGGGAGAGATCGACCCCTGGCGCGGGTTATTCCAGCGCAGGAGGATCTCAACGCCGACGCACTCCCCGGTGCGGGCATTGACCAGCGGCTGGCAAAAGAGGTCAAACTCCCGGGCGGCGATCCCCATGTTGATTTCCCAGGTAAAGCTCATGCGCCGCGCCGTGGCAAGCCACGCGATATAGCCCATCAGCAAGCTGAGCATCAGCGCCAGCGGCAGCTGGGTTGGCAGGTTTTTTAACGCCATCTCGCCGGGGCCTGGCCCGCTCACGGTAACGCTGAACGGATAACGATGCGAGGGCTGTTCCAGCCGGGGCGCGTTTTCATCCAGGGCCAGGGTATCCGAAACCTGCTGCCCGTAGCGGAGAAAATTATCGCCTACCTTGAGGACAACGTCGGTAATAAGCGGCCGCTGCGGCTCGAGGATCATTTTGGTAATAAGATCGATATTCACCACCTCCATTACCCCGTCCGTGCCCTGGCCCGCCACGGGGGACCACTGGATAAGCACCGGGCTGCCTTTTAAAAGCCACCGGTCGGTCAGTAACAGCAGCTTTGGTTCACTGGACGGCAGTATCGGCTGAAATTCGCTGACGGGAACGTTACGAATGCCAAACACGCTTGAGCAATACAGCGTTCCGTCTTTTATGAGGGCGATCGAGCGTACGGTTTGCAGAATCGCAGCCTGCTTTCGCAGGACCAGATTTACCTCAGAACAGGGTTCGCCAACCAGCGAGAGGAGCGTTTCACGGTGGGTTTCCAGGGACATAAGCACCTTGTCCAGCGCGCGCACGGTGCTGTGGGTAAAGTCGAGGATCCGATCCTGATTTATGTTGCGCTGTGAAATAAAGCGCACGCCCAGGGTCAGGACGAGCGTAACGAGCGCAACCGTGACGCAGACGATAGCGCGCTTTCGGCGATAGTCTTTAATGATCGTTTGTGCATTTTGCATGAACGGTCGCCTGATAAGCACCAGTCAAAAAAGCCGGACGCAACAGAGACAGTGTAGTGGGGAATACGGGAAGCGACGAGACGAGAAGGGAAAATTCGCCCATCCGTTGCAGACGGGCGAGGGGAAGTATTAGTCGCACTGCACCTTAATGGCCAGGCCGCCGCGAGAGGTCTCGCGGTACTTCGCGTTCATGTCCTTGCCGGTTTCGTACATGGTTTCGATAACCTTATCCAGCGACACGCGCGGCTCGCTGGTACGGCGCATCGCCATGCGCGAGGCGTTGATGGCCTTGACGGAGGCGATGGCGTTACGCTCAATGCACGGCACCTGTACCTGACCGGCAACCGGATCGCAGGTCAGACCTAGGTTATGCTCCATACCGATTTCGGCCGCCACGCAAGCCTGCTCGGGGCTTGCACCCAGCAGCTCCGCCAGACCGGCTGCCGCCATGGAGCAGGCAACGCCCACCTCACCCTGACAGCCTACCTCAGCGCCGGAGATAGACGCGTTCATCTTGTACAGCGCGCCGATGGCGCCTGCCGCGAGGAAATAACGGATATAAATGTCCGGCGTCACGGGCTCAATAAAGTGATCGTAGTAGGCCAGCACGGCCGGAACGATACCGCACGCGCCGTTGGTTGGCGCCGTCACGACGCGACCACCCGCGGCGTTCTCTTCGTTAACCGCCAGCGCGAACATGTTTACCCAGTCAACCACGTTCATCGGGTCGTTGGAGAACTTGTCCGTGGTCACCAGCATACGGCGCAGCGCAGAGGCACGACGCGGCACGCGCAGTGGCCCGGGCAGAACGCCTTCGGTGTTCATCCCGCGGTCAATACAGGCGCGCATGGTTTGCCACACGTTGGCAAAATAGTCTTCGATCTCTTTTTTGCTGTGCAGCGCCAGCTCGTTCTGCATCACCATACCGGACAGGGACAGGCCGGTCTCTTTGCAGTAGCCCAGCATTTCGGTAGCGGATTTGAACGGATAGGGGACGTTGACGTCGCCCGCGCTCTCTTTACCAAAATGCTCTTCATCAACGATGAAGCCGCCGCCGATGGAGTAATAGGTTTTGCTGTAGATCTCTTTTTCGCCGCTCCAGGCATGAATGGTCATGCCGTTTTCATGCAGCGGCAGGTTGTCGCTGCGAAAACGCATCCCGTCATCCTGCGGGAAATCCACTTCGTGCTGGCCGTTAGCCAGCAGCAGGCGACCGCGCGTTTCCACGTCGCGGATGAATGCCGGAATGGCATCAATATCAACAGTGTCCGGCATGTTGCCCGCCAGACCCATAATAATGGCGATATCGGTGTGGTGGCCTTTACCCGTTAATGACAGTGAACCGTAAACGTCTACGGCGACACGGGTAACGCTTTCCAGTAATCCTTTTTCGACCAGATCATCGACGAACTGTTTACCGGCCTTCATCGGCCCTACAGTGTGGGAAGAGGACGGGCCAATCCCCACTTTGAACATGTCGAATATACTAATCACTTTCACACTCCTGACAGGGTTACTGGGGTTCCAGTAACGATGTTATAACTGCGCATAGTGTAAGAGGGAACATCAACCTCGGCTTAACTATTCACATGAATTAAACTAATGGTTAACGATGGTTTTGCTAATAGCGCGACGCCGATCGCAAACCTGCCAGAAAAGGGTGGAATGTAAAGTATAGTCAAGGCTTCAGGCCGATTTGCAGGGCCAGTTCACGAATAATGCCTGCCGTCATGCCCCAGACAAAATAATGCTGGTACCACGACAGCCAGACCCGATGATCGTGTCCGCGACGGTGAATATCCAGCGGGTGATAGCGGCTCAATCGAAGGGCCTCTTCCAGCGGCATTTCGAACACCGCAGACACTTCATCGACGCTGGCGTGATACTGAAGATTGGGGGGGATAATGCCGACGACCGGGGTGACCTGAAAACCGGTTACGCTGTCGACCGGCGGCAGCACCCCGATGACCTCGACGGCTTCAGGCGGGATGGCCACTTCTTCGTGCGCCTCACGCAGTGCGGCAGCAATCAGCGAAGCGTCGGTGCTGTCCACCGCGCCGCCGGGAAACGCAACCTGGCCGGCGTGTTTTCGCATATGGGGGGAGCGCTGCGTCAGCAGCAGGCCCGGCTGCTCCCGACGCACCACGGGGATCAGCACCGCCGCCTGACGTTGATTCAGCGTGGCGCGGTTAATCTGGGGCCGCAAAAGCTGAAAGCGCGATAAAAAATCATCCAGCGTCAGGTTCTCTTTCTCCACCGTTAGTTCTCCAGCTGCTTCAGAATACGATTCACTTTATCAAAGGTTTCCTGATATTCCGCCTCAACCTGACTGTCGGCGACAATGCCGCCGCCCGCAGAGCAGTACAGGGTGCCGTTGCTGGCCGTCAGGGTGCGAATGGTGATGCTGGTATCCATGGTCCCGCACAGGCTGATATAGCCGATGCTTCCGCACCAGGCGTTGCGGCGATGTGGCTCCAGCTCATCGATAATCTCCATCGCGCGGACCTTTGGCGCACCGGTGATGGAGCCGCCAGGAAACGCCGCGCGAAGCAGATCGCAGGCCGAGCGCGACGCGGGCAGACGCGCGGTAATGGTGCTGACCAGATGGTGTACCGCCGGGAAAGGCTCCACGACGAACAGCTCCGGCACGCGCACGCTGCCCGGCTCGGCGACGCGGCCGATATCATTGCGCATCAGGTCGACAATCATCAGGTTTTCAGCCCGGTCTTTCGGCGAGGCCGCCAGCTTTTCCGCCTGCTGGCGGTCGGCATCCGGATCGGCAAGGCGCGGCAGGGTGCCCTTAATCGGGCGGGTCTGAATAACACCTTCCGCCAGATGAATAAAGCGCTCGGGCGACAGGCTGAGGATCGCGCCGCGTTCAAGGCGTAAAAACGCGCTGAACGGGGCCTTATTGCTGGCATTAAGGCGGGTGAACGCCTGCCACTCGTCCCCCCGGTACGCGGCCTGGAAACGCTGGGCAAGGTTAACCTGATAGCAGTCACCGCTTTGCAGATAGGCCTGTACGCGGGAGAATTTTTCCGCGTAGTCCGCGGCGGTCATGTTCGAGCGCCAGCCGGAGGCAAGCCTGAATGGTTCCACCGGAGCGGGACGTTGCGCCTCAAGCCAGGCCAGACGCGCCTGCACGTCACCATGGCATACCAGGGAAACCGTCTGTTTACGGTGATCCACGATCAGCGCCCAGTCATACAGCCCCACCGCCATATCGGGCAGGGAAATATCCGCCAGCGCCCGTCCGGGCAGCGTTTCAAAGCGGCGGCCCAGATCGTAGCCAAACAGGCCCAGGGCGCCACCCTGGAACGGGAGATCCGGGCTTGGGGCGGCTGATAATCCCAGCGCGCCGATCTCCTCCTGAAGCCGCATCAGCGGATCGTCCGTCGGTAAAAGGCTTTCGGTGGTCAGCGTCCTGACCGGGTCGGCCACCAGAATATCGAATCGGCTGTAGGGGTGATCCGCATGGCCCGAGTGCAGCAGCATGGCGAAGGGAAGATGGCTCAGACGAGAAAACCAGAACTCGGCGGCGTCTTCACGCCAGGGCAAGGCAATAACAGTGGGGAAGCGCATGTTCATGTATGGCATACTACCGGGCAGCGTGAAATAATTAGCGCGAATAATTTAGCAGGAGTTGACGATGTTTGCAGGTTTACCTTCTCTCAGCCATGACCAGCAGCAGAAAGCTGTTGAGCGTATCCAGGAGCTGATGTCCCAGGGGATGAGCAGCGGACAGGCGATTTCCCAGGTCGCGGAAGAACTTCGCGCCACCCATACCGGCGAGCGGATCGTGGCGCGTTTTGAGGATGAAGATGAAGAGTAACGGGCTTACACCGCCGCGATAATCTTGATCTCTACCTTATATTCCGGTTTCATCAGCGCGGCCTGTACGGTACAGCGTACAGGCGCGTGACCTGCCACCACCCACGCATCCCAGGCTTTATTCATTGCCGCGAAATCGTCCTTATTTGCCAGGAAAATCGTCGCATCCAGAATGCGGGATTTGTCGCTGCCCTGTTTTTCCAGCACGGCGTCGATCTGCGCCAGGGTGTTCGCGGTCTGCTCGAAGGCGTCGGCGTCCAGGTTAGCGGGCACGCCGGTGTAGTACAGCGTCTGGTTGTGGATCACCACATCAGACCAGCGGGCTTCGGCATCAATGCGCACAATAGTCATAAACGTATCCTCGTTATTTTTCGTCGTCAGCCGGCAAGACTGCCATATTGTTCCGCCGTCGTCACTATTTGGGGTGGCACAGGAGAGGATGGGCTGACATAATCCCTGTGCAAAAATACAGTGAGAGAACACCGTGGCAGACGATTTTTCCCCAGAAGGTCAGTTAGCACAGGCTATTCCCGGCTTTAAGCCGCGTGAACCCCAGCGTCAGATGGCGCATGCCGTCGCGCACGCCATCGACAAGGCGCAGCCTCTGGTGGTGGAGGCCGGAACCGGCACGGGGAAAACCTACGCTTACCTCGCGCCTGCGCTGCGGGCGAAAAAGAAGGTGATCATCTCTACGGGATCAAAAGCGCTGCAGGACCAGCTCTACAGCCGTGACCTGCCGACGGTGGCGAAAGCGCTGAAATACAAAGGCCGTCTGGCGCTGCTGAAAGGGCGCTCTAACTACCTCTGCCTGGAGCGGCTCGAACAGCAGGCGCTGGCGGGGGGCGATTTGCCGGTGCAAACCCTGAGCGATGTGATTGTCCTGCGCGCCTGGGCCAACCAGACGGAGGAGGGGGATATCAGCACCTGCGCGAGCGTGCCGGAAGACTCCCCCGCCTGGCCGCTGGTGACCAGCACCAACGATAACTGCCTCGGCAGCGACTGTCCGCTGTATAAAGACTGCTTTGTGGTGAAAGCGCGCAAAACCGCCATGGATGCGGATGTGGTGGTGGTCAACCACCACCTGTTCCTCGCGGATATGGTAGTGAAAGACAGCGGCTTTGGGGAACTCATTCCCGAAGCGGAGGTGATGATCTTCGATGAAGCCCACCAGCTGCCGGACATCGCCAGCCAGTATTTCGGCCAGTCGCTCTCAAGCCGCCAGCTTCAGGACCTGGCGAAAGATTTCACCATTGCCTATCGCACCGAATTAAAAGACACCCAGCAGCTGCAAAAGTGCGCCGATCGCCTGGCGCAGTGCGCGCAGGACTTCCGTTTACAGCTCGGCGAGCCGGGCTATCGCGGCAACCTGCGCGAACTGCTCGCAGACAAAAACATTCAGCGCGCGCTGCTGCTGCTCGATGACGCTCTTGAGCTCTGCTACGACGTGGCGAAGCTGTCTCTTGGACGCTCCGCCCTGCTGGACGCCGCCTTTGAGCGCGCCACGCTCTATCGCGGGCGGCTGAAGCGGCTGAAGGAGATTAACCAGCCGGGGTACAGCTACTGGTATGAATGCACCTCTCGCCACTTCACCCTGGCGCTGACGCCGCTGACCGTTGCCGATAAGTTCAAAGAGGTGATGGCGCAAAAGCCCGGCACCTGGGTCTTTACCTCCGCCACGCTGTCCGTCAATGACGATCTGCACCACTTTACCGAGCGCCTCGGCATCGAGCAGGCAGAATCCCTGCTTCTGCCGAGCCCTTTTGACTATGAAAAACAGGCGCTGCTGTGCGTGCCGCGCAATCTGCCGCTGCCGAATCAGCCGGGGGCGGCTCGCCATCTGGCGGCAATGCTTAAGCCGATGATTGAGGCCAACAACGGCCGCTGCTTTATGCTCTGCACCTCTCACGCCATGATGCGCGATCTGGCCGAGCAGTTCCGCGCCACCATGACCCTGCCGGTGCTGTTGCAGGGAGAAACCAGCAAAGGCCAGCTGCTCCAGCAGTTCGTCAGCGCCGGTAACGCCCTGCTGGTGGCGACCAGCAGCTTCTGGGAAGGGGTGGACGTGCGCGGCGATACGCTCTCGCTGGTGATTATCGATAAACTGCCGTTCACCTCGCCGGACGACCCGCTGCTGAAAGCGCGCATGGAGGATTGCCGCCTGCGCGGGGGCGATCCGTTCGACGACGTTCAGCTGCCGGACGCGGTAATTACCCTTAAACAGGGGGTAGGGCGCCTGATCCGCGACGTTACCGATCGTGGCGTGCTGGTTATCTGCGACAACCGCCTGGTGATGCGCCCCTACGGTGCCACCTTCCTTGCCAGCCTGCCGCCCGCGCCGCGCACGCGGGATATTAAACGCGCGGTTCGCTTCCTGGCGAACCCAACGGCGGAGTAATTCTCGCCGGAGTGTGTTAAGATGCGCGCCATTTTGTGACTGACCATTGCGAGAGCGCGACGACTGATGCGAATTCTGGCTATTGATACCGCGACAGAGGCCTGTTCCGTTGCCCTGTGGAACGACGGTACGATCTTTGCTCATTTCGAAGAGTGCCCACGGGAACACACCCAGCGTATTCTGCCCCTGGTGAAAACCATTTTAACCGAGGGCAACGCCGCCCTGGCCGATCTCGACGCGCTGGCCTATGGCCGTGGGCCGGGCAGCTTCACGGGCGTACGTATCGGGATTGGCATTGCGCAGGGGCTGGCGCTGGGCGCCGAGCTGCCGATGATCGGCGTCTCTACGCTTGCAACGATGGCTCAGGGCGCCTGGCGCATGACCGGGGCCACCCGCGTGCTGGCCGCGATTGATGCCCGCATGGGTGAAGTGTACTGGGCGGAATATACCCGCGATGAAAACGGCGTCTGGCACGGCGAAGAGACGGAAGCGGTGCTTAAGCCTGAAGCCGTTACGGAACGCCTGAAGCAGCTCACCGGCGAGTGGGCAACGGTCGGAACCGGCTGGCCGGCATGGCCTGAGATGGCGAAGGATACCGGCATCACGCTGGTGGACGGCAACATGCTCCTGCCTGCCGCTGAAGATATGCTCCCGATCGCCGGTCAGCTGCTTGCAGCAGGAAAAACCGTGGCGGTTGAACACGCTGAACCGGTTTATTTACGAAACACCGTCGCGTGGAAGAAACTTCCGGGCCGCGAGTGAATCTCAGTAACAGGAACTGAGAAAAAGGAGTCGCATCATGGCGGTTCAGACTAAAGTTGTACGCTTTTTTATGGCAGGCGCGTTTGCCATAGCGCTGAGCGGGTGCGTTACCGTTCCTGATGCGATTAAGGGCACCAGCCCGACGCCACAGCAGGATCTGGTACGCGTGATGAATGCCCCGGAGCTGTACGTTGGCCAGGAAGCGCGGTTTGGCGGCAAGGTGGTTGACGTCGTTAACCAGCAGGGTAAAACCCGCCTGGAAATTGCCACCGTCCCGCTGGACGGCGGCGCGCGGCCTGTTCTGGGTGAAGCCTCGCGCGGGCGGATCTACGCGGACGTTAGCGGCTTCCTCGACCCGGTTGATTTCCGTGGACAGCTGGTGACCGTTGTCGGCCCGATCACCGGTTCGGTGGCGGGTAAAATCGGCAATACGCCGTACAAATTTATGACCATGCAGGTTAACGGCTACAAGCGCTGGCGTATTGCCCAGCAGGTCGTCATGCCGCCGCAGCCGATCGACCCCTGGATGTGGGGTCCTCATCCGTACCGTTACGGCTACGGTGGCTGGGGCTGGTACACTCCGGGCCCGGCACAGGTACAAACCATCGTAACCGAGTAAGTTACTGTTATTGATAGAAAAGAGACAGCGGCTCAGCCGCTGTCTCTGTTTTTTTACGGATAAAACGAAAAAAAAGAGTGACGCGCTTCGCAACCTGCAATCTGAACAATTAATAAACTGGTACGCTGAGTTAATATAATGTTAACAAACTGTTTATTATCGGGGCTGTGATGACGACGAACACTCATTTCAGAGGTGATGCATTGAAAAAGGTTTGGCTTAACCGTTATCCCGCGGATGTCCCTGCGGAGATCAATCCTGACCGTTATCAATCCCTGATTGAATTATTTGAACACTCGGTACGGCGTTATGCTGACCAGCCCGCATTTGTGAACATGGGCGAAGTGATGACCTTCCGTAAGCTGGAAGAGCGCAGCCGGGCGTTTGCGGCCTATTTACAGGAAGGGTTGGGGTTGCAGAAAGGGGATCGCGTCGCGCTGATGATGCCGAACCTGCTGCAGTATCCGGTGGCGCTGTTCGGGATCCTCAGGGCCGGGATGATCGTTGTGAACGTCAACCCGCTTTACACCCCGCGCGAGCTGGAGCATCAGCTGAATGACAGCGGTGCGGCGGCGATTGTGATCGTCTCCAACTTTGCCCACACGCTGGAAAAGGTGGTTGAAAGAACCCAGGTCAAACACGTAATCCTGACGCGCATGGGCGACCAGCTCTCTACCGCGAAAGGTACGCTGGTCAACTTTGTCGTCAAATACGTTAAGCGCCTGGTACCAAAATACCATCTGCCGGACGCCATCTCCTTCCGCCGCGCGCTGCATGCGGGCTACCGGATGCAGTACGTGAAGCCGGAAATCGTGGCGGAAGATCTGGCGTTTCTGCAATACACCGGTGGCACCACCGGCGTGGCTAAAGGGGCGATGCTGACCCATCGCAACATGCTGGCGAACCTTGAGCAGGTTAACGCCACCTACGGCCCGCTGCTGCACCCGGGCAAAGAGCTGGTGATCACCGCGCTTCCGCTGTATCACATTTTCGCCCTGACCATGAACTGCCTGCTGTTTATCGAGCTGGGCGGCCAGAACGTGCTGATCACAAACCCGCGCGACATCCCCGGCCTGGTTAAGGAGCTGGCGAAATACCCGTTCACCGCCATGACCGGCGTGAACACCCTGTTTAACGCGCTGCTTAACAACAAAGAGTTCCAGCAGCTCGATTTTTCCACGCTGCACCTTTCGGCGGGCGGCGGTATGCCCGTCCAGCAGGCCGTTGCCGAGCGCTGGGTGAAGCTCACCGGGCAGTATCTGCTGGAAGGCTACGGCCTGACGGAGTGCGCGCCGCTGGTCAGCGTGAACCCGCACGATATTGACTACCACAGCGGCAGCATCGGCCTGCCGGTGCCGTCGACGGAAGCAAAGCTGGTGGACGATGAGGGCAACGAAGTGCCTCATGGCGAACCCGGCGAGCTGTGCGTAAGAGGGCCGCAGGTGATGCTGGGCTACTGGCAGCGTCCGGATGCCACGGACGACATCATCAAAGACGGCTGGCTCTACACCGGCGACATTGCGGTGATGGATGACGAAGGTTTCCTGCGCATCGTCGATCGCAAAAAAGACATGATCCTCGTTTCCGGCTTCAACGTCTATCCGAACGAAATTGAAGATGTGGTCATGCAGCACAGCGGCGTGCTGGAAGTGGCGGCAGTGGGCGTCCCGTCCGGCAGCAGCGGCGAAGCGGTGAAGATATTTGTGGTCAGAAAACAGGGTTCGCTGACGGAAGAGGAGCTGATAACCTTCTGTCGCCGTCACCTGACGGGATATAAAGTGCCGAAGCTGGTGGAATTCCGCGACGAGCTGCCGAAATCCAACGTCGGGAAGATATTACGACGAGAATTACGTGACGAAGCCCGTGCCAACGTGGACAATAAGGCCTGAGCTTCACGTTAATCGCCCAGACGCCGGTTAAGCCGGCGTTTTTTATGGGCGCAAACAAAAGAGAGTCCGATTTGAATTACCAGATGATCACTACCAACGACGAGCTGGCTTCGCTGTGCGAGGTGACGCGTGATTTCCCCGCTATCGCCCTGGATACGGAATTTGTCCGCACCCGAACGTACTACCCCCAGCTGGGTCTGATTCAGATGTATGACGGCAAAAACGTGTCGTTGATTGACCCCCTTGGCATCACCGACTGGGCGCCAATGCGCGAGCTGTTGCTTGATACCGCCGTAACGAAATATCTGCATGCAGGCAGTGAAGATCTGGAAGTATTCCTCAACACCTTTGGCATCATGCCGCAGCCGCTGATTGACACCCAGATCCTCGCGGCGTTCAGCGGTCGTCCGCTCTCCTGGGGCTTTGCGGCGATGGTGGAAGAGTACACCGGCCTGACGCTCGATAAGAGCGAGTCCCGCACCGACTGGCTGGCGCGTCCGCTGACGGCGCGCCAGCTTGAATATGCCGCGGCAGACGTGTTCTACCTGCTGCCGATCGCCGGCCAGCTCATGAAGGAGGCGGAAGCCTCCGGCTGGCTGGACGCCGCGCTGGACGAGTGCCGCATGACCCAACAGCGTCGTCAGGAAGTCGTTGACCCGAAAGAGGCCTGGCGTGATATCACCAACGCCTGGCAGCTGCGCACGCGCCAGCTGGCTTGCCTGCAGCTGCTGGCCGACTGGCGCCTGCGTAAAGCGCGCGAGCGTGACCTGGCGGTTAATTTCGTGGTGCGCGAAGAGCATCTGTGGGCCGTAGCGCGCTACATGCCGGGCAGTCTTGGCGAGCTGGACAGCATCGGCCTTTCCGGGAGCGAGATCCGCTTCCACGGCAAAACCCTGCTCGCGCTGGTTGAGAAAGCCCGGCAGCTGCCGGAAGAGGCGCTGCCGGAGCCGCTGCTAAACCTGATGGATATGCCGGGATACCGCAAGGCGTTTAAGGATATCAAAGCGCTGGTGCAGGCGGTGGCGAGCGAAAGCAGGCTGAGCGCGGAGCTGCTGGCTTCACGTCGTCAGATTAACCAGCTGCTGAACTGGCACTGGAAGTTAAAGCCGCAGAACGGCCTGCCGGAGCTGGTCGCGGGATGGCGGGGTGAACTGATGGCCGAACGCCTGAATACCCTGCTGGAAGGGTATCCGCGCTAACAAATATGCCGGGCATATACCCGGCATATTTTCCCCGGTGGCGCTGCGCCTGCCGGGGTTACGAACCACAAACGATTTAACGTGACTCTTCCGCTTCCGGAAGCGTCACGTTCAGCTCCAGAATTGAAATATCCCCGTCTTTTTGCTCCAGCTGAACGGTGACCATTTCCGGGTCAATCTGCACGTATTTGCAGATCACTTCCAGAATGTCTTTACGCAGCTGCGGCAGGTAGTGCGGCTCGGCGTCGCTACGACGGCGCTCCGCAACGATGATTTGCAGACGTTCTTTTGCGATGTTGGCGGTGCTTTTTTTCCGCGAGAGAAAAAAGTCCAGTAATGCCATAACTTATCCTCCGAACAGGCGTTTGAGGAAACCTTTCTTCTCTTCTTCAATGAAGCGGAAAGGACGTTCTTCTCCCAGCAGACGGTCAACGGTATCCGCATACGCTTTACCCGCGTCTGCCTGTGTATCCAGAATCACCGGCTCGCCCTGGTTTGATGCGCGCAGCACGGACTGATCTTCCGGGATGACGCCAACCAGTTTGATGCGCAGGATCTCCAGCACGTCTTCCATGCTCAGCATATCACCTTTATTCACGCGGCCCGGGTTGTAGCGGGTCAGCAGAAGGTGCTCTTTGATCGGCTCCTGGCCATTTTCCGCGCGGCGGGATTTTGAGGCCAGAATGCCGAGAATACGGTCGGAGTCACGTACCGACGAGACTTCCGGGTTGGTGGTGATGATGGCTTCATCCGCGAAGTAAAGCGCCATCAGCGCGCCGGTCTCGATACCGGCAGGGGAGTCGCAGACCACGAAGTCGAACTCCATTTTTTTCAGATCGTCGAGCACCTTCTCCACGCCTTCGCGGGTGAGGGCATCTTTATCGCGGGTCTGGGACGCCGGGAGAATGTAGAGGTTCTCGGTGCGCTTGTCTTTAATCAACGCCTGGTTAAGGGTGGCATCGCCCTGAATGACGTTCACGAAGTCATACACCACGCGACGCTCGCAGCCCATAATCAGGTCCAGGTTACGCAGACCGATATCGAAGTCGATTACGACGGTTTTCTTTCCCTTCTGGGCCAAACCAGTAGCGATGGCCGCGCTGGAGGTGGTCTTGCCAACGCCTCCTTTACCCGAAGTCACAACAATAATGCGTGCCATAGAAATTCCTTGTTAAAAGGGATCAATTTAACGGTTGAACGGTCAAAGCGTTGTCTGCCAGCTGCAGACGGGCCGCTTTGCCATAAAATTCGGCTGGGATTTTATCGCTCAGCCAATATTCACCTGCGATAGACACCAGTTCTGCCGTCAGGTGAGTACAAAATATTTGTGCTTCTCGATCGCCGCTGGCACCCGCAAGCGCACGTCCACGCATCATACCGTAAACGTGAATATTGCCATCTGCAATCAGTTCAGCGCCCGCGCTGACGTGGCTTGTAACGATCAGATCACAGTTTGGCGCATAAATGCGCTGACCGGAACGAACCGGCAGATCAATCAATCGCGTTTTTGTGACAGCGGTTACGTTTTGCGCCGGAGGCGGGGGAACGGGAACGGTTGCAGGCGCTGCGCGGGGGGCTTTTTCTTTGCCTTCGCTCAGCAGCGGCAAACCTGCCCGGTCAATTTCGGCTTTCAGCTCAGCGTCTTTGCAGCCGCTGATGCCCACGATGCGCAACCCCGTTGAGGCGACGGCCTGCTGGAGTCGCTTCCAGTTCACCGGACCCTCAAGGTCGCTTACATTGATGACGACGGGCGCATGCTTAAGAAAAGCGGGAGCCTGCGCGATTTTGTCTTCTAACGCCTGACGAATAACCTCGGGTTTTGCATCATGCAAATGAACCACTGATAAGGTGAAGCTACTGCCTTTAAGCTCGATGGGCGTATTTGACATCCTGGCCTTACTCAATTTGCTATTAACCGCAACACATCGCCGCGATATTCCGAAGAGTATCAGGCATGTTATAGTCAGGAGTATATTGAGGCAAGCAACCACCCGTTAATTCAGAGTAAAAACATGTTTTGTGTGATCTACAGAAGTACCAGCCGCGACCAGACCTATCTTTATGTCGAAAAGAAAGACGATTTTTCCCGCGTGCCGGAAGAATTAATGAAAAGCTTTGGCCGACCGCAGCTGGCGATGCTGCTGCCGCTGGATGGCCGCAAGAAGCTGGTCAATGCCGATCTGGAAAAAGTGAAAAAGGCATTAGCGGATCAAGGCTATTATTTACAGCTTCCGCCACCGCCGGAGAATTTATTAAAACAGCATCTTGAGGCGAGCGGAAAGAAATAACTCCCGCTCTTTCCGGGATCAACTTCTCAACCGATTAGGGGTCGACCATGTATCAACATCATAACTGGCAAGGTGCATTACTGGATTATCCCGTCAGCAAAGTGGTCTGCGTGGGCAGCAACTATGCGAAACATATTCAGGAGATGGGCAGCGCCGTGCCGGAGGAGCCGGTTCTGTTTATCAAGCCAGAAACCGCGCTGTGCGATATTCGCCAGCCGCTGGTGCTCCCGCAGGGGCTTGGCTCGGTGCATCATGAAGTGGAGCTGGCGGTGCTGATAGGCGCGACGCTGCGCCAGGCCACCGAAGATCACGTGCAGAAAGCGATTGCGGGTTACGGTGTTGCGCTGGATCTGACCCTGCGCGACGTGCAGGGCAAAATGAAGAAGGCGGGGCAGCCGTGGGAAAAAGCCAAGGGCTTTGATAATTCTTGCCCCATCTCCGGTTTCGTTCCGGTAAGCGAATTTTCCGACGATCCGCAGAACACGACGCTCAGCCTGACGGTCAACGGCGCGGTCCGCCAGCAGGGCACCACCGCTGACATGATCCACAAGATCGTCCCGCTGATTGCCTACATGAGCCGCTTCTTCACCCTTAAGCCCGGCGATGTGATCCTCACCGGCACCCCGGAAGGCGTGGGTCCCCTGCACAGCGGCGATGAACTGGACGTCAGCTTTAATGGCCAGTCGCTGAAAACCCGCGTGCTGTAAAAGCGCCTTGCCGCCCGAAAAGGGCGGCAAAACTTGCATCAACGTGCCAGACTCGTTATAAGGTGCGCTCTATTTTGACGTGTGGACATCCTGATGAACGATATTCCTTTCTGGCAAAGCAAAACTCTCGACGAAATGACCGACGCGGAGTGGGAATCGTTGTGTGACGGCTGCGGGCAGTGCTGCCTGCATAAGCTGATGGATGAAGATTCGGACGAAATCTATTTCACCAACGTAGCCTGCAGGCAGCTAAACATCAAAACCTGCCAGTGCCGCAACTACGAGCGCCGTTTCGAATACGAACCGGACTGCATCAAACTAACCCGTGAAAACCTGCCGACCTTCGAGTGGCTGCCGCACACCTGCGCCTATCGCCTGCTGGCGGAAGGAAAGGATCTCCCGGCGTGGCACCCGCTGCTGACGGGATCCAAAGCGGCGATGCACGGCGAACGCATTTCCGTGCGCCACATTGCGGTGAAAGAGTCTGAGGTGCGGGACTGGGAAGACCACATTCTGAATCATCCCAACCGTTGATAATAAAAAAAACCGCCGAGGCGGTTTTTTATTGGGGTGCGGCCTGATGCCCTCACCCCAACCCTCTTCCACGGGAGAGGGCGCAAAAACTAAAAACGGCAACTATCGTTGCCGTTTTGCTTTTACCTTCCGAACAAATCGCGTTTCTTCGGCCTGAACGGCTGGGCAATCAGCACCAGCAGCGCCACCACGAAGTAGGCCACAAAAATGCCTACCAGCCACTGCGGCATCTCCAGCGTCAGAAATTCCCACTGGCGCACGGAGCAGTCTCCGGATGCGACAAACACCTGCGGCAGCCATTTATCCAGCGGCAGCCAGCTCGGGAAGCGGGCAGCAAAATCGCAGGTCATAAACGGTGAAGGGTGAAGCTGCATCTGGGTATGCTCCCAGGCAAGCGCAATCCCTTTCCAGGCGCTGTACAGCCAGATGGCAATCGCCCCATAGCGTAACGGCGTGTTGGGGGCAATCGCACCGACCAGACCCGCGCCCATAATGCCGAACAGCGCACAGCGCTCATATATACACAGCACGCATGGTTTCAGCCCCATCACATGCTGAAACCACAGCGCGACCATTTCCAGCGCGAAGGCGGTCAGGGCCATCAACAACCAGGCTCCGCGACCGCGTGAGCACTGGTTCAAAAATCGCAACATAATCATTTCCCTGGAACATGCTTAGAAAGCGCAGTGTAAACGAATTTTAATGCGCCGCAAGTATACCCGCTTGTAACAGCCATTGCGTACAGGGAACGAGAGTAATTTTGATGCAAAGCAAACCAACAAGGGTGAGCACCAGCGTATACGGCAGCGCCATCCAGACCATTCTTCCATAAGAAAGACGTATGAGTGGCGCCAGCGCCGAGGTCAGCAGGAACAGGAATGCCGCCTGGCCGTTCGGTGTCGCAACGGAGGGCAGGTTGGTCCCGGTGTTGATGGCTACCGCCAGAAGCTCAAACTGCCCGGTGCTGACGATCCCTTGCTCCATCGCGGCTTTGGCTTCGTTGATATACACCGTTCCGACGAAGACGTTATCGGATATCGAGGACAGCAGGCCGTTGAAGAGATAGAACAGCGTAAGCTGCGAGTCCGGCGAGGCCTGAAGCACAAACGCGATAATTGGCGCGAACAGATGCTGGTCAATAATCACCGCCACGACGGCGAAAAACACCGCCAGCAGGGCGGTAAACGGCAGCGCCTCGGTAAACGCTTTGCCGATGGCGTGTTCATCCGTTACGCCGCCGAAGCTGGTCGCGAGAATAATCACCGACAAACCAATTAACCCGACTTCCGCAAGGTGGAAGGCCAGCGCCGCGATAAGCCACACGCCGATGATGCCCTGCGCAATCAGGCGCAGCGTCTCCTGGCGCGTGCGCTGCTTGCGGCTCTGCTCGTCAAACTTGTGCAGCTCCGTGCGGACCGGCTCGGGCAGCCGAGCGCCATAGCCAAAGAGGTTGAATTTTTCGACCAGCACGCAGGTCGCTAAGCCGCAGATCAGCACCGGCACGCTGACCGGCGCCATGCGCAGGAAAAACTCGCCAAAATGCCACTCTGCCGCTTTAGCGATGATCAGGTTTTGCGGCTCCCCGACCATGGTCATCACGCCGCCGAGCGCCGTACCTACGCCCGCATGCATCATCAGGCTGCGCAAAAACGCGCGGAACTGTTCCAGCACCTCGCGGTTATGGGCCTCAACGTGGCTGTCGTCCTGCAGGCTTTCGCCGGGACGAGACGAAGCCACCCGGTGGTAAATACCGTAAAAACCGACGGCGACGCTGATTACAACCGCCACCACCGTCAGCGCGTCCAGGAAGGCCGAAAGGAAGGCCGCGGCGAGACAAAAGGCCAGCGAGAGCAGCGTTTTTGACGGAATGCTCAGCAACAGGCGCGTGAAGATAAACAGCAGCAGCTGCTTCATAAAGTAGATCCCGGCCACCATAAAGATCAGCAGCAGCAGGACCTCAAGGTTCGACGCAATCTCGTTTTTAACGTGCTCCGCGCTGGTCATGCCGATGGCCACGGCTTCCAGCGCCAGCAGGCCGCCGGGCAGCAGCGGATAGCACTTCAGCGCCATCGCCAGGGTAAAGATAAACTCGGCAACCAGCAGCCACCCGGCAACAAAGGGGTTTACCAGAAAGACCACGGGATTGACGATCAGGAATACCAGTAGAGTGAGTTTGTACCAGTCAGGTGACTGGCCTAAAAAGTTGCGCCACAGCGCGCGGCCAAGTGAAATTTCCACGACAGACGTCCTTTCCCCGTCAAGTAAGACAAGACATCAGTATACGCAAAATGGCGGCGGAGAGGGGGATAAAGCCCGTTTGTAAATTTCATAAAAATGAAACGTCGATCCCTCTTTTCTGCCTCTGCTGCGCTATCTGCCTCTGTCCGCCTCTGGTATGATGAGTGCAATTTGCTAAAAGCTGTGTAATGGAAATCTCACTATGGTCATTAAGGCGCAGAGCCCGGCGGGTTTCGCGGAAGAGTACATCATTGAAAGCATCTGGAATAATCGTTTCCCTGCGGGATCAATTCTACCTGCTGAACGCGAACTCTCTGAACTGATTGGCGTTACCCGTACCACGCTGCGAGAAGTGCTCCAGCGTCTGGCGCGCGATGGCTGGTTGACGATACAGCATGGCAAGCCCACTAAAGTGAACAACTTCTGGGAAACGTCCGGGCTGAATATTCTGGAAACGCTGGCGCGTCTCGATCACGAAAGCGTACCGCAGCTGATTGATAATCTGCTTTCTGTGCGTACCAACATCGCCACCATTTTTATCCGCACCGCGTTTCGCCAGCATCCTGAAGATGCCCTGAAGGTGCTCGCCACCGCCAACGAGGTGGAAGACCACGCGGACGCTTTTGCGACCCTCGACTACAACGTGTTCCGCGGTCTGGCGTTTGCGTCCGGCAATCCGATTTATGGTCTGATCCTGAACGGCATGAAGGGGCTGTATACGCGCATTGGCCGTCACTACTTTGCCAACCCTGAAGCCCGCAGCCTGGCGCTCGGCTTCTACCATAAGCTGAGCAAGCTCTGCACCGAAGGGCTGCACGATCAGGTCTATGAAACGGTACGTCGCTACGGTCACGACTCCGGGGAAATCTGGCACCGGATGCAGAAAACCCTGCCGGGCGATTTGGCCATTCAGGGCCGCTGAAATAAAAAAACCTCTCGGCTGAGAGGTTTTTTTTCGCCCGCTGGCGCTACAGCGTATTCAGGCGCGCCGGACACCGCTCCAGCAGCTCCACGCTGCCGTCTTCGTTCTGCTGTTCCAGCAATACGTCAAATCCCCACAGGCGATGCACGTGCTTCAGCACTTCCTTACGCCCTTTATCCAGCGGCGCGCGGTTGTGCGGGATATAGCGCAGCGTCAGAGAGCGGTCGCCGCGCAGATCCACGTTCCAGACCTGAATATTCGGCTCCAGGTTGCTCAGGTTGTACTGAGACGACAGGCGCGAGCGGATCTCGCGATAGCCCTCTTCGTTATGGATCGCGGAGATTTCAAGGAAGTTGTTGCGGTCATCGTCCAGCACGGTGAAGAAGCGGAAATCACGCATGATCTTCGGCGACATAAACTGGCTGATGAAGCTCTCATCCTTGAAATCACGCATCGCGAAGTGCAGCGTTTCCAGCCAGTCGGAGCCCGCAATATCCGGGAACCAGTATTTGTCCTCTTCCGTTGGCGACTGGCAGATGCGCTTGATGTCCTGGAACATGGCAAAGCCGAGCGCGTACGGGTTGATGCCGCTGTACCACGGGCTGTTATAGGCCGGCTGGAACACCACGTTGGTGTGGCTGTGCAGAAACTCCATCATAAACCGCTCGGTGACTTTTCCTTCGTCATACAGGTGGTTAAGAATGGTGTAGTGCCAGAAGGTTGCCCAGCCCTCGTTCATGACCTGGGTCTGCTTCTGGGGATAGAAATACTGGCTCACCTTGCGCACGATGCGCAGGATCTCGCGCTGCCATGGCTCCAGCAGCGGGGCGTTCTTCTCCATAAAGTAGAGCAGGTTTTCCTGCGGCTCGGAAGGGTAGCGGCGCGCCTCGGCGACGGTTTTCTCCTCCTCGCGTTTCGGCAGGGTGCGCCACAGCATATTCACCTGGCTTTGCAGGTACTCCTCGCGGCTCTTCTGTCGGGCTTTCTCTTCCTGCAACGAAATCTTCTGCGGGCGCTTATAGCGGTCAACGCCGTAGTTCATCAGCGCGTGGCAGGAGTCCAGCAGCTTCTCCACCTCGTCCACGCCGTAGCGCTCTTCGCAGTCGGTAATGTATTTACGGGCAAAGATCAGGTAATCGACGATGGAGCTGGCGTCCGTCCAGCTGCGGAACAGATAGTTGTTTTTGAAGAACGAGTTATGCCCGTAGCAGGCATGCGCCATCACCAGCGCCTGCATGGTAATGGTGTTCTCCTCCATCAGGTAGGCGATACACGGGTTGGAGTTAATGACGATTTCATACGCCAGCCCCTGCTGCCCGTGCTTATAGAGCCGCTCTGTCTCAATGAATTTTTTCCCGAACGACCAGTGGGGATAGTTAATCGGCATCCCGACGCTGGAGTAGGCGTCCATCATCTGTTCGGAGGTGATGACCTCAATTTGATGGGGATAGGTATCCAGACGATAGAGTTTTGCCACCCGGTCGATCTCCGCCAGGTAGACATCCAGCAACTCGAAGGTCCAGTCGGGTCCATCGCTCAGACGGGTGCTGTCCCTGGACATGGAATCTATTGTAGCCATTAGCGCGCCCTCGTTGTTGGTAGCTCTCTCTGTCTGGAGAGCCTCCTTTCAAGCATAGATCACCCCATTCAAATACGCGGGACGCAGAAAATTTTTTCTTTGCGATTTCGCGTTTTCAATACGGCAAAAAAAGCGGTGCTCACAGAATTTTCTACTGGTTAAAAATAACGCGCAGCAGGAGATGCCAAATAACCGCTATCCCCTTATACAGAGGGATATGTGAGTTAAGTCACCATAAAAAAGTCATATGTTGAATAATATTTTCAACTAGGTTATCAATCTGTAATTAGATGATTGTTCTTTTGCACATAATGGAGTGGCTATGCGTGTTGTCATACTGGGAAGTGGCGTCGTTGGCGTAACCAGCGCCTGGTATTTAAGTCAGGCGGGACATGAGGTTACCGTTATCGATCGCGAATCCGGTCCGGCGATGGAAACCAGCGCGGCGAATGCCGGGCAAATCTCCCCGGGCTATGCTGCGCCGTGGGCGGCACCCGGCGTACCGCTGAAGGCAATTAAGTGGATGTTCCAGCGCCATGCGCCGCTGGCGATCGGCCTGGACGGCACGCAGTTCCAGCTTAAGTGGATGTGGCAGATGCTGCGTAACTGCGACACGCGCCACTACATGGAAAACAAAGGGCGCATGGTGCGCCTGGCGGAGTACAGCCGCGATTGCCTGAAGGCGCTGCGCACCGCAACGGGTATCGAGTACGAGGGGCGCCAGGGCGGCACGCTCCAGCTATTCCGCACCGCGCAACAGTATGAAAACGCCACCCGCGACATCGCCGTGCTTGAAGACGCGGGCGTCCCTTACCAGCTGCTCGAAGCCAGCCAGCTGGCGCAGGTGGAGCCGGCGCTGGCAGAGGTGGCCCACAAGCTGACGGGCGGCCTGCGCTTACCCAATGATGAAACCGGCGACTGCCAGCTTTTCACCCAGCGTCTGGCGCAGATGTGCGAGCAGGCCGGAGTGACGTTCCGCTTCAACACTTCGGTCGACAAGCTCCTGTCGGAAGGGGAAAAGATTTACGGCGTGAAGTGTGGCGACGAGGTGATCAAGGCCGACGCCTACGTGATGGCGTTTGGTTCATACTCCACCGCGATGCTGAAGGGCATTCTGGATATTCCGGTCTACCCGCTTAAGGGCTATTCCCTGACCATTCCGGTAAAAGAGGACAGCGGCGCGCCGGTCTCTACCATCCTGGATGAAACCTACAAAATTGCGATCACCCGCTTTGACAACCGCATCCGCGTCGGCGGCATGGCGGAAATTGTCGGCTTCAATACCGAACTGCTCAAGCCTCGTCGTGAAACGCTGGAGATGGTGGTGGGCGATCTCTTCCCGCGCGGCGGCTTCATTGAACAGGCGACGTTCTGGACCGGACTGCGTCCGATGACGCCAGACGGCACGCCGATTGTGGGCCGTACGCCGTACAAAAACCTGTGGACCAACACCGGCCACGGCACGCTCGGCTGGACCATGGCCTGCGGCTCCGGTCAGCTGCTGAGCGACCTGATCTCCGGGCGCACGCCGGCAATTCCGTTTGACGATCTGAGCGCCGCACGCTATCAATCAGGGTTTACCCCATCGCGCCACCAGCACCTGCACGGCGCGCATAATTAAGGAGTCGTCATGTCCCGTCCAATTCTGGCTCAGCTGGATTTGCAGGCGCTGAAGGACAACCTGCAAATTGTTCGCCGTGCTGCGCCAGGTTCCCGCGTCTGGTCGGTGGTTAAAGCCAACGCCTACGGACATGGTATCGACCGTGTCTGGAGCGCGCTGGGCGCTACCGATGGATTTGCTTTACTCAATCTTGAAGAGGCCATCCTGCTGCGCGAGCGCGGCTGGAAGGGGCCGATTCTGCTGCTCGAAGGTTTTTTCCACGCGGACGATCTGCCCCTGCTGGATAAGTACCGCCTGACCACCAGCGTCCACAGTAACTGGCAGATCAAGGCCATTCAGGACGCTAAGCTGCATGCCCCGCTGGATATCTATCTTAAGGTGAACAGCGGTATGAACCGCCTTGGCTTCCAGCCCGAGCGGGTGCATACGGTCTGGCAGCAGCTTCGCGCGCTGAAAAACGTCGGTGAGATGACCCTGATGGCGCACTTCGCCGATGCGGAAAAGCCTGACGGGATCGCCGATGCCATGGTGCGCATCGAGCAGGCGGCAGAAGGGCTGGACTGTCCGCGCTCGCTGTCGAACTCGGCGGCCACCCTCTGGCATCCTGAGGCACACTACGACTGGGTGCGTCCGGGGATCGTTCTGTACGGGGCGTCACCCTCCGGGCAGTGGCAGGATATCGCCAACAGCGGCCTCAAGCCGGTCATGACCCTGCGCAGCGAAATTATTGGCGTGCAGACGCT
This sequence comes from Enterobacter cloacae complex sp. 2022EL-00788, assembly GCF_026627565.1. Lineage (NCBI taxonomy): Bacteria > Pseudomonadati > Pseudomonadota > Gammaproteobacteria > Enterobacterales > Enterobacteriaceae > Enterobacter > Enterobacter cloacae complex sp. 2022EL-00788. Next base: position 63,487 of record NZ_JAPNMC010000005.1, on the reverse strand, counting down.
AAAAACGGGGGATTCGGTGGGCTACGGCAGCCGCTACCGGGCCTCGGGCGAACAGCGTATCGGTATCGTGGCGGGAGGCTACGCGGACGGGTATCCGCGCATCGCCCCGAGCGGCACGCCGGTGTGGATCGACGGCGTTCGCACGGGCACCGTGGGCACCGTTTCAATGGACATGCTGGCCGTAGATTTAACGCCGTGCCCGCAGGCGGGCATTGGTTCACCGGTTGAGCTGTGGGGCAACGAGGTCAAAATTGATGATGTGGCCGCCGCGGCGGGCACCGTCGGCTATGAGCTGATGTGCGCGCTGGCGCCGCGCGTGCCGGTTGTGACGGTGTAACGCACTCCTGTTCCGGGTAAGCGCCTGCGCTTACCCGGAAGAATCCGCTACTCCGGTTCCTCATCCATTGGGCGCATACCGACCTTACGCACCGCGTTATCCTCTTTTTCGGCTACCGTCCAGATCATCCCGGCGAACTCCACCTGGTCACCCACAACCGGCGCAGCCCCGAGCAGCCGCTGGATTATTTCACCCAGCGTTTGCTGACCGTTGCCGTCCGCCAGGCCCTCTTCCAGACCGTAAATCAGCGCGACGTCGGCAAAGCTGGCGCTGGCTTCGAGAATAAAATCACCAAAGAAACGCTGATCCAGCGCCACCGGCGGCGACTGGCTGAACAGCTTGCCGAGGGCAGGGAGGTCGCGCTCGCGGCCTATCACGCAGAGGATATCGTTCTCGCGCAGCCGCGTGCTGCCGGTCGGGTGAAGCAGGGCGTTATCCCGGAACAGCGCGGCAATGCGCGTCTCAGCGGGCATATGCAGATCGCGCAGGGAGGCGCCCACGCACCATTTGTCGGCGCTCAGCTGATAGACAAACTGCTCCCACGGATTCTCGGGGTGAATATCCAGCCCCACGCGGGAGACCGGCCAGCCGACGGGCGGCACCACCACCCTGGCTTTTTTCGCCGCCCAGCCCAGCGAGGTCCCCTGAAACAGCAGCGACACCAGCACCACGAAGAAGGCGACATTGAAGAACAGACGGGCATTGTCCAGCCCGGCCATCATCGGGAACACCGCCAGAATAATCGGCACCGCGCCGCGCAGCCCCACCCAGCTGATAAACACCCGCTCGCGCAGGTTAAACCCACGGAACGGCAGCAGGCCGGCAAACACCGACAGCGGGCGGGCGATGAAGATCATCCACGCCGATAAAAGCAGCGCCGGCACGACGATGGGCAGCAGGTCGGAAGGCGTCACCAGCAGGCCCAGCACCAGGAACATGGCGATCTGCGCCAGCCAGGCCAGCCCGTCAAAGTTTTGCAGGATCGCATAGCGGTTACGAATCGGCCGGTTGCCCAGCAGGAACCCGCAGAGGTAAACCGCCAGGATACCGCTGCCGTCCAGCGCGGTGGTAACGGCAAAAATCAGAATGCCGCCGCTCAGGGCCAGCAGTGGATAGAGGCCGGAAGGTAGAGAGATACGGTTGATCGTATGCTGGAGCAGGTAACCGCCGCCCAGGCCAATGATAATCCCCAGACCAAACTGCTGCAGGATGTGCCAGGCAAACATCCAGCTCAGGCCGGTTTCGTGCTGCTGGATCATCTCAATCAGGGTGATGGTCAGGAATACCGCCATCGGATCGTTACTGCCGGATTCAATCTCAAGCGTTGAGCCAACGCGTTCGTTTAGCCCTTTGCCGCCGAGCAGGGAGAAGACCGCCGCCGCATCGGTAGAGCCAACAATCGCGCCAATCAGCAGGCCCTCCATCATATCGAGGTTAAACAGCCAGGCGGCCATCATGCCGGTCAGGCCGGAGGTTATTAGCACGCCGACGGTCGCCAGGGACAGCGCCGGGCCTAAGGCAACGCGAAACGAGCTTGCCTGGGTGCGCATGCCGCCGTCGAGCAAAATGACCGCCAGCGCGAGGTTACTCACCATGTAGGCGAAAGGGTAATTATCGAAGGGGATACCGCCGATACCGTCGATTCCTGCCAGCATGCCGATAGCAAGGAAAATGACAAGAATAGGTATGCCAAGACGCGATGAAAATGAACTTAATAAAATGCTGAAGGTTACCAGGATGGAACCCAGAATGAAAAGACTGATTATCGCTGTGGCACCCAATGTCGTCTTACTCCCACCTCAATGTGAACGCTGTTATTAAAACCCTAACATATTAACAACGACATCTGCGTTTTATTGAGGGGGAATAACGGCTTTTTTATGCCTTTAAGACCGGATGACCGTGCATGGTTAAGCGGCTGCCCGACCTGTCGTGCCTCAGAATCGCCTGTGCGCCCAGCGGCAGCGTGACGGTTTGCTGCTCATGGCCGAAATCCAGCCCGGCGATCACCGGAATATCCAGCCGGGAGCGAATGAAATCAACCATCGTCTCCAGCGTATAGCCCGCATCGTAATCGTTCGGCGCTGAGCCGCTGAAGCTGCCCAGCACGATGGCCGACTGGCGATCGAGGATCCCGGCGTGGTACAGCTGCAGCAGCATGCGCTCGACGCGGAACGGGTGTTCGTTGATATCTTCCAGCACCAGGATCCCGCCTTCAATTTGCGGCAGCCACGGCGTGCCAATCAGCGACACCAGCATTGCCAGGTTTCCTCCCCACAGCTGGCCTTCACACTCCCAGTGCGGTCCGTTGCCCTGCCACTCGACGGTGAAGGTCGGGTTTTGCAGGGCGCGCCAGAAATGTTCCTCAGTAAACGCATCCAGCGTCGGCGCGCCAAAGTTACCGGCCAGCATCGGGCCGCTAAAGGTGATGACGTTATGCAGCGCCAGCAGGCCGAGCTGGATCGCGGTGAAATCGCTGTGCCCGCAGATCAGCAGCGGATCCTGCTGCTGGCGTGCCGCCAGCCCGGCCCAGTCAATGCTCTCCAGCAGCCGGCTAGCTCCGTAGCCGCCGCGCACGGCCAGCACGATGTTGTTAGCGCCTTCCAGCTTCGCCAGGCCGTTGATATCGCTCAGCCTCTGCGCCTCCGTACCGGCAAAACGCTGCATGCGGCGGGGGATAATCGTCTGATTTTCTACCTGATGGCCCATCTCCAGCAGGCGCTGAACGCCCCGCAGCGCCGCCTCCTGGTTGATGCAATAGCCCGACGGGGCGATGAGATGAAACTGAGACATGGCAATTCCTTGCTGAATGAGAATCTAATTGTCTATATCATGCCGCTTATCCGTCGCCTGCGACAAGAGGCGACGTACCGCGATGACCGGCTATAAGGATAGATGACGTGAAATTGAGATGGTTTGCTTTTTTGATTGTGCTGCTCGCTGGCTGTAGTTCAAAACATGATTATCAGAACCCCCCCTGGAACCCTGAAGTCCCGGTGAAGCGGGCCATGCAGTGGATGCCGATCAGCGAACAAGCCGGAAAGGCCTGGGGCGTCAGCCCGCGTCTGGTCACGGCGATCATTGCGGTGGAATCCGGCGGTAACCCGACGCTGGTGAGTAAATCGAACGCGGTGGGGCTGATGCAGTTAAAAGCCTCGACGGCAGGGAGAGAGGTTTATCGCTACATGGGCTGGAAGGGGCAGCCGTCCACCAGCGAGCTGAAAAACCCGGAGCGTAATATCTCTATGGGGACGGCTTACCTGAGCATTCTGGAACATGGCATTCTGAAGGGCATTGAAGATCCGGAGGTCATGCAATATGCGCTGGTGGTGTCGTACGTTAACGGTGCCGGGGCGCTGCTCAGGACCTTCTCGTCCGATCGCAAAGAGGCGATTGAAGAGATTAACGATATGGATAAAGACGAATTTTTCGACCACGTTGTGAAGAATCATCCGTCGGCACAGGCTCCGCGCTATATCTGGAAAGTACAGAAAGCGATGGATGCCATGTAACGCCGCTGTCGGGCGGCAGCACGCTGCCCGACGTCCTTCAGCGCACTTTGTTCGCGCGCTCCCGCGCTTCACGCTCCAGTGAAAAGATGATGCGCTGGAGCTCGCGCTCGGCACCGGGCCCGACGTTCAGGAAGCGAAAGCTCAGGCGCGGCGTGGTAACGGTTTCGTTTTTGCCGTCTACCACCCTGCGCTCGCTGATGGCAATCAGCTGGGCGTCAAACCAGAAGCGTCCCCATCCGCCCATGTCCAGCTCAATCTGGCTAAAACGCATGCCTTCCACCAGGCCTTCCGGCTTCGGCGTATCCATCAACGCTCCCATACCGCCCAGCGACAGATCGAAAAGGCGAAAGCGGATCTCTTTTTTGTCCGGCATTTTTGCCTTACAGAAATAGGCGGGGTGAAGCGGGGCGCTGATGCGAAAATACTCCCGGCGCTGCACGAACCAGAGGTTAGCGGGCAGCGGTGCCATAAAGGCAGGCAGGCCCTGATACGCCGTCGCGGTCAGGCGAGGCAGCACAAACTCGACTTTTGCACCGTGCGTTTCGGCCATTACCGAGAGATTCTCTGCCTCCAGCGCGACGCGGTTTTCATAATCCTGGCTGCCGAGATCGACGATCAGGTGCTCCGCCGTCACGTCCAGGATCTTGCTGATAAACTGACTGGCTGACGCGCTGATGCGCAGCGGCACCTCACCTTTTTTCAGGTCGCGTAACACCCCTAATACCGCCAGCGGATTTTGTTTCAGGAACTGCGCACTGTAGTTACTCACGCCAGAAGGCTCCTCGATAATTGACAGACTATCTCAGGGTTATCGGCACGCCATGGCGAAACTTAATACAAACGCCTGTTTTTCTCCGCCCATATTGCTTTGTTAATGGGAATGATAATAATTGCCGTTCCCAATATCATCTAATAACAAGACAACACCATGAGTACTTCTCGTTTTGCGGTATGTGCGCTGGCGGGCGCCGTCACGCTGGCAGGGCAGACGCAGGCTTTCGCAGAGGAATCCACCATCCTGGTGACCGGAACAGAGCAGGGCAGCGCGCTTCCCGCCTGGACCAACAGCGCCACGAAGTCAGCCGTAGCGGAAAGCAAAACCCCGCAGGTGATCAACACCATTGCGGCGAAAGAGATTGAGCAGCGGCAGGCCCGCTCGGTAAACGAGATCCTGCGCTATGCGCCCGGCGTCTCGACGGAGGTGCGCGGCAGCACCTCCTACATGAGCGAATACAAGATCCGCGGGTTTAACGTTGAACAGGAGTTCTACAACGGCCTGCAGCTTCCCTACAACGTCACCGGGAACACCAAGGCGCGAATCGATCCGCTGCTGATTGAGAGCGTTGATATTCTGAAAGGGCCATCATCCGTGCTCTACGGCGGCGGTTCGCCGGGCGGGCTGGTCAATATCCAGAGCAAAAAGCCGCATAAAGAGGCGAAAACGGAGCTGGGCCTGAACACCGGTAACCGCAGCCTGAAAGAGGGCTATCTGGACGCCACCGGGCAGATAGCCAGCAGCGACTGGCGCTATCGCCTGCTGGGCAAAGCGACGGAGAGTGACGAACGGGCGCGCACCGCGCGCTATGAAAACTATCTGGTGGCCCCTTCCGTCACCTGGGAGCCGGACGCCCGCACGCGCCTGACCGTTGACGCGCTGGCGCAAAATACGCCGAGCCTGACGCCGTCAGACCCGCTGCCGCTGAGCTACCTGCGGTCAACCTACGCCGATCGCCGTGACTATGCCGGCGATGAGTGGAGCGGCTTTAAGCAGCGCCAGTGGATGCTGGGCTACAGCTTTGAACATGCGTTTGACGGCGGCTGGGGCTTTAGCCAGAAGGCGCGCTACTTTGACGTGGACACCCATCAGCGCAGCGCCTACTCCACCGGCACGGGCAGCGAGGTATACCGGCTCAACCGCTTCGCCTATACCACGGATGAAGATTTGCAGAGCGTCAACGTAGACAGCCAGGTCACCCGAACCGTCGCGCTGGGAGACTGGAAACACCATCTGCTGGCGGGCTTTGACTATCAGAAGCTGAACGGTCACTTTCGCTACCGCTACGCCTCGGCCACGCCGGGCATTGATATGCGCCATCCGGACTATTCGCAGATCGACAGCGGCGCGCTGGGGCTGTTTACCGCGCAGAAAAACCGTCTGAGCTATCAGCAGAACGGATATTACGTGCAGGATCAGGTGGAGTTCGGCGGGCTGAACGTGCTGGCCAGCCTGCGCTATGACGACTACCGTTCGGTCACCTCCAGCTATCTGCAAAACGGTGACAAAGCGTGGGTATCGCAGGATCGCCTCACCAAACGACTGGGCGCGCTTTATGCCTTTGACAACGGCCTGTCGCCGTTCATCAGCTATTCGGAAGGATTCGCTCCGGTATCGCCGCAGGGCACGCTGACCGCGAAGGCGGTTAAGCCCACCACCAGCAGGCAGGTTGAGGGCGGGGTGAAATACCTGCTGGCGGAATACGCAACCACCTTTACCGCCTCGGTGTTTAAAATTCGTCAGAAAAACGTGGTCACCAGCGATCCGGGCTTCCTCAACTATCGCCAGACCGGGGAAGTGGAATCTGAAGGCGCGGAGCTGTCCGCCATCAGCCGTCCGACGGATAACCTGACGCTGATTGCCAACTACGCCTACACCCATGCCATCAACACCGAAGATGACAAATACCGGGGCAAACGACCGACGCAGGTGCCTGAGAACGCCTTTAATCTCTGGAGCGATTACGCCTTTGAGGGCACGCCGCTGAGGGGAGTAACGCTGGGAGTCGGCGCTCGCTACACCGGGCCGATGGAGATCTCGCCCGCCAACGACGCGGGCAGGCTGGGGGGCACCACGCAGTACGACCTGGCGGCATCGTACCGCATGGGCGAAATGACTCCCTCATTGGAGGGGCTGACGCTGAAGGCCAGCGCGCAGAACGTGACCAACAAAGAGACGCTCACCTGCTACGACGCCGCCAACTGCTGGATAGGCCGTGACCGGACGTTCCAGGTCGGGGCAAGCTATAGCTTCTGAAAAAAGCCCGGTTACGCTACCGGGCCACTAGCCGGAACGGATCCTGACCCTCGCGCCGCCGGGGAGAGGGCCAGGGGGCGCTACTGCGCCGCCTGCTTCTCGGACGCCACATCGTCGTTTGCCGCAGGCTGATTCTCCGGCACGCTGTCGCACGGCTTCTCTTTCGGGCAGACCATGTCCAGCATCCTGAGCGTCACGCCGTTGCTCCAGCCGAAACCGTCCTGCAGCGGATACTCCCCGCCGCCACCGCCGGTTCCGGTGGAAGAGACGTCGTACTTCTCAACCAGCTTTTTCTCGCGATCGTAGGTATGCTGAACGTTTTTCAGGAAACGCCAGGTCACGTCCATCGCCACTTTCTGCTGGCCATAGTTTTGTAACCCTTCCACGGCCACCCACTGTAGCGGCGCCCAGCCGTTCGGCGCATCCCACTGCTGTCCGCTGTTGACGGTCGTGGTAGAAATACCGCCCGGCTTCAGCAGGCGCGCTGATGAGGCGGCCGCCACCTTATCCGCGCGATCCTGTGATGCCGCCTTCACGTACAGCGGGAAGAGGGCCGCGGCCGTTAGCTGGTTGCGCACCTTCCTGCTTTTCAGATCGTAATCCGCGTACCAGCCCTCTTTATCGTTCCACAGGTGGCTCTCCATGGCCTTCTGGCGCGCCGAGGCCAGCGCGTCATATTTACCTGCGCTGGCGGCATCGCCGTCTTCCCGGCTGGCGCGGGCCAGCAGTTTTTCCATCTTAAACATCAGGGCATTCAGATCCACCGGCACGATGCTGGTGGTGCGAATGGTGCCCAGCTTTTGCGGATCGTCCATCCAGCGGGAGCTGAAATCCCAGCCCGACGCGGCGGCGGCGCGCAGATCGCGGTAAATCTCCGTGGCCGGACGGTCGGGGTTATTTTTGGCGGTGGTAACGTCATCCAGCCACGACTCGGGGCGCGGGGTGTCCCGATCGTCCCAGTAGCGGTTGAGAAGGGAGCCGTCGTCCAGCTTCACCACGCGCTTGTTCGCCTGGCCGGGCTGAAGCCCATCCGCCCCCTCCATCCAGTAGGCATACTCTTTCTCCATCTGCGGACGGTATTTCTTTAACGCCTCGCCGTCGTGCGTGGCCAGCAGCTCCACCATCAGCGAGAAGAACGGCGGCTGCGAGCGGCTCAGGTAGTAGCTGCGGTTGCCGTTGGGGATATGGCCCCAGCTGTCAAGCTCGTAAGCGAAGTTGTCCACCATGTCGCTAATCTTGTCCCAGTGCCCGCTCTCGGCCAGCCCCAGCATGGTGAAATAGCTGTCCCAGTAATAGACCTCGCGGAAGCGTCCGCCGGGCACCACGTACGGCTTCGGCAGGGGCAGGAGCGAATCCCACTTGTTGGCTTTATCGGTTGTGCGGGTCAGAACCGGCCACAGATCGTCAATGTGTTTGCGCAGGCTCTGGCCCTCGGGAGGAACGTATTTTTCACCCTCCTTTGGCAGAATAAAGTTCATCTCCACGAAGTGGCGCAGGTCGAAACCGGACTGGGTATGCTGCATCCGGTAATCCGCCAGGATCGTCAGCGGGTCGCTTTTCGGAACGGCATCCGCAAAGGTTTTCTGATCCGGGAACAGTTTAGCGCTCTGAACATCGCTGAAAAGGGGGCCGAGCAGGATATCAGGTGAAGCGATCTGGCCAGAGGTTTTCTCTTCCGCATTGCCTGCTGCGCCAACCGTGAGCAACGCGCTGCCCAGGATCAGAGGTAAGAGGCGAGGGCGCAGCTTTTGAGGTGTTATCATCGTTACTTCTCCTTATTTCGCTGAGCAGCGGTCACGCTGTCGTCAATCACCTGAAAACCTTAGTCGAATATTCCGCGCTTCGCGTGTCGAACGTCGCATTTTGCACAAATACAGATTATTTACCGCTGCGCTTAAAGCCCCGACGATGCGGAGAAATATTGATATTGTGAATGTTCAGATGAATATAAAAATAAAGTGCGATCCGTTACGCATAATGTGGTCGGCAAATGGTTTCTTTTAATTGTCACGATCACATAAAGCAAAAAACATAATTAAGGGATGAAAAAACATAATGGAACGTGGCGCCACTCTCGGGCGACATTACCGCGATAAAAGAAAGCGGTTTCATTAACGAGGAGTAAGCGATGTCGGTGGCTGAAAAAATTCCGGTCAAAGAAAAAATAGGCTATAGCCTGGGAGATGCAGCGAGTCATATTGTATTTGACTCTTCGGTGGCCATTCTGGCGTATTACTATACGGCTATATATGGATTGCCGCCGGCCGTAATGGGCACCATGTTTCTGCTGGTGCGTTTATTAGACGCCATTACCGATCCCGTGATGGGGGCTATTGCCGACGCAACCTCAACGCGCTGGGGGCGTTTTCGTCCCTGGCTACTGGCGATATGCGTTCCTTTTGCGGTGAGCTGTGTACTGGTTTATTCCATTCCGAATTTCACCGAAACCGGCAAAATTTATTACGCCGTCGGGGCATATATATTTATGACGCTGATGTATACCGCCATTAATATTCCATATTGCTCCCTGGGCGCCGCGCTGACCTCCGACCCGCGTGAAAACCTCTCGCTACAGTCATGGCGATTTGCCATCACCCCCATTGGCGGTGCGCTTGGAACCGCCCTCATTCTGCCCCTGGCGGACTATCTCTGCCCCGGTGACAGAGCCACCGGCATTCAGGTGGCGATGGCGATTTTTGGCGCGATTGGGTGCCTGATGTTCATCGTCTGCTTTGCAACCACCAGAGAGCGCGTGCAGCCCATCAAAGAGGAGAATCTGAACATCGCCCGCGACGTTAAGATTCTTTTTCGTAACGATCAGTGGCGCGTTCTTTCCCTCTACAACTTTATGATGCTGGTGGCGGTGGTGATCCGCGGCGGCGCGGTGGTTTATTACGTGAATACCGTGCTCAACAAGGGGGCGGACGTCATCTCGTTCTTTATGCTCGGCGGGATGCTGGCCTCCATGCTTGGCTCCGTGCTGGCCCAACCGTTCGGCACCCGCTTCTGCAAGGTCAAACTCTCGTTCTGGATCAATATTCTGAACGCGGCACTGGGCGTGGCCTGCTTCTGGCTGCCGCTGGAGTTCTGGGCGATTCCGTTGATCGCCCACATTCTTATTCAAATTGTGCAGGGCGGCAACGGCGCGCTCCAGTGGTCCATGATTACCGATGCAAATAATTATGGCGAATGGAAAACCCAGCGTCGTATTACTGGAATGAATGTGGCGGCCAATATATTCGTAATTAAATTAGGTGTCGCCGTCGGCGGTGCCATTCTTGGATGGGTGCTGGCCTGGTTCAACTATGAGTCGAACAGCACCGTACAATCGGAAACCGCCGTTCAGGGCGTCATTCTGCTGTTTACGCTGATCCCGTCATTCTTTTATTTACTTACCGCCTTCTCGATTAGATTTTATAAATTAACCGAAAGCGTCATGAACGGCGTGGTGCGTGATTTAAATAAAGGCGAGTTTGCGCATTCTTAAGGGGTGAAGCAGTAAGCCGATAATTCATGCGAATTATCGGTGAGGTTCTCTGTGTCCGTCAGGAAATAATGATTAACTCACGAGGATGGAGTCGATGAAAGTGAAATATCTTGCACTTATTATCAGTGCGTTTTGTACTACCGGAGCAATGGCAGCAAAAGAGACCGGGCAGCTGGAAAATAAACTGGCGCAGCTCGAGGCGCGTCTCGAAAAGGCCGAATCAAGGGCGGCAAAGGCGGAAGCACAAATTCAGGCTCTGGAACAACAGCGGATTGGCGTTACCACTTATCCGGTGGTCGTTGAATCCACCGAGCCTGCCGCAGGGCAAGCGGCGCCGAAGCTGACGTTATCCGGCTACGGGGATATTAAGTTTTATGGTGACGTCGAATTTAATATGGACGCGGCCAGCAGGACCGGCAGCTTAACCTCTGTAAAAACGTCGGCCAATAAGGACTGGGCACCCGGCAGCCACGAACGCTGGGATATTAACGGACGCCTTCTGCTGGGCTTTGACGGCTACAGGCGCATGGAAAACGGCAACTTTGCCGGTTTCTCCGTGCAGCCGCTGGCGGACCTGACGGGCAAAATGAATCTGGATGATGCCGTTTTCTTCTTCGGCACGGAAAACGACTGGCAGGTGAAGGTCGGCCGCTTCGAAGCCTACGACATGTTCCCGCTGAATCAGGACACCTTCGTTGAATATTCCGGCAACACGGCCAACGATCTTTACAGCGACGGCTATGGCTACATCTACATGATGAAAGAGGGGCGGGGGCGTAGCGACAGCGGCGGTAACTTCCTGCTGAGCAAAACCCTCGGTAACTGGTATTTCGAGGTTAACACCCTGCTGGAAGATGGCAGCGCGCTGTTTGTAGACCAGCAGTATCACGGCGTGGATCTGGATAACGATAAGAACGTCGCTTACGTTCGCCCGGTTATTGCCTGGCAGGAGGGCAACTTCTCGACGGCCCTCGCGATGGAGAGCAACCTTGTCAACAACGCCTACGGCTACCGCGACGGATCGGGGAACTGGGTGGATCAGTCTGACCGCACTGGCTACGGCTTCACCATGACGTGGAACGGGCAGAAAACCGACCCGGATAACGGCATCGTGGCGAACCTGAACACCGCATATATGGATGCCACGGACGAGAAGGATTTCACCGCGGGCGTGAATGCCTTATGGCGTAATTTTGAGCTGGGCTATATCTATGCGCATAACCAGATCGATAGCTTCAACGCCGCTAACTTTGACGCTGACTGCGACGGCGACTGCTGGGTCACCGATCCCGGGGATTATGATATTCACACCCTGCATGCTTCATACCTGATCCCGAACGTCATGAAGATGAAAAACTTCAATATTTATCTTGGCGCCTACGCCTCCTGGGTGGAAGCGCATCCGAACGACGGCGATGACCGGAATGACGATCGCTACGGCGGACGCGTGCGCTTTAAATACTACTTCTGATGCCGTTCGCCAGTCAGGCCTCCTCCGGGGCCTGGCTGGCTTCCCGCAGCGTGCCCGGCGCATGCCCGATAATCCGCTTAAACGCCCGGCTGAACGCCGCCAGAGAGCCGTAACCCAGCCGCAGCGCGACCGCTTCAATCGGCTGATTTTCATGACGAATATACTGAATGGCCAGCCGCATCCTCAGCTCGCTGAGGTATCTGGCCGGCGTGGTGCCCGTCGCGGCGAGAAAGCGCTCGGCAAACACGGACCGGGAGGTGCCGGCTTCCTTCGCGAGGTCCGCCACGCTCCAGTTCAGGCCCGGCTGCTGGTGCATTGCGTAAATGGCCCGGCTCAGGCGCGGGTCACGCAGCACCTGCACCCATCCGGTGGCGTTGCCGCATCCCGCCTCCACCCAGCCGCGAACAATCAGCGCGGCGACCACGTCCGCAAGGCGAGCCAGGATCCCCGCGAATCCGGCCTGGCGCGTCATCGATTCGCGCTCCATCGCCGCAAGCAGCGGGTGGATCTCCGGCCAGGTTGACATCAGCCGGCTCACCATCATGACTTCCGGCATGGCTTTGATCAGAGGCTGCATGCCCCCTAGTTCAAAATCCATACATCCGCTGAAGATGATGGTTTTCTCCTTGTCCGGACACGGATCGCAGGTGATAGCGCAGACCGAACCGCAAAGGGGTTCTCCCGGAAAGGCGCTGACCGGGGTGATGTCGGCGCGTTCATCCGAGAGCAGGGCGTGGGCGTTGCCGTTTGGGATGAACAGCGCGTCGCCGCCGTTAAGCGGGAACGTCGCGCCGCTCTCCATACGCAGCAGGGCAGTGCCGTGGCTGACAAAATGAAATTGCGCCTTCCCCGCGGCCTGATGGAAGGCCACGCCAAACGGCGCGCTGGCTTCAATCCGTCGATACTTCACGCCCGACAGGCGCATGCCGCGCAGCAGTTCGCTGATCAAATCGGGTGACGTAACGGTCATGGCATAACTCCGGACGAATAATCAATAAGTGGAGATTATATGTCATAGATCGTCCATGCTGAACTCTCTATGCTTTTGCGACATTAGTCACATTTCTATAACGGGAGTACAACAGATGAACTCATGTGTCGCGGCGAGAGAGGCCGTAGCGCCGGCAAAACCTGCCTGGCGGGCGGTTTATTCCCTGGGGCTGGGGGTATTCGGTTTGATAACGGCAGAGTTTCTGCCCGCCAGTCTGTTAACGCCGATGGCCGCAAGCCTGGAGGTGAGTGAGGGAATGGCGGGACAGGCCGTTACCGCCACCGCCCTCGTGGCGCTGGTGACCGGGCTGCTGATTACCCCCGCGACCAAAAGTATCGACCGGCGCTGGGTGCTGATGTTTTTCTCGGTGCTGCAAATCGTCTCCAGCCTGCTGGTGGCCTTTGCGCCCGGGCTTCACGTTTTGCTGATGGGGCGCCTGCTGCTGGGCATTGCCATCGGGGGATTCTGGGCGATGTCGACCGCGACGGCGATGCGTCTGGTCCCTGCCGATAAAGTGCCAAAAGCGCTGGCGGTGATCTTCTCCAGCGTTTCGATTGCTACGGTGGTTGCGGCGCCGCTGGGGAGCTATCTTGGCAGCCTGATCGGCTGGCGTAACGTGTTTATCCTGTGCATTCTGCCGAGCATGCTGGCGCTGCTGTGGCAGCTCTGGGTCCTGCCGTCCATGAAGCCGGAGAGCAGCGGGAGCCTGAGTACGCTGTTCCGCGTGCTGCGTCGTCCGGGGATGATTGGCGGAATGCTGGCGACGATCCTTATCTTCAGCGGCCATTTTGCCTTCTTTACCTACCTGCGTCCGTTCCTCGAAACGGTGGGGCAGGCGAGCGTAGAAAGCATCTCGCTGATCCTGCTGGGCTTTGGTATTGCCAACTTTATCGGCACCTCCGTTGCCGGACACCTGCTGGCGCGCAATCTGCGCCTGACGCTGGCGCTGGTCCCGTTCGCCATGGGGATGCTGGCACTCGCTATGGTGGCGTTTGGCCATCTGGCAATGCTGGACGGACTGCTGGTGGCGATGTGGGGCTTTGCCTTTGGTCTGGTGCCGGTGGGCTGGTCAACGTGGCTTGCTACCACCGTTCCGGATGAAGCGGAAAGTGCAGGGGGCCTGCTGGTGGCATCCATCCAGTTTGCCATCGGCGCGGGCGCGGCAGGTGGCGGGGCGGTGTTTGATCTTAACGGTGCCAGCGGGGTCTTTGCCGGAAGCGGTTTCCTGCTGGTCACGGCGATGGTCATTGTGCTTATGGGTGTGAAGGTTAAAGCGGAGTAATTACTTCCCCTCCCCTGCGGGAGAGGGGATTATCGGCTGTACTGGTATTATGCCGTCGCCCTCTCATTCCAGGTATCTTTAAACCTGATATTTCCGTCACAATATTTCCATTCAATGGCTTCATAACGCACTTCAACCTCCTCCATGTGCGCGCTGGCGATACCAAGTGGATGCAGGACTGGGGAGATCCGGGTTATCTTCACATTTTCCAGCGTTATGTTGAAGTATTCATACTCCATCCCGGCGTCATTAATTTTATAAATTTTAATCAATGCCGTTTTGAACATTCTCCCTGTACATACGGCTCGAAAGAGATAGGGAGTGATGCGGTCTATTTCTTTCTCAAAGGTAACAGGAATATGTAGTCGTGTTCCTGTCAATTTCCCGGTGTTCGAACAGGTGGGTATCCAGACAGAATGGTTAAAGCATTTAAGTTCGGTAGAGCCCAATCTTGAAGGCATTAAACATTCTCCTGGAATGGGGGCATTGTTTTCATCCGTAAACCAAATATGTGCTGGGGTAGATATTTATTTATCCTTTGGGTTCGTAGAAATAGAAAACGTAAAGAACAACTACAGCAATCACCCCTATGGTAAGGATTGCGGTTATATCATTCTCAATGAAGTTTGCTGGTATCGTGGATAAAACCACAATAACAAAAATAGAGGTATAGGCTTTAAAATCATTCTTCAAGTCTTCCAGGATGATTCTAATAAGGCTCTTGATGAACTTTTTCATTACCGGAATAATTTTATAAATGCATTAGTGATATCATCGTCTGATGCTGTGTAAATATTCAAATAACCAGCTTTCATAATTACCGGTTCGATGAGAAAATACATCATTTCAATTCTCTCTAAATATAAAGCCTGGTAAAATAATGGCAGGGATGTCTTAAGGTTATTTGCGCTTTCAGCCGCGTGTTGAACCAGGGCATAGGCGTTTAAGACTAAAAATGCACCTCCCATTCGCCCGGCAACTTTTTTCATTAAGGCATTTTGTACAGCGGTGTTCATTTTATTGCCATAGCATATATATTTTGCTACAACGTAAATCAGGCCTGTTTTAGAGACTTGCTTTATTGAATAACCTGTCGTGAAGGGAATGACTTTTTCGAGTATACTTTGTTTCTCATGCTCACTTCTATTTTTCAGCATTGTTTCTATATACATCTTAACCATGCGGAATATTAAATCTCTATGTTTAACTAATTCTACAATACCTAGCATGAATCTTTTGTCTTCGGAAGCCAGTTTTTTACATACATCAAAGTAATTATCAGTGAAGCAAGAGGTATAATAGAGTAAACGTGTAGTAGCATCGCCAAGATTATTTAAATATTCAATGGCTCCATCTTTAACCCCTGCAACAGCATAGTCTAGCCTTAAAGCAAGATCTTTATCGGAACCTATTTTTTCTATAATTGATTTGCTGTAATGCATTATTTATCCCTGTTGTTGGTGGGATAAATAATGACTGCTATGCAAAAAAAGAAAAGTGATCGCACTCTCAGGACTGATATTTATTAAAACCAAAGGGCTTATATATTTTATCAGGTGATGAGTGGCCTTTAAGAATTGATAAGATAAATATTGCGGAACACATTAATCAACTAAATACCCTACAGGCCGGGGGGACCCAAGCGCCCCCCGGCTTAAATCTTATAACCCTTTCTTATCCATCAGTACCGCCAGATCCACCAGGCGATTTGAGAATCCCCACTCGTTGTCATACCAGGAAAGGATTTTCACCATGTTCCCGCCAATAACCAGCGTGGAAAGCCCGTCGATGATGGAAGAGCGCGGGTCGCCCTGATAGTCGCTGGAGACCAGCGGTTCATCGCTGTAGCCCAGAATGCCCTTCAGCGGTCCGCTGGCGGCTGCCTGACGGAACGCGTCATTGACCTCCCCGGCGGTCACATCGCGGCTCAGCGTTACGGTCAGGTCGACAATCGATACCACCGGAACCGGCACGCGCAGGGAGTACCCGGTCAGCTTACCGTCGAGGGAGGGGATCACTTTCCCCAGCGCTTTCGCCGCGCCGCTGGAGTAAGGCACAATCGACAGCGCCGCCGCGCGTGCGCCGCGCAGATCTTTCTCGGGCTGGTCGTGCAGCGCCTGGCTGTTGGTGTACGCATGGGTGGTGTTCATCAGACCGTGCTCAATGCCAAACTGCTGGTGCAGCACCTGCGCGGCCGGCGCCAGTCCGTTAGTGGTGCAGCTCCCGTTGCTGACCACGAAATGCTGTGCCGGATCGTACAGCCCGTCGTTCACGCCCATCACCACCGTCAGGTCATCGTTTTTGCCCGGCGCGGAAATGATGACGCGTTTCGCGCCGCCGCTTGAGATATGCACCGCCGCTTTTTCTCGCTCGGTAAAGAATCCGGTGGCTTCGATTACCACCTCGACGCCCGCGTCTTTCCAGCGGATGTTGGCCGGATCGCGTTCGCTAAATACGGTGATGCGCTGGCCGTCCACCTGGAGCGCGCCGTCCGCCGCTTCAACGGGCACCGGCAGCGTGCCCAACAGTGAGTCATATTTCAGCAGATGGGCGAGGGTTTTACTGTCCGTCAGATCGTTAATGGCCACAATCTGAAGGTCAGGGTTGCCCAGCGCCGCGCGCAGGACGTTACGTCCGATACGGCCGAAACCGTTAATACCGACCTTAACCATGATGCACTCCTTATCTGTGTTGTCTGGAGTCACTGTAGGCGTCGGTCGGGATGGCGTAAATGACAAAAAAGGATCATATTACGCCATTTTGCGACAGTGGAAGCGCTGGCGGTATTCTCCCGGCGTCAGGTGGAGCTGCTTTTCAAAAACGCGGCGCAGGTTAATGCTGGTACCAAATCCGCTTTTTTCGGCAATGGCTTCAAGTGAATCGTGGGTCTGTTCAAGAAGCTGTCGGGCGGCGGCCAGGCGAGCCTCCGTGACGTAGCGGGCGGGAGGCACGCCGGCGTCACGGGTAAACACGCGGGTGAAATTGCGTGGACTCATCGCTACCCGTTCTGCCAGCTTTTCGACGCACAAATCGGCGGTGAGATGCTCCAGGATCCAGCTTTGCAGCTCGCTGACGGGGCCGGCTGCGGCGGACTGCTCCAGGCTATAGCGGCTGAACTGGAGCTGACCGCCGGGACGTCTCAGGTACATCACCATGTCCTGCGCCACGTTGCGTGCCAGGGTAAAGCCGTAATCGTCCTCCACCAGCGCCAGGGTCAGGTCAAAACCGGAGCTGACGCCGCCAGAGGTCCAGACGGAACCATCCTGAATATAGAGCGGGCCGCCCACAACGTTAACCGCAGGATAGAGGGTTTGCAGCGTCTCCAGAAGACGCCAGTGGGTGGTTGCCCGCCGCCCGTCGAGCAGCCCCGCCTGTGCCAGCAGCAGGGCGCCGCCGCATATGGAGGCAACGCGTCGCGCATGCGGCGCGGCAAGGTGCAGCCAGTCCACGACGGCAGTGCTCTCCTGCTCATTCATGCCGCGTCCGGTAATGATGATGGTGTCCAGCGGCTCGCGCGGATCCAGCTCCGGCAGGCGGTAGTCCGCCAGCAGGTTTAATCCGGACTGGCCGTGGATCACCTGATGCGGCTGCGTGGTGGCGATAATGATGCGATAGCGGGGCTGCGCAAGGCCGTCCGGGTGCAGCCGGTTGGCCTGCATCAGAATGTCTGCGATACCGGCGGCTTCGAACAGCATGCCGCCGTCAGGGACGATAATCAGGATCTTCTCCATGTCCTGAAAAGTACATTTATTGCAAAATAAGTCAAGCGGCCGGTGATGGCGCCGCCTCGGGCGCGCTGACCTTTTTCATTGGAATAACGGCGATAATCAATGCCCCCAGCACCAGGAATCCGGCCACCATGAAAATCCCGGCGTTAAAGTTCCCCGTGACGTCTTTCATCCAGCCCATCAGCAGGGGACCGAGCGCCGCGCCGGTCATGCCGGTGGCGTTAATGACCGCGATACCCACCGCCCGCGCGCGCAGGGAGATATAGCGATCCGGCGTAGTCCAGAAGATGACCATTGCGGCAAAGGCGCCCGCCGAGGCCATAACGATCCCGGCAAACTGCCATAGTGGGGTAGTGCTGGTGGCGGTCAATATCCAGCCCGCGGCGGCAAACAGATAAGGCAGCAGCGTATGCGCCTTGCGCTCGTTCAGGCGGTCAGATCGCTTACTCCACCACACCATGGCGACGATGGTACAAACCTGAGGTATGGCGCTCAGAATACCGATTGTGACGTTACTGCTGCTTTCGTTAAAGCTGCGCAAAATCAGCGGCGTCCAGACGCTCAGCGCGCTCAGGGTATTTGTCAGGCAGAAATAGGCTACGGTGTACAAAATGATGACTGGCGTAAAGAGCTCCCGCGCCATGCTACGCTGAGGCAGGACAGCCGCGCTTGCCGCCAGCTGCGAAGTTTGCAGCGCTACCTTATCGGCTTCCAGCATCTCGTTCAGGCAGGCCTTATCGTCCTCGGTAAGCCATTTGGCCTTCGCCGGGCTGTCATCCAGCCAGAACCAGACCACCAGCCCCAGCAGTACCGACGGGAAACCTTCCAGCAGGAACAGCCACTGCCAGCCCTTGAGATTTAACAGTCCGTCCATGTTCAGGATATAGCCGGAAGCCAGGGATCCAAGCGCCATCGTTACCGGCATGGCAATCATAAACAGGGCATTTGCCCGGGCGCGGTAGTGGGCCGGGAACCAGTAGGTTAAATAGAGCAGCAGCCCCGGCAGGAAGCCCGCCTCCGCTATCCCCACCAGCATGCGCAGCACGTACAGGCTGTTTGGTCCGGTGGCGAACATGGTCGCGGTAGAGGCAATGCCCCAGATCACCATCAGGATCGCTATCCAGCGGCGCGCGCCGACGATACTCAGCATCACGTTACTGGGAATGCCGCAAATCACGTACATCACGTAAAACAGCGTGGTTGCCAGGCCAAACATGGTGCTGGTCAGCCCCAGATCTTTGCCCATCGTCAGGCCGGCGAAGCCGATGTTGATGCGGTCGAGGTAGGAAAAAACAAACAGAATAAATAAAAAAACGATTAAACGACGGAACAGTTTCTTGATAACGGCTTGCTGACGCGGATCCAGAGGCGGTTGAGCGGGAGGTGCGTTCATGAAAAGCTCCACATTGCGATTATTAGAATGAGAGTGCAGGTCGGCTAACGTATAGAAAATAGCCAGGCAGGACGTCAATTTAATGTTCGAAAAATGATACATAATTGTTAATTGCATAGCATTTATGAAACATATTGCGATCCGGATCGCTAATGCCCGGCGGTAAAGGGCTGAAACGCCAGCGTTACGCGCATTGCTGCTATGTCCGTCACCGGGCCGCAGGGTATAATCGCTTCATCTGCCGCCTGTTTTGGTAAGGAAACGCATGTCGACGATAAAAAAAACCACTGATGGTCAGGCCGCTGACGCTGCCTTTCACCGCGAAGAGTTTCCGTTTTACTGGATCGTTAACGTCCACGCTCGCTACACGCAAATCCTGGAGATTACGTTAAAAAAAGCCCAGCTGGACGTCTCCGGCTTTCGGGTGCTGATGGTGACGCATCAGTACGGCAGGGCCAGCATTTCCCAGATCGCCGAATACGCAATGGCCAAGATGCCCACCGTGACGAAAATCGTCGGTCGGTTGCGTGACGAAGGGCTGGTCACCACCGCAAGCAGCGAACAGGACGCGCGGGTGACGGTGGTCCAGCTCACCGACGCCGGTCGCCAGAAAGTGGAGGAAGCGATGGCTCAGGCAGGCAAGGTTTTTGAGAAAGGTTTTAAGGGAATGACCGCCAGCCAGGTAACGAAAATGAACGCCTCCCTGGCAAAAGTTCTGGATAACCTCAACGAACTTTAACCGCATACTAAATTTGTGATCCGCGTAGCCATTCTTCCTAATTTACTGTAATTACTCACTTTTTAAGGACGTGTGGCGATAAAGCGATATCGCCTGCGTCGCTGCCGTTTCCCACCGTTTTGTTTTATTTTTCATCGCCATGAAGCATTAACCCTGCTTGTTAAGAGGTTAATCAAATGTTGTGCATTAGTAAAATTAACGTGAATTATTACTTGAATATTCATCTAAATCTTCCATGATTGACCTACCGTCATTCAGCACAAAAAAAGCGCAACGACGCTCCGCCTGAATGTGATTCATTTTTTCTGGTTAAGGTGTTCATCATGAAGCCAGTATTCAAGAGCAATGGTTATATCGAGCAGTTTACCCTCGGCGAGGGCGATCTCCGCTTTGCGGTCAAGGACACGCTGGACGTTGCCGGGCACCGTACGCGGGCGGGATCGCCGGCACTGGCTAATGCACCGGTTGCGCAGCGCCATGCGGAAGTGGTCGCCAGGCTGCTGGAGGCGCAGTGCGTGCTGACCGGTAAAACAACGCTGCACGAGCTGGCTTTCGGCGTAACCGGCATCAATCCGCGCTGCGGCACACCGCTAAACCCACATTATCCGACGCTGATCCCCGGGGGCTCCTCCAGCGGTTCGGCGGCGGTGGTGGCCTCCGGTGAGGTGGATTTTTCTCTCGGGACGGATACCGGCGGTTCGGTGCGTATGCCTGCCGCCTGCTGCGGAATTATTGGCCTTAAGCCGGGGTTTGGCGTACTGAGCCGCAGCGGCGTCATGCCGGAACAGAGTTCGCTTGACTGCGTCGGCGTATTCGCCCGCGATGCTGATGTTCTGCGTAAGGTGATGACCCGCCTGGCCGTTCCCGTCGGCCCGCCGCTGGAGGCCTTTCCGTCCCTGGCGTACGTGCTGGCGGCAGAGCCCGATATTGACGCCTGCATTGACGAGTTTCTCTCTCAGGCTGGCGTAACGCCGCAGGAAGCCGCGCTGCCGCTGCTCGAAGAGGCCCATCGCGCCGGGCTTACGCTTATCAGCCATGAAAACTGGCTGGCGTCAGGCCCGCTTCTGAAAAGCAATTTAGTCTCGCCAGACGTGGCGTCGCGCATACGCGCCGGGGCTGATATTAGCGAAGAGGGGCTTCGCCACGCGGAGCAAATCCGCCGGGCGTTCACCGAACAGGTGGATGACTTACTTAACATGACGCCGCTGCTGGCGATGGCGACGCTGCCGGAGCTGCCGCCGACGCTGCGGGAAGCAGAAGAGCCGCTCAGCGTCGTCAATCTCACCCGGCTGGTGCGCCCGTTTAACCTTAGCGGTCATCCTGCAATAACGCTGCCCGTGGGCGAAATCGACGGTCGCCCGGTGGCGCTCCAGCTTATCGCCCGCAGGGGTGATGACGGGCTGCTGGTGCAGGCCGCCGGGTGGCTGAACGCGCGACGACGTCACTAGCCCTTACGTTCCTGCTTTCACCCTGAAGATCCAGTGAGTTCGTCTCATTGCGGCCTCGCTCGCCCCGAGCATGCCGCTGATAACTATCCGGAGGATGCTATGTCTGCCGTACCCGTCCGTGAGGAGCTGGTCCCGCTGCTGAGCGATATTGCTGCCCGCAGCCATGAATTTGAGCATCAGCGTCATATTTCTGACGACGTGATCGCCCGTTTCAAACAGGCAGGCGTCTACCGTGCGCTGGTGCCCAGAGAGTACGGCGGAGACGAATGCTCCCCGGCGCAGTTTTGCGAGCTGATTGAACAGATCTCAACCGCCGACGGCTCGGCGGGCTGGGTGGCGAGCTTCGGCATGAGCCCGTTTTATCTCGGCGCGCTTCCGCCAGACACGCTGAAGGCGCTGTGGTGCGACGGACCTGACGTGGTCTTTGCCGGGGGGATCTTCCCGACGCAAAAAGCGCAGCGGGCCGACGGCGGCTACCGCGTTGGCGGCCGCTGGAGCTTTGCCAGCGGCTGCATGGGGGCGTCGGTGCTGGGCGTCGGGTTCCTGCCGGAGGATGACCACCCCCTGCCGCGGATGGCGGTGCTGCCGCGCCAGAGCGTGCAGATCGATCCGGTCTGGGACACCGTCGGGCTGGCGGGAACCGGCAGCCACGACCTGGTGGTCAACGATGCCTTCGTGCCGCATGAATGGACCTTTGTCCGGGGCGGGGCGCTGAATCTGGAGGGGCCGCTCTACCGTTACCCGGTGCTGTCGCTTGCCACGCAGGTGCTCTCCGTGGTGGCGCTCGGCGTGGCGCGCGCCGCGCTCAGCGAAATTTACGCCCTTGCGCATCGTCAGCAGTCCGTCACCGGCGCACCGCGCCTGGCTGAACGCCCGCAGGCGCAGATGCAAATCGCCCGCTGCGAGGCGGAACTGCGATCCGCCCGCGCGTGGTTTTACGAGGCCATCGATGACGTCTGGCAGAGCCTGCTGGCGGGGGACGATCCGCACTGCGGGCTAATCAACGCCCTGCGCCTGTCATCTACCCATGCCACCCGCGTGGCCGCGGAGGTGGCGCGTCAGGCGCTGGCGCTGAACGGTATGGGTGGGGTGAGCATGACCAGCCCGCTCCAGCGCTATGTGCGCGACACGATGGTGATTACCCAGCATGCCTTTATGGGTGACCTCTCGTACCTGAATGCCGGGACGGTCTTTTTTGGCGGCAAACCGCTGCCGGGTTACCTGTGACATTTACCTAAAGGAGTAACGGATGAGCCAGACAACAACCTTACGCGTGCTGTTTTGCATCGGCGTCAATCAGAACTTTTTCGATGCGAGTGCGGCAGAAGCCGGGCAGGTATGGGCCGCCTTCGGCGTAATGATGAAGGGTATTGAGGAGACGCAGGGCATTCGCGTGCTTGGCAACATGGACGACGACCAGCTGATGGTCGGGCCGTCCACCGCCGCGCCGTGGACCACCTACGTGCTGGCGGACGCGGAGCGCCTCGAAAACGTGGCGGCGGTCTGCAACCTGTTTCGCACCACGCCGGTTGGCGACAGCGGCAGCAGGCTGTGGAAGTACTGCAAAATCGAAGCCCGCGTGGGCCGCGAACTGATTATTCAGAGCTGACCATGAACGCCCGGGACGCGCTGCGACTGCGGCAGCTTGAAGCATACCAGGCCGCACGGGTCTGCATCAGCGACTACATGCACCTGTGCGATCGCCTCGATTCACCGGAAACGGTGCAGGCCATAGGCGCGCTCTTTACCGTCGACGCCTGCTGGGAAGGGGTGGGTGAACCCTACGCTACCCGGCTCGGTCGCCACCGGGGGCGGGAGGCAATTATGACGATGATGGCGGCCTACGTGCGAAAGCCCGCGCATTTCACCATTAACGCCCATTTTCTGTGCTCGGAGGCACTGTGGCACGAGCCGGACGGGCAGCTTAAGGGCCGCTGGCTGATGCTGCAAACGTCTGCGTTCAGCGCAGGCGGCGCGCACCTTAACGCGGCTGAAATAGAGGTTAGCTTTGCCAGCGAGGAGAGCGGGATGGCAATGACCCACTTCACCACCCGGAATCTGTTCAGCAGGCCGGTCGACCGCTGGCACGCCGCGGATGCCTTACCCGTACCGGATAACAACTAAATCGGCAGGAGACTGGATATGCAATGCGACCACCTCATCAACGTTAAAAATATCGATACCGCGCCATCGCGCTCGGCGATTGCGGCGCTCGTGCAGCACGACCGCGTGCATACGTCGCTTTATACCTCGGAAGCGCTGTTCCGCCTGGAGCTGGAGAGAATTTTCAGCAAAACGTGGGTCTGGGTTGCCCATGTCAGCGAAATCCCGGAAACGGGCAGCTTCAAAACCACCGAGATCGGCACCCAGCCGGTGATCGTGGTGCGCGACCGTAAAGGCAACGTGCATACGCTGCTGAACCGCTGCCGCCACCGTGCGGCCACGGTATGCGAACACCGCAGCGGTAAGACCAACAGCTTTGTCTGCCCGTACCACGGCTGGGGCTACACGCTGGACGGCAGCCTGCGCGGCGTGCCGCATCCGGAAAGCTACGCTGACCAGCTGGAGAAGGGCGAGCTGGGGCTGGTATCCCTGCGCACCGAGCAGTACGCGGGCATGATCTTCGCCACCTTTAATGAACAGATTGAACCGCTGGATGATTTTCTCGGGGCGGCTAAAAAGTGGATGGATCTGTTTATGAAGCAGGGGGCGGGCTATCCGATAAAAACCGGACCCGCGCACCGTTTCCGCTTTCCCGGCAACTGGAAAA
The DNA here is from genome assembly GCF_026627565.1 of Enterobacter cloacae complex sp. 2022EL-00788. Classification (NCBI taxonomy): domain Bacteria; kingdom Pseudomonadati; phylum Pseudomonadota; class Gammaproteobacteria; order Enterobacterales; family Enterobacteriaceae; genus Enterobacter; species Enterobacter cloacae complex sp. 2022EL-00788. Next base: position 39,298 of record NZ_JAPNMC010000005.1, on the reverse strand, counting down.
TTCAGCTCGAAAATACCACCGACGGCTACCACTTTCCGGTGGTGCACCGCTCGTTCTTAAGCTCCGTCGATAAGCAGACCGAAGAGATGCTCAACTTCGTCGACGGCAGCGGCTACGTTGAAGATCTCGGCAACGGCCACAGCGTGATGGTGATGATCCCGGAGCTGGTGGACCTGGACGCTACTCCCGACGCCCCCATCCCGGAGCGCTTCATCGAGCTGGCTGACGCCCTGCGCGCCGAGCACGACGAGACGCAGGTGCGCCGCATTGTTCGCGCCGTCGGCGGCTCCGGTTTTAACCTCAATATTTTCCCTAACATCGCCTGCTCGATGGCCTTCTTCCGCGTCCTCCAGCCGGTATCCGTGAACGAAACCGAAATTCACCATGCGGCGATCACCATGGAGGGCGGCCCGGAAATCGCCAATCAGGTGCGCCTGCGTCTGCACGAACACTTCCAGGGGCCGATGGGATTCGGTACGCCGGATGACTCCGAAGCCTGGGAGCGCGTTCAGCGCGGGGCCACGTCGGGTGATGACCTGTGGATCATGCTTAATCGCGGGCTGGCCGGGGAGTATCGCACCGATGACGGGCTGCGCAGTGACGTAAGCGCCGAAACCGGCATGCGCGCTGCCTATCGCCAGTGGAAAAAACTCATGACGGAGACCGAATAATGATGATGCCGGATCCTGCACTCTTTACCGCCATGACGGTGGTTAACCTCGAAGGCGATCTGCTCGACCAGGGCGAATTTAACGCCTGGCTGGATCTGTGGCTGCACGACGGGCTGTACGTGGTGCCCATCGACCCCGCCGAAACCGATTTTAAGAACACCCTCAACTACGCCTGCGACGATAGCCACATGCGGGAGAAGCGGGTGAAACGCCTCTACAGCGGGGAGTCGATCTCCACCACGCCGCGCGCCCGCACCCTGCGCACCCTGTCGCGTCTGCGCGTGCTTGAGTCGGACAGCAACACCATCGTGGTGCGCGGGGCGCAATCCCTGTGGGAGCACCGCAAGGGGCACAGCCGACACTATGCCGCAGACATCACCTGGCACCTGCGCCAGCAGGGCGACCGCTGGCTGATCCAGCAGAAGGTGATCCGCCTGGTTAACAGCGACGATGTGCTGCACAGCATCGGCTACATCCTGTGAGGAGCCACGCATGACGCAAACCGTATTAGTGACCGGCGCGGCCTCCGGTCTGGGCAAAACCATTGCCGCCAGCCTGCTGGAGCAGGGCTTTCAGGTCGTGCTCACCGACGTGGACGCTGGCCGGGCGCGGCAGGCGGCGGACGAGCTGGATAACGGCAGGGTGCTGGCGCTCGGGCTGGACATCCGCCAGCCGCAGGACTTTGAACGGGCGCTGACGGCTATCCTCGCCCGCTTCGGCAGCCTGGAGGTGCTGGTGAACAACGCCGCGCTGACGCTCGCCACGCCGGTGATGGAAATTGACGTCGACGAGTTCGACCGGGTTATCTCCACCAATCTGCGCGGCACCTTTATCGGCTGCCAGACCGTTGGCCGCTACTTTGCCGGTAAAGGGTACGGAAGGATTATCAACCTGGCCTCGCTCGCCGGGCAGAACGGCGGCACGGCGTCGGGGGCGCACTACGCGGCCTCTAAAGGCGGCATCCTCACCCTCACCAAAATATTTGCCCGGGAACTGGCGAAATCAGGCGTGACGGTCAACGCCATTGCCCCGGGGCCCATGGATCTGCCCACCGTTCACGCGCTGGTGCCGGAGGCGAAAATGGCCGGGCTGCTGGAAACCATCCCGGTTGGCAGGCTCGGTGAGGCGGGGTTTGTGGCGCAGGCCGTGGCGCTGCTGGCATCACCCCAGGCGTCGTTTGTCACCGGGGCAACCTGGGACATCAACGGCGGCCTGTTTATGCGCTAAGGAGGCAACATGCTGACTTTACGGGTTACACGGCGCGAGCTGCTGGGGGAGGTTGTCCTGCTGACGCTGACGCATGCTGAAGGGCTAGCGCTGCCGCCGTTTAGCGCGGGCGCGCATGTCGACCTGCATCTCGCCGAAGATCTGATTCGTCCGTACTCCCTGTGCGGCGATCCGCAGGACCGGCACCACTATCAGCTGGGCATTCTGAAAGAGGGGCAGTCGAAGGGCGGCTCGCTGGCCGTTCACGCGCTGAAAGAAGGGGACCTGGTGACCGCCAGCGAGCCGCGCAACCTGTTTGCCCTCGACGCCTGCGCGGCGCACAGCCTGCTGATTGGCGGCGGGATCGGCATCACGCCGTTGCTGGCGATGGCCGCCGAACTGCACGCCGCCGGACGATCGTTCGCGCTGCACTACTGCGCGCGATCCCGCAAGCAGGCGGCTTTTGCGGCACAGCTCGAAGCCTCGGCGTATGCGCCGCATCTGCACTTCAGCGATGAACGGCGCCTGGATCTGGCGGCGGTGCTGGGCGACGTGCCGCCGGATACCCACGTTTACGTCTGCGGCCCTTCGCGCCTGATGGAGGCGGTCAAGGCGGAGGCGCTAGCGAAGGGGGTCTCCCCGGATCGGATCCACCAGGAGTGCTTTAGCGCCGACGTCGCCACCGCAGGCGAGGCGTTTGACGTTGTCGCGGCCGCCAGCGGCATCACCGTGACCGTGCTGGAAAATCAGACCATCGTCGAGGCGCTTGCGCAGGCCGGGCTGAAGGTCAACGTCTCCTGTAAACAGGGGATCTGCGGCAGTTGCCTGACGGACGTCCTCGAAGGCGAGCCGGACCACCGGGACCACTACCTCACCGATGAAGAGAAGGCGGATGGCGACCAGATTCTGCTGTGCTGCTCCCGCGCGAGATGCGGTCGTTTAGTCATCGATTTGTAAGGAAGAAAACCATGACGCTGCAAACTGAATTTCGTAACGCAATGGCCCAGCTCGGCAGCGCCGTGTCGGTGATAACCACCGACGGCCCGGCGGGCAAATTTGGCTTCACCGCCTCGGCGGTCTGTAGCGTGACCGACCAGCCGCCGACGCTGCTGGTCTGCATGAACCGCAACTCATACGCCCATGAACATTTCTGCCGCAACGGCGTGCTGTGCGTGAACGTGCTTTCCAGCAGCCATCAGGCGCTGTCCGGCGTGTTTGCCAACGCCAGCCTGCGGTCTGAAGAGCGCTTCCTGCACGACAGCTGGCAGGTGATGAGCAGCGGGGCGCCGGTGCTGAGTTCATCCGTTGCCAGCTTCGACTGCCGGATCGCCGACTGCCACGAGGTGGGCAGCCACTCGGTCTTTTACTGCCAGGTGCAGGCGATCCGCATCAGCGACCAGCCTCGCGGGCTGGTTTACTTCAACCGTCGTTACCATGCCGTCGGGCACGACGTTGAGGCCTAGCCATTTTTCCCGCCAACAGGGTAATGCGTAATGAGCAATGTCGTAACAGAACAAAAAATCACGACCGACGTGAGCCAGGATACAAACCAGATGCGTAAGCTGGTGATCGCGTCCGTGCTGGGCAACGCGCTGGAATGGTATGACTTTTTCCTCTACGGCACCGCGGCGGCTCTGGTGTTTGGCCCGCTGTTCTTTCCGGTGGGAGGCGATCCCCTGCAGGGCACTCTGCTGGCGTTTTCCGGTTTCGCGGTCGGCTTTCTGGCGCGACCGCTGGGCGGGATCCTCTTCGGGCACCTGGGGGACAGATACAGCCGCAAGATGACCCTGATCATGACCTTAACGCTGATGGGGGCGACCACCTTCGTTATCGGCCTGCTGCCCACCTACGCGCAGATGGGGATTTGGGCACCGCTGACGCTCATCATCCTGCGCTTTTTACAGGGCGTGGCCTCGGGCGGCGAGTGGGGCGGGGGCGTATTAATGCTGAGTGAAAACGCGCCGGCATCCCGTCGCGGCTACTACACCGCCTGGAGCCAGATGGGGGTCTCCGGTGGGTTCGTTCTCTCGGCGTTTGCCTTTTATCTGGTGCAGAAGCTGCCGGAAGCGGACTTTATGCGCTGGGGCTGGCGCGTGCCGTTCCTGCTGAGCATCGTCATCTTTTTAGTCGGCGTGTATATCCGTAAAAACATCCGCGAAAGCAAGGCGTTCACCCAGGCGAAGCCGGAAGAGAAGCACGAGAAAATTCCGCTGCTGGTACTGATGCGCGATCACCCCAAAGCGCTGTTGCAGGCGATTGCCCTGCGCCTGCCGGAAAACGGCGCGTCCTACATCTTCTTTACCTTCTCGGTGGTCTACGCCAGACACATCGGTATCAGCACCGGGGACATCATCAGCGCCGTGACGCTCGCAATGCTGGTGGAGTTTTTCTCGATTCTGTTCTGGGGCGCGCTCTCGGATCGCATCGGCCTTAAGCCGGTGTATTACGTCGGCGTTATTGGCCTGTTGGTGATGGCGTTCCCGTTCTTCTGGCTGCTGTCTACTGGCAGCTATGGCTGGATCCTGCTCGGCATGTTTCTCGGTCTGCCGTTTTGCCACGGAGCGATGATTGGTACTCAGCCCTGCATCATGAGCGATCTCTTCCCGGTCCGCGTGCGCTACTCCGGTCTGGCGCTCGGGCACGAGGTTGGGTCGATCTTCTCCGGGGGATTAGGGCCGATGCTGGCGGTAGCGCTGCTGATTGAATTTGACTCCTACTGGCCGGTTTCCCTGCTGCTGATGCTCTACGCGATTCTGGCGTGGTTCGCGCTGCGCAGCCTGCCGGCAAAACAAGAGGTGACAGAATGATTGATAAACGGATGGCCGATACCGACCACGCGGTTGCTGACGTTTTTGACGGCGCGGTGGTGATGGTCGGCGGATTTGGCCCGGCGGGACAGCCCGCAGAGCTGCTGGATGCCCTCATTCGCCGACGGCCGCGCGCGCTGACGCTCATCAGCAACAACGCGGGCAACGGCGATTACGGTCTGGCAGCGCTGCTGAAGGCCGGGTGCGTAAGGAAGGTGATCTGCTCGTTCCCGCGCCAGGCGGACTCCTGGGTGTTCGACGATCTCTACCGACGCGGAGAGGTTGAGCTGGAGCTGGTGCCGCAGGGCAACCTTGCGGCGCGCATTCAGGCGGGAGGCGCGGGGCTGGGCGGGATCTTCACACCCACCGGCTTCGGTACCGACCTGGCTAAAGGCAAAGAGACGCGTCGCATCGACGGAAAAGATTACGTGTTTGAAACGCCGCTTAAGGCCGATTTCGCGCTGATTAAGGCGCTGAAGGCCGACCGCTGGGGCAACCTGACGTTTGACAAAACCGGGCGCAACTTCGGGCCGATTATGGCCACCGCCGCCGCCTGCACCATCGCGCAGGTGAGCGAGACGGTGGCGCTGGGAGAGCTGGATCCTGAAGCGGTGGTCACGCCGGGGATCTTCGTGCAGCGCGTGGTTCGGGTGGCGGCAGCGCTTAAGGAGTCCGCATGATTACGCTTACCCCCCAGCAGCTGGCGCAGCGTATTGCCGACGATATTCCCGAAGGGGCGTACGTCAACCTCGGTATCGGCATGCCGACCCGCATCGCCAATTACCTGCCTGCCGATCGTGAGATCGTCCTGCACAGTGAAAACGGCATTCTCGGCATGGGACCGGCGCCCCGGGCAGGACTGGAGGATGCGGAGCTCATTAATGCCGGTAAACAGCCGGTGACGCTGCTGGCGGGCGGCTGCTATTTCCACCACGGCGACTCGTTCACCATGATGCGCGGCGGCCATCTCGATATCTGCGTGCTGGGGGCGTATCAGGTTTCCGAGCGCGGCGATTTGGCTAACTGGAGCACCGGGGAGCCGTCGTCGATCCCGGCGGTCGGTGGGGCGATGGATCTGGCGATTGGCGCCAAAAAGGTGTTTGTGATGACCGAACACCTGACCAAAAAAGGCGAGTGCAAAATCGTCAAAGCCTGCACCTGTCCGCTGACCGGTGTGGCCTGCATCGACCGGATCTACACCGATATGGCGGTGATGGATATTACCGACAGCGGCATCGTGGTGCGCGAGCTGTTTGGCGACGTCACCCCGGACTATTTGCAGTCCGTCACGCCCGTCGGGCTGACGTTTGCGTTACGCGGTGAAGACGCCACGGCCTGAGGAAAACGCTATGGATCTTGAATTTCGACTGGACGGACCGGCCAATGCGCCGCTGCTGGTGCTCTCTAATTCGCTCGGCACGACCTATGCGATGTGGCAGGCGCAGCTTCCCGCCCTGACGCGGCATTTTCGCGTGCTGCGCTACAACACGCGCGGCCACGGGCGCTCGCCCCTGCCGCGGGGGCCGATAAGCCTCGCCTCCGCGGGCCAGGACGCGATCGCTCTGCTGGATCGCCTGGGCGTTGAGAAAGCCTGCTTCTGCGGGATCTCCCTGGGCGGAATGACGGGCCTGTGGCTGAACCGCCACGCCCCGGAACGTTTTCACCGCCTGGTGGTGGCAAACTCCGCCGCCAGAATTGGTGAAACGGCGGGGTGGCTACAGCGTGCGGCTCTGGTACGCGAGCAGGGAATGGCGCCCGTCGCGGCCACGGCAGCCGACCGCTGGTTCACGCCTGACTTTTGCCAGGCGCATCCGGAGGTAGTGGCGGAGCTGATCGCCGGGCTTACAGATACGCCTGCGGAGGGCTATGCCGCCTGCTGCGAGGCGCTGGCATATGCCGACCTGCGTGACGACGTACAGTTCATGCCGCGCCCGATGCTGGTGATTGCCGGGGAACACGATCCGGTGACAACGACCCGCGACGCACGATGGCTGGTGGAGACCGCCCCGGACGCGCAATACCTGGCCTTACCCGCCTCACACCTCTCCAGTACGGCCTGTGCGCAGGCGTTCAATCAGCATCTCATCACTTTTTTAACCGCAGGAGTTCCGCATGAGCATCACGATTGAGTCCATCGCCTGCTGGCTGGTGGATATTCCGACGATTCGTCCACACAGGCTGTCGATGGCGACGATGGGCTGCCAGACGCTGGCCCTGGTGCGTATGACCTGCGACCGGGGCGTGGTCGGCTGGGGCGAAGCGACCACCATCGGCGGCCTGAGCTACGGCGCCGAAAGCCCGGAGGGGATCAGGTCAGCCATCGACACCTATCTCGCGCCGCTGCTGTGCGGCAAAACCTTCAGCGGCCCGGCGGCGCTGGCGCAGGCCATGAATGCCAGCGTGAAGGGCAACACCTTTGCGAAATCGGCCCTCGAAACGGCGTTTCTGGACGCGCAGGGCAAAACGCTGGGCGTATCCGTCAGCACGCTGCTGGGCGGCGCGCTGAGCAGTCGGCTGCCGGTGCTCTGGACGCTGGCGAGCGGGGATACCGGGCAAGACATTGAAGAGGGCAGACGCCTGCTGGCGGCAGGGCGACACCGCGCCTTCAAGCTGAAGATTGGCGCGCGCGATCTGATGACCGACGTCCGCCATGCGCTGGCGATCAGGTCCGCGCTCGGGGATGAGGTCAGCATCCGGGTCGACGTCAACCAGGCCTGGGATCTGGCGACCGCAATAAAAGGTATGCGCCTGTTGCAGGACGGGGGAATAGACCTGGTGGAGCAGCCCGTTGCGCAGTGGGACCGGCAGGGGCTCATTGCCCTGAGCCAGCGCTTCGAGGTGCCGGTTCTTGCGGATGAGGCGGTGGCAACCGGCCATGACGGTTTTACCCTGGCGAACGGCGGCTTTCGCGGGGCGTTTGCCCTCAAGATCGCCAAGGCGGGCGGCCCGGCTCAGGCGCTGAAGCTGGCAAGCGTAGCGCAGGCGGCGGGCATTGCGCTTTACGGCGGCACCATGCTGGAAGGAACGATCGGCACGGTCGCCTCCCTGCATGCCTGGTCGACGGTTCAGATGCAGTGGGGCACCGAGATGTTCGGCCCGCTGCTTCTTAAAGATGATGTCGTTGTACGCGCGCTGGCGTTCAGCGACGGGCAGGTAACGCTGCCGGACGGACCAGGCCTGGGCATTGAGATCGACGACGATAAATTACGCCACTACGCACGCCAGTAAGGAGTTCATATGCTGTTCAAAGTTGAAATGACGGTCAACATCCCGGCTTCACTCCCGCAGGTGCAGGCGGATGAGATTAAGGCAAAAGAGAAGGCCTACTCGCAGCGGCTCCAGCGTGAAGGCAAATGGCTGCACATCTGGCGGGTAGTGGGGCGGTACGCCAACGTGAGCATCTTTGACGTTAAGGACAACGAGGAGCTGCACGCCCTGTTAACGGCGCTGCCGCTCTATCCGTACATGGCAATAAGCGTTCAGCCGCTCTGCGGCCATCCATCGTCAATTGATAACGATAAACGGTAAATACCCTACGATAATGAGGAATCCGCAATGTCTAAAAACCCTTCCCAGCAGTCAGAGCTTGAGACCTTACTTGCCATCAGCAGCGGCCTCAATACCGACGGCGGCAACGAGCGCGTTAAGCGCGTTATTCATCAGCTGCTGCACGACCTGTGCCATACCATCAAAACCTTCGACATCAGCGACGAAGAATTCTGGATCGCCGTAAACTACCTGAACGAGCTCGGCGAGCGTAAAGAGGCGGCGCTGCTGGCCGCAGGGCTGGGGCTGGAACACTACCTCGACATGCGCGCCGATGAAAAAGAGGCCGCGTCCGTCAGCCGCGCGGGGACGCCGCGCACCATTGAAGGGCCGCTGTACGTCGCGAACGCGCCGCTGAGCGACCATTTTGCACGCATGGACGACGGCAGCGAGCGGGCAGAAGCCATGTGGCTGCACGGCACCGTGACCGATATTGACGGTAAACCGGTCGCAGGGGCGATTGTCGATATCTGGCACGCCAACACGCACGGGGGCTACTCCTTCTTTGACCCGTCGCAGCCTGAATATAACCTCCGCCGCCGGGTAAAAACGGCTGCCGATGGCAGCTACGCGGTGCGCAGCATTGTTCCCTGTGGCTACGGCTGCCCGCCCGATGGTCCGACGCAAAAGCTGCTGAACGAGCTGGGCCGTCACGGCAACCGCCCGGCGCATATTCATTTCTTTGTCTCCGCGCCGGGCTTTAAACACCTCACCACGCAGATCAACCTTAACGGCGATCGGTACCTGTGGGATGACTTTGCCTTTGCCACCCGTGAGGAGCTGATTGCCGATCCGGTGAAAGTCACCGACAGCACGCTTGCCCGCGAGAGGGATATACATGAGCCGCATACGGAAGTGAGCTTTAGCTTCACGCTGGTGAAGGCCGCCGGGGCGGAGGAGGAGGCGAGAGTTAAGCGTGCACGGGTGAAGGAGTAACCCGAAAGATGTTACTCAGATTTTATAGAGATATGTAGTAACGGTAAAACATTCTTTGAGCGACGCAATGCCGATGCCCCTTAAATTCCCGTTTTCTGGAGGGAGGGGGCATACGGCTGAGCAATAATAGAACAAAATGATGTAGTGGGACTTAATTGTTAACGACCAAAAGTTAACCCAAAAAGATAAAAGTCGCGGCATTATTTCGCATTGCGAAATTAACTTTACTCCTTTTTTACCCCCTCTTTTTGTTAATGGGCGCAGCTCCTGTTGTGTGAAAGATACCTTCAGAATGCAACAAAGAAATAATCCTAAATATATCCCACGGCGCACAGAAAAAATGAAAATCTACTAAATATGGTAGTGGCGCTAATAGGGTGGTTACGTTAATGATAGCGGTTCTCTTTTGCAGGATATGTCTTTTTAATCAATTAGTTGTGTGGATTTTTTCTTGCGAAAAAAAACAATTTCAGCTAAGTTCTCTTTTTTTATGAGATTAATCCTATAATGCATTGGGCGTATCATTAAACGCCGTTAAGCAGGCGGGAAATATTGAATTGATGACAAGCTCATGTAAACTTGTCTACCGTTTGTCAAAATATGTCAGGAACGCGTTGGGCCTATTTCTGTTAGGCTCGTGCGGTAGCTATGCCCTTAAATAGTTACATGCCGAAAATATCCTGACTATTTTAACAATAGCACCTAAGTCAAATTTTATCCCCTCTCTTCATCCTCTAAATATCGCTACGGAAAAGCATATGAAACTGCGCGTATTGTTATCACTTCTGTTTGTTATGGCGGTGGCGGGCTGTAAGGCGCCGCAGAAACCAGCGATCACCGACGATACGATCGTCACCAGCCAGGTTAACGGCGTCACGCTGACGCACCGTCATGCCGTTACCCCTCCGGCGGAGTTCACCCAGGTGAATGAACCGTACCGTGCCATGTATCCCGCGTCCCTGATGAGCCGTCCTGATTACGGCGGAAAAGTGATCCGTACCCTGGAAACCGGCAAAACCTATGTTGTGCTGGGTCAGGTTGAACATTTCTGGATGGCGCTGGCCGATGAAGGGAATGAACAGCTGATTGGTTACGTGCCGATGCGTGCCGTGATCAAGGCTGACCAGTACGAGGCCACCGTGCGTAAACAGGCACTGCGTCCTAAAGCGCGGAAAAAAGCCACCTGTGTTGACGTCGATGGCAACAGCAAAGCCTGCAAAGACAGCGCGAACGGTACGTGGATCCTGAACTAAACGGGTTTCAAGAGCGTATTTTTATGAATAATAAAAAATTACATCTGATGTGGTTCGCTTTTCTGGCGGTGATTTTCGCTCCGATCGGTGGTTGTACGTCGTCTTCACACAGCGACCCCTCCCGCTACAATCTGCAGTTTCAGGCTCATCCTCAAATCAATGATTCTGCGCCGCTTAAGGTCAGAGTGTTGCTGCTGAAATCCGATGCGGATTTCATGTCCAGCGACTTCTATTCCCTGCAGAACAACGCGTCAGCCACCCTTGGCGCGAATCTGCTGAACAGCGATGTATTCTTCCTGATGCCGGGCCAGCTTTCGAAAACCCTGAGCGGACAAAGCTCACCGGAAGCGCGCTATATCGGCGTGATGGCGGAATATCAGGCGCTGGACGGAAAAAAATGGCGCGTCTCACTCCCTTTGCCTGTTCCCGGCGAAAACGCGATTTACCAGTTCTGGAAATGGTCCGCAGATGAACTTCAGGCCAGCGTCTTTCTTGACGTAAATGGAATCCGGGTCATCAGCCAGTAACGGCCTACATAACAGGAAAGAGATCATCATGACGAAAGCAGAAAAGGTCGTCTGGACCGAAGGTATGTTCCTGCGTCCGCACCATTTTCAGCGGGCAGAAAGTTACCTGCTCAACCACGTTCGTGAGTGGGGAGCATTGCAGCGATCGTATCTCTGGGGCTTTCTCGACCTTGAGCTGGACGAGGCGATGCTGCGTCAGGGCTGCATCGCCCTGAGCTACTGTAGCGGCCTGCTGCCTGACGGCACGTTTTTCCAGGTTCGCAACGATCGTAACGGTCCGGCTCCGCTCAGGATCCCGGATAATCTCACCAATGAAAAGGTGGTGCTTGCGCTGCCGGTTCGTCGCGGCGGCCGGGAAGAGGTGATCTTCAGCGAGGAGCAGGCTTCACTGGCGCGTTTTATTACCTTTGAACAAGAGGTGGAAGACGATAACGCCATGGCGGTGGGGGAGGCGACGGTCCAGTTTGGCCGTCTGCGCCTGACGCTGATGCTGGAAAAAGATCTGACGGCAGAGTGGACCGCCATCGGCGTGGCGTTCGTGACCGAAAAACGCAACGACAACCTCGTGCGGCTCGATAACAGCTACATCCCGCCGATGCTGAACGCCAATAACAGCCCCCAGCTGTACGGCATGATCAACGATCTGCACGGTTTGCTGGTCCAGCGTAGCCAGCAGATTGGGGGGCGCCTGCGCCAGCCGGGCCGTTTCAACACCTCTGAGATGATTGAATTTACGCTGCTTTCGCTGATCAACCGTCATCTGGGAGACGTGTCGCATCTTAAAACGCTGCCGCTGCTTCACCCGGAAGCGCTCTGGCGCAGCTGGCTGCCGTTTGCGACGGAGCTCGCCACCTGGACACCGCAGCGCACCGCCGAAAGCGTTCTGCCGGTATACGATCATGACGATCTTGCCGTCTGCTTCAGCAAGCTGATGCTGATGCTGCGCCAGGGACTGTCGCTGGTGATGGAAGACCACGCCATTCAGCTGCCGCTGCACGAGCGTTCCCACGGGCTGAATATCGCCACCGTGCCGGAAACCAGCATGGTACGGGAGTTTGGCTTCGTGCTGGCGGTCAAAGCCAACGTGCCCGGCGAACACCTGCAAACCCATTTCCCTGCCCAGATGAAGGTAGCGCCGGTCTCGAAAATTCGCGATCTGGTACAGCTCCAGCTGCCGGGCATTATGCTCCGCGCAATGCCCGTTGCCCCGCCGCAGATCCCGTGGCATGCGGGCTACAGCTATTTCGAGTTGGAGAGGGGCAGCGAGCTGTGGCACGAGATGGACAAGTCCGGCGCATTCGCTCTGCATCTTGCAGGGGAATTCCCGGGTCTCGATATGGAGTTCTGGGCCATCCGTAGCCCGACAGAATAATAAAGCGAGCGCTTAATATGCAGGAACGACAGGATACCGGCAGTGATGCCGTGTTTACCGGAGCCAGTGGCAATAATCAGCTGGTGGCGGCCGCCAATCCGCTGCTCAACGCGATTCCGCAAATCCGTCATTCGGTTTCCCACGACGACCAGGTTGGGCTGCGCCAGCGCCTGATTGATGAGATTCGCCGTTTCGAAGTGCGGTGCCAGCAGGCGGGGTTGCCCTATGAGGTGATCGTCGGCGCGCGCTATTGCCTCTGTACGGCGCTGGATGAAGCGGCCGCCCTGACGCCATGGGGCAGCAGCGGCGTCTGGTCAAGCAATGGCCTGCTGGTAACGTTTCATAACGAAACCTGGGGCGGCGAGAAGTTCTTCCAGCTGCTGGCGCGCCTGTCGCAAAACCCGCGCGAGCACATTCTGCTGCTGGAGATGATCAACTACTGTCTGCTGCTTGGCTTTGAAGGGCGCTACCGCGTGCTGGACAATGGCCGCACCCAGCTAGAAACCATCAAACAGCGCCTGTGGCAGATGATCCGTGGCGTGCGCGGCAGCTACCCGCCGCCGCTTTCGCCCCACCCGGAAGATCGTCCGGTGCTGCGTAAGCTCTGGCGTCCGATGATCCCCCTGTGGGCGTGCGTGGCGCTGGTCGGCTTTATCGCCTGCCTGTTCTATATCGTTCTCAACTGGCGTCTGGGTGATAACACCAGCCCGGTGCTGGCGAAGATTTACCAGTCTCAGCTGCCTGAAACCACCATCCAGCAGCCCGCGCGCCAGCTTCCGGCGGTGCTGAACCTGCGTGGTTTCCTGAAGCCGGAAATTGAAGCCGGCCTGGTGGCCGTTAAGGATGAGGCGGACCGCAGCGTGGTGATCCTCAAAGGAGACGGACTGTTTGCCTCTGCCTCAACGGTGGTACGCGATCGCTATGAGCCGGTGATTGACCGCATCGCCCAGGCGATGAATAACGTCAGCGGCAAGATTCTGGTGGTGGGCTACAGCGACAACGTGCCGATCCGCAGCGCTCGCTTCGCCTCCAACTATGAACTCTCGCTTGAGCGCGCCCGCTCGGTGCAAAAACAGCTGCAGGGCAGCCTCTCGCAGCCAGAACGCGTGAAAGCCGAAGGGCGAGGCGAGATCAACCCGGTAGCGCCAAACACTACGCCTGAAAATCGCGCCCGTAACCGCCGCGTAGAGATCACTCTGCTGGTGTCGCCTGAAAATACGCAGGCCGAGCTGAACGGATTGCCGCAAGGAAACTAAGGATGCTGACTACTCTTCTTTCCATACTGACCAATCGCATTCTGTGGAGCTTCCTCGGCGTAACGGCGCTCGCGGCGGTGATCTGGATGATTGGCCCGCTGTTGTCCATCGTCGATACCCGCCCCCTCGAATCTGAACAAAACCGCGTCATCAGCATTGCGGTGGTCTACCTGATTTGGGCCCAGAGCCACATTCTGCCGCGGCTGTATAACGCGTGGCTGAACCGCAAGCTGATGGACAAGCTCAACGAAAACACCACCAGCCCGGAAGCGGCCGATCCGCAGAAGCGACTGAACAGCGAGGAGCAGATCCTGGCCGGGCGCTTCGACGAAGCCGCCCAGATGCTGAAAAAAGCCCACTTCAGCAAGGCGGGGCACGGCGCGCAGTGGACGCAGCGCTTCAGCACGCAGTATCTCTATCAGCTGCCGTGGTACGTAATTATTGGTGCGCCGGGTTCCGGTAAAACCACCGCGCTGGCCAACTCCGGGTTGCAGTTCCCGCTGGCGGACCGCTTCGGTAAAACCGCCCTGCGCGGCATTGGCGGCACGCGTAACTGCGACTGGTGGTTCACCAACGAGGCGGTGCTGCTGGATACCGCTGGCCGCTACACCACCCAGGAGAGCGAGCAGGTTCAGGACGCCGGCGAGTGGCTGGAATTCATCAACCTGCTGCGCAAATACCGCCGCCGCCAGCCGATCAACGGCGTAATTATCACCATCAGCATTTCCGATTTGTTGTCTCAGTCCGCGGAGGCCTCCCGCCAGCAGGCGGTGAACATTCGCCAGCGTCTCTCCGAGCTGCACGAACAGCTGGGTATCCGCTTCCCGGTGTACGTCATGGTCACCAAGGCTGACCTGCTCAAAGGCTTCCGCGCCTGGTTTGCCGATTACGACAAAGCCCAGCGCGACCAGATCTGGGGCTTTACGCTGCCGTGGGAGCAAACCCGACACGCCGATTACGACCTGATGGGGAACTTCCAGCAGGAGTTCTCCCTGCTGCAACAGCGTCTGGACGCTGGCCTGCCGGAAACCATGCTTAAGGAGCACGACGCAAAAACGCGCGCCGAAGCGTATCTCTTCCCCCAGGAATTCGCCGCGCTGCGCCCGCTGCTGGCAGACTACCTGAGCACGGTCTTTGCCCGTTCAAACTTTGAAACGGAATTTTCCCCGCGCGGCATTTATTTCGCCAGCGGCACGCAGGAAGGCATGCCGTTCGATCGGGTGATGGGCGAGCTGAACCGCGCGCTTTCGCTGCCGGAAGGAGGCGAGAGCGACAGCTGGGATTCGGTGAGCAAAGACGCGCCGATACCGGGGGCGAAGGGGCAGAGCTTCTTCATCAAGAACCTGCTGCAAAACGTGATTTTCCAGGAAGCGGGCATCGCCGGCGAAAACCGCTGGTGGGAACTGCGTAACCGCGCCGTAATGTGGTCCGGCTATGCGGCGCTGCTGGCCCTGCTGGCGATCCTGGCTGGCCTGTGGCTGACCAGCTACGCCAAAAACAAAGCGTATCTGGAAGAGGTTGACGCCAAGGTGCCGATGCTGGAGCAGCAGAGCAAGGCGCTGCAAAATCAGCCCCAGCGCGACCTGTTTGCGCTTCTGCCGCTGCTTAACGGGCTGGTGGATCTGCCGAAAAGCGATGCGTTTGACGTTACCGACCCGCCTGTGTCCCGCCGGATGGGGCTTTATCGCGGGGATGACGTCAGCGATGCGTCCCAGTCGCTTTATCAGAAAGCGCTGGACCAGCTGCTGCTGCCTGCCGTCGCGATGCACATCACCACCTGGCTGCGTAACGACAACGGCAGCGACGTGGAGTACAGCTATGAGGCGCTGAAAGCCTACCAGATGCTCTACCAGCCGAAGCACTACGACGGCAAATTCCTGCACTCGTGGGTGATGCTTAACCTGCAGCGCAACCTGCCGCAGAACGTTACGCAGGCGCAGCTCCAGGAGCTGGAGTGGCACCTGACGCAGCTGCTGGAGCCGAAAATTCAGGCCTCACCGTATGCGCAGGACGAAGACCTGGTGGCCCGGGAAAGGGCGCTCATCAACCAGCAGCCGCTCTCTACCCGCGTCTACGGCCGCCTGAAGCGTCTGCTGGAGCGTGACGAGAGCCTGAAGCCGGTTTCGCTTTCTGACCTCGGCGGCCCGCAGAGCGAGCTGGTCTTTTCCCGGAAAAGCGGCAAGCCGGTGAGCGAAGGCGTGCCGGGGCTCTTTACCCCGGACGGCTACTGGAAAAGCTTTAACGACCAGATCGACAGCGTTACCACCGCCCTGCACGAAGACGATGCCTGGGTGCTGGGCGCCACCAGCGCTGAGGAAGATAAACAGCAGATCGACAACGCCGTGCGTCAGCTCTATATGCGCGACTTTATCGTCAACTGGGATCGCTTCCTCGCGGACATTCAGCTCAATAACAGCGCCGATCTCTCCCAGCGCATCAATACCGCGCGCCTGCTTTCAGGCACCAACTCGCCGCTGCGCCGTCTGGTGCTCAACCTGAGCAAAGTGCTGACGCTGTCGCGCACGGCTCCGGCACCTGAAGATGCGCAGAAAGCGGAAGCGCAAAGCAACCGCGCCACCCGAACGCTGGAGGCGCTCTTCAGCAACGACGACAATGCCCCAACCCAGGGCGCGGTGGTAAACCAGGCGCCCGAGCAGCTGGTGACCGACCACTTTGCCCCAATGATTGAGCTGGCGCAGCCGCTGGAGAAGGGCGGCAAGACCATCGTCTTTGATGATTTTCTCAAGCAGGTTGACGAGCTTTATCGCTACCTGACCGCCGTTCAGGATGCGGCTAACAGCGGTATGCCTGCCCCGGGCGGAGATGCAATCAGCCGCCTGCAGGCCAGCGCGGGCCGTCTTCCGGGCGGGCTACAAACCATGTTCAGCAATATGGCCGTGGGCGCCAGCAGCGATACCCAGCGCCGGGATCTGGAGAACGTGCGTAAGCGAATCAACGTGGAGGTAGGCGGGTTCTGCCGTCAGGCGATTGCCGGGCGCTACCCGCTGGTGCGCAGCGCCAGCACCGAGGTGACGCCGGACGATCTCGCCCGCATGTTTGCCCCGGGAACCGGGCTGATGGACACCTTTTTCCGCGATAACCTGACCAATAAAGTGGACACCACTCAGGCAAACTGGCGCTTTATGCCGGGCATCGACGGCAAAACGCTCCCGGGCAGCGAAGGGCTGCTGCGTCCGTTCCAGCAGGCGCAGTCCATCCGCGATGCCTTCTTTGCCAACGGAGCCACGACGCCATCCTTTAAGGTCACGGTGCGCACCGTGCGGATGGATAACACCATTCTGAACCTCACCCTGGACGTGGACGGGCAGCTGTTGCGCTATAGCCACGGCCCGCAGGCGGTGCAGATCATGAACTGGCCGGGGCCGGGCGGTACCAACCAGGTGCGTATGCAGCTCGGCCTGGCAAACGGCAGTACCGCGACGCTGGTAACCAACGGCGCCTGGGCGCTCAACCGCTTTTTCGACAAGGCGCGCACCAGCCCTGGCGCAGGTAGCCTGAGCCGTCAGGCTACCTTCAGCGTCGACGGACATCAGGTCACGCTGGAGTTTGCGCCGAACAGCATCCGCAACCCGTTCCAGCTTCCCCGTTTCTCATGCCCATAACCGCAAGGACAGCCGTATGACGAATACCCCTGCGATGAACCGCTACAGCTGGTATGGCAAATTGCCCAGCGCCGGAGATTTTTTGCAGCGTCGCTTTCCGGACACCCTGCAACGCCAGTGGTCGCACTGGTTTCAGGTCGGCCTGCTGGCCTGGCAACAGGAAGAGCAGCGCAGCGGCGAGCGCCAGTTTACCAAAGCGCCGGTGTGGAACTTTGTCGTTCCGCCGATGCTCGGCAGCCAGATGATTCAGATGGGTTGCCTGCTTCCGGGCCGCGACAGCGTAGGTCGCCACTATCCGGTCTGCATTCAGCTGAGCTTTACCCCGGCCGAATGGTCATCCCGTCTGCTCGGGCAGGCTGAAGGCTGGTACCAGCAGCTTGGCCGCCTGGGGCTGCACGCGGTGCGTAACGGCTATTCAGCTTCGCAGCTTGATGAAATGTTAATGACGATCCCGGCGCCGCAGCCGGTTGAGCCGCAGAAGCGCTCCGACATTCTGGACGTGATTGGCTATGAGGACGACGGTCAGAACACGCTGGGCTGGCCGCAGGCGGCGGAGTGTTTCGATCCGCTGCGTCAGACCAGCTACTGGTGGACGAACCGCTGCGACGGCTACCCGCTTTATACTCACGTACACAGCGGGAACTTCACCGGGCAGCTGTTTACGCTGCTGTTCGATCCGGCAGGCGGCGCCCGACCGGGCCGCCACGGTCTTTATCCGCCCATGTTTGAATAAGCAGGGACTTTATGAATATCGATGAATTTCTCGCGCCGATAAGCCCTGAAAACCCCTGCGGGGAAAACCTGGAGTACGACGCCGATTTCCAGGCCATGGGGCAGGCAAGCCAGGGCAAAGCCGAGCAGCAGTTTGGCGACACCATTATTCCGGCGGAGCCCGCCGACTGGAACACGGTAGAAAAACTCGCTACCAGCCTGCTGGGGCGCACCAAAGATCTTCGCGTCATGCTGGCATTAACCCACGCCTGGACGCGTCGCCGCGGGCTCGCGGGTTACGCCGACGGGCTGCTGCTGGTGCAGGAAGCCTTGTCCCGGTACTGGGAGCAGCTCTACCCCCTGCTGGAAGAGTATGGCGAGACCGATCCGTTCTACCGCATTAACGCCCTCGCCGGGCTGAGCGATAAGTCCGAGCTGACCGTCGCGGTACGCAACGCCTCGCTGCTGCGCTCAAACGGCGATGAAATTTCGCTGCGTGACGCTCAGGCGCTGCTCGACGGCAGTAAAACCGAATGCCCGGACTATCCCGGCGGACGTCCAAGACTGATTGACGAACTGGCCCGCGGCGACCAGCCCGGCACCGCGGCGGTTATCGAGATCAGCGCGCGTCTGCTGGCCATCCGCGAGCTGCTTATCGGCTATCTCGGAGAAAGCGGCGTACCGGAGATGGAACAGCTGCTGAAAACCGTCGGGCTGGTGGCCAGCGCCTGCCAGGTGACCGACATCAGCAAGCTGCTGCCGAACCGCGAGGCGCAGGCTGAACAGCATGCGGAGCCGCAGCCGGCTGCCGCGCAGCCTGTCCAGCAGGTAACGGACTGGCGCAGCGTGCAGGTGACCAGCCGCGCCGACGCCCAGCTGATGCTGGAAAAAGCGAAGCAGTATTTTGCGCAGTACGAACCGAGCCATCCCGCACCGCTCATGATTGAACGGGTGCAGCGGCTGTCTGAACTCAACTTTATGGACATTATTCGCGACCTGGCGCCAGACGGCGTTAACCAACTGGAAAACATCTTTGGACGCCGCGAATGACGCGTCCTGGCATTATGACGACAGGCATGGAGTCTGCCGTTTCACCTTCACCGCGCATCTTTGATGGAGAACATCATGGCAATGAGTAACAGTGGACAGAAATTCATCGCACGCAACCGTGCTCCCCGCGTGCAGATCGAGTACGACGTAGAGATCTACGGTGCAGAACGTAAAATTCAGCTGCCGTTTGTGATGGGCGTTATGGCCGATCTGGTTGGCAAGCCGGTGGAAAACCTGCCAGCCGTTGACGAGCGTAAGTTCCTGGAAATCGACATCGACAACTTCGACGAACGCATGAAGGCGCTGAAGCCGCGCGTGGCGTTCCAGGTGGATAACACCCTGACCGGCGAAGGGAAGCTCAACGTCGATCTGACCTTTGACAGCATGGACGACTTCCTGCCGGACGCGGTGGCGCG
This sequence comes from Enterobacter cloacae complex sp. 2022EL-00788, assembly GCF_026627565.1. NCBI lineage: Bacteria > Pseudomonadati > Pseudomonadota > Gammaproteobacteria > Enterobacterales > Enterobacteriaceae > Enterobacter > Enterobacter cloacae complex sp. 2022EL-00788. The sequence continues at coordinate 19,924 of NZ_JAPNMC010000005.1, read as the reverse complement.
CAAGGTAGAGCCGCTGAACAAGCTGCTGGAAGCGCGTACCCAGCTCTCTAACCTGCTGACCTACATGGACGGCAAAAACGGTGCGGAAGAGCTGATCGCCAAAATTCTCCAGGATCCGACGCTGCTCAAATCCCTGAGCCAGATGCCAAAAAATGACGAAAGTGCGAAAGGTAGCGAGGAATAATCGATGAGCAACCAGACTCAACAACACGATCAGCAGGCGGGCCAGGCGTTCAGCCAGGACGAGTTCAGCGCGCTGCTGAATAAAGAGTTCCGCCCGAAAACCGATCAGGCGCGCTCTGCCGTTGAGAGCGCGGTAAAAACGCTGGCGCAGCAGGCGCTGGAAAATACCGTGACCTTCTCCAACGACACCTACCGCACCATTCAGAACCTGATTGCCGGTATTGACGAGCAGCTGTCGCAGCAGGTGAATCAGATCATTCACCACGACGAGTTCCAAAAGCTGGAGAGCGCCTGGCGCGGGCTGAGCTACCTGGTGAACAACACCGAAACTGACGAGATGCTGAAGATCCGTTTCATGAGCATCTCCAAGCAGGAGCTGGGCCGTACCCTGAAGCGCTACAAGGGCGTGGGCTGGGACCAGAGCCCGATCTTCAAGAAAATTTACGAGCAGGAGTACGGTCAGTTTGGCGGCGAGCCGTTTGGCTGCATCGTGGGCGACTACTACTTCGACCACAGCCCGCAGGACGTTGAGCTGCTGGGCGAGATGGCGCGCATTGGCTCCGCGGCCCACTGTCCGTTCATCACCGGCACCGCGCCGGGCGTGATGCAGATGGAGTCCTGGCAGGAGCTGGCCAACCCGCGCGATCTGACGAAAATCTTCCAGAACACCGAGTACGCCGCCTGGCGTTCACTGCGTGAATCTGAAGATGCCCGCTATCTGGGGCTGGTGATGCCGCGCTTCCTGTCGCGTCTGCCGTACGGCATTCGCACCAACCCGGTCGACAGCTTCGATTTCGAAGAGCAGACCGACGGCGCGAACCACAACAGCTACTCCTGGGCGAACGCTGCCTATGCGATGGCGGCCAACATCAACCGCTCCTTCAAAGAGTACGGCTGGTGCACCTCTATTCGCGGCGTGGAGTCCGGCGGGGCGGTTGAAAACCTGCCGTGCCACACCTTCCCGAGCGATGACGGCGGCGTGGACATGAAGTGCCCGACCGAAATTGCCATCAGCGACCGTCGCGAAGCCGAGCTGGCGAAAAACGGCTTTATGCCGCTGGTTCACCGTAAAAACTCCGACTTTGCCGCCTTCATCGGCGCGCAGTCGCTGCAAAAGCCGGCCGAGTACCACGATCCGGATGCCACCGCGAACGCGCGTCTGGCCTCTCGCCTGCCGTACCTGTTCGCCTGCTGCCGCTTTGCCCACTACCTGAAGTGCATCGTGCGCGACAAAATCGGCTCCTTCCGCGAGCGCGAAGAGATGGAACGCTGGCTGAACGACTGGGTCATGAACTACGTGGATGGCGACCCGGCGAACTCCTCGCAGGAGACCAAGTCCCGTAAACCGCTGGCGGCTGCGGAAGTGCAGGTGCAGGAGATCGAAGACAACCCGGGCTACTACGCCGCGAAGTTCTTCCTGCGTCCGCACTACCAGCTGGAAGGCCTGACCGTTTCCCTGCGCCTGGTATCTAAACTGCCGTCGCTGAAGACGAAAGACGCGTAATGACGATTGCCGGCCCGAAGGGGCCGGCCATCTGAGCGGAAGAGCTTAGCTTATTTCTGTCAGTGAATAAGGATAGATGGTGAAACATATACTTTTGATCGCGACCAGTTTGCTGGCAGTTTCTACTCTCGCAAGCGCGGACGCTGGAAATTACAAATACCCTCAAGCGGAAGCATTGCCTCAGGATGACACATCAAACTTCCAACGCGATCCGACGCTGTTAACAGGGTACGATTTAAATCTGAGTGCAGAGCGATTTGCTAAAGCCTGGCTGTCGAAAACGAATGAACGTGAACGCATTAAGGCAAATATGTATCTTCTCGGCGTAGTCGACGCGTCTGAGGGCACCGCATGGTGCAAGGGCAGGCCTTTTTTGCCAAATACAATACATGAGTTTCTCTATTCTCGTTTTGCGAACTTATCGAAACAGCAAGGCGAGGAGCGCGCTTCAAAAATCATCATTGACGGCATGAAAGAATTACGCCCGTGCAAAAAAGGAGAGTGACAGATGAGACCATTATACGAACAACTTAAACGTCAGCATTACTCTTCAAATCACACACGCGCGGGTTTTGCCTCGGGTGAACAGGTATTTTCAGAAATTGGCTACGATTATTCGACGATTATCAAGCAACAACCGGCATACGAAAATACCTGTGCGGTAAGAATGAGCCTGGCATTGTTAAAATGCAATGTTGAATTTACAGGGCGTTTACCCATAAAGACCGGTCCCTATAAGGGAAAAACAATCGAGCCTGGCGCAAAATTACTTGCCGATCAGCTTTATAAATCCCATGTGTTTGGCAAGGCAGAAATCTTTAAAGACCGCGAGGCTGGTGCACGCTCAATGTTGGGCCGAAAAGGTGTTGTTTTCTTCAATAAAATTGATGGGTATGGTGGTGGTCATATCGACCTTATCGAGCCTCTGAGTAATAATTCGTTTATATGTAACTCCGATTGCTTTCCGTACTGTCAGGAAATCTGGTTTTGGGAATTAAAATAATTATATTCAGGCTTCTACAGACCGCATTTCTTTTGCTTACTTGCTTATCTTTTTCTGCTCGCGGTGACAACCCTTACGTTGATTTTTATCAGCAGCAAACATACCGGCAGGTGGTAAAAGATTTGGTCCTGGCGCGCTGCCTTGCGCAGGTGGCAGATAAAGGCAGTCAATTTTCTGCTGATGCGGCCCGCAGTGCGAGTGCATTTATTGAGTGGATACCGTTTGATGCTGAAAACGGTACTGACAAAGTTAACGCCATCATTGGGAAGTATAAACACCAAATTAATGGTTTCCACTCGGAGCGCAAACCTGATGTAAAAGGCGTAACCTTAAATTGTCTACGTCTTTATCATAGCGACGAACTGAATAAACTGGTTCCGCAGCTCATCATTGGCGATCCTGAGCGTACCTGGATTCAGGATAATCCGCAGTAGTAAAAGACTTCACATTCTTTCCGTTCATTCAGGGGGAATGTAAGACTGTCAAATGACACGGGTCGTTTGATATGAGGCAGAGGTAAAATATGGACGGTTTTATTCAGCCCCATGCTTTCCTGTTTGCCATATAAGGGCTTTTTCGAAAGCAATATTGTTCATCCACGAAGAGTAGATATTATGGCTATTGATATGTTTCTGAAGGTCGAGGGTGTTACGGGCGAATCTAAAGATTCTAACCACACCGGCTGGACTGATATTACCTCCTTCTCCTGGGGCGCGTCCCAGCCGGGTAATATGAGCGTTGGTGGCGGCGGCGGTGCCGGTAAAGTTAACTTTAACGATCTGCACGTTAACGCTCTGATCGACAAATCCACTACAGCAATCCTGAAACACTGCGCAAGCGGTAAGCACCTGACCAAAGTTGAACTGTCCGTCTGTAAGGCGGGTGGTCAGCAGGTTGAATATACCCGCATCACCCTGGAAGACGTTCTCGTGACTTCCGTTCAGTACACCGGTGCCGACAACGGCGATACCGTTGGCGTGACCTATGCATTCCAGGCTGCGAAAGTGAAACAGCAGTACTGGGAGCAGACCACTGCCGGTGGTAAAGGTGCTGAAAGCAGCGCTGGCTGGAACATCAAAGAGAACAAAGAAGCGTAATTGCCCGTATGGCCGGGGAGTTTTCCCCGGTCATTATCAACCGGAAGGGAAGATAGTATGGCAAGTTTGCAGGAAGGAAGCTCTCGTCCTCTGACTATTGGCGAAATCGCCCTCGCACGAACCGTGTTTGGTGACGCCATAAAATATTCAGAAGTAAAAGTGCATAATAAAAGCTATCTGCCATTTAATATGCAATCTAACAATGTTGCAATGACGCCTAATGGTGAACTCTATTTCCGGGAACCCCATTACCGTGATGATTTCTCCACGGAAGTCCCTCGGTATAAACACTGGTTTATTCATGAAATGGTTCATGTGCTGCAACACCAGATTGGAATGAATGTACGAACCCGAGGCGCATTCAGTTGGGCCGCAAGCTATAATTACTCGTTACCGCCGGATAAAAAACTCTCGAACTTTGGGATGGAGCAGCAGGCTTCAATCATTTCAGATTATTATTTTCTGATAAATTACGGCTTGGGTGATTTTCGCAATATTGCAGGTTTTGAAGGTATTATCGGACCAGATCTGAGGGATAAGTATCAGCAAGCATTGTCTTTGTTTATTAAAAACCCTAAGGAACGGCGGGCATGGTTATGAAAAAAGTATTCGGTGCATTATCGGTTACGTTAATGGCGAGTGCCTGCGTGTCTCATCCCGCACAATACCAGTCGCTTACCGTTACGCTTAAAAACAACGAACCCTGCTTCGCAATTCCTGCTAATTCCGGATTAGATGCGCCTGTTACCAGCCATTCGCCCACCATTATGAAACGGGCGGGGAATGAATGGAAAACGATATCACCGCCATCTACGTATAGCCCTGTGGTGACGTTGAATACCCAGCAGTGTCATCAATGGAGCGGTATTGCGTGGCAGACCGGGGAATATGATGTCGCCCTGAAAGTCTCGGGAAAAAACGATTCTGTTCGTTATGCTGCCCGATTCACGCTCGAAGAAAATGCGTCAGGCCAATTAAAGATTACGCAGACCGAATAGGATGCCTTAACCCCCAAACCCCGCCGTTTTCACCTCCGAGAGCGGCAGCGTTTGAGCGCTAATCATACCAGCAGGAATACGCCATGCGATTCACGATTATTTCTACGAAACCCGGTCATCAGCCGCCGCAAAGCAGCTGTGATTTTTATGCCCCGGGCGGCACCATTGGGCGCGGTACGGATAACAATCTGGTGCTGCCGGACAATGACCGCACTATCTCGCGTTTGCAGGCCATCGTTCACGTCGACGCCAGCGGCGAATGCCGCGTCACGAACCGCGGCAGCGTTACCCGCGTGGTATTAAATGACATTCCTCTTGAGCGTGGGCGTCAGGTTGAGCTTCAGGATGGGGATATTCTCGGTATTGATGAGTATCGCATCGAAGTCAGCGAACTGATTCACGATACCCAGCCCGTAAGCCGTATGGCGGCCAGCATGCAGCAGGCGCGTCCGGCGGCGACACCTGCTCCGGCACCGCAGCCGAAACCTGCAAGCGCCGCGCCGCGCGGCAAAGCCGAGCCGACGGCCGTGCCGACGGAAATCTGGGACAGCCTGATGCAGGAGTTCTCCATCTCCGACAGCATCTCCAGTAACCGCGCAAAACCACAGCCCGCGGCTTCTCACGACCCGTTTTCCCAGCCTGCGGCCCCGGAGCGCAACGCCGAAGATCCGCTGGCAATGTTCAACGACAGCGATCCCAGGCTCGAGCGTAAGAACGTTGACCCGGACACGCTGTTCAGCGATGAAGCGTTGTTTAAAAAAGAGAGCATCTTTGACGATGTCACCCCTTCAGCGCTGGTGCAGCCGGACGAAAGCAAACCTGCCCAGCCAAAGGAGGAGGCGGCGGATGAACTCGATCCGCTGGCCCTGTTTGGCGGGACGGCCAGCGCGCCTGCTGCACGCCATGATGACCCGCTCGGCCTGATGGGCGGCGCGCCGTTAACGCATCCGGATGAGATCTCGGCCGATAAGCCGAAGCCAGAGCCGGTATCCGAGCCCGAGCCGGAAGCGGATCCCCTTGCCGATTCTCCGCTCTTCGCCCCGGAACCGCAGGAGGCGCCGCGCGCGGAAGAAGAAGAGCCCGCGCGTACCGACTACGCCGGCTTCACCATGCCAACGCCGCAGGCCGTGGCGCGCAGCAACGCTCAGGCGCCTAAAGGCCGCCTGCGTATCGACCCGGTTAAAAACGCTGCATCACCTGCCTCCACCGTGCAGAACGGCGAGAAGGGCGAGGTGCTGCAGGGCGAGCTGCTGGAGGCGCTTCTGGAAGGGATGGGGCTGAGCGAAATGCAGCCGGTGCCGCAGTTCGATCGGGAAAATATGCGTCAGCTGGGCCAGATCCTGGGCATGTTCTCCCAGGGAACCGTGGCGCTGCTCTCGTCGCGCTCTATCCTCAAGCGCGGCGTGAAGGCCGATATGACCATGGTGCTCGACGATGCCAACAACCCGTTCAAGCTGCTGCCGACCGGGAAAACGGTGCTGATTCAGATGTTCGGCACGCCGATGCCTGGCTTTATGCCGCCGACCAAATCGGTGCGCGATGCGCTGATCGATCTCCAGGCGCACCAGCTGGGGATGATCTCCGGTATCCGCGCCATCATTGCCGCCATGCTGCAATCCTTTAACCCGGAGCAGCTCGAAGAGCAGGCGAAGCAGAACGGGATGACGTCGCGCCTGGCGCTGCCGGGCAGCCGTAAAGCCGCGCTGTGGGATTATTTTGTACGCAGCTATGGCGAGACGGCAGGGGAGATCGAAGACGATTTCCATACCCTGTTTGGCGAAGCCTTCCTCCATGCCTATGACATGGAGGTCAATCAGTACAAAGACTCACAGAGCGGATCCGAAGACAAATGAATATCGCAACGGCTTCTCTCTCCCGCCAGGGGACGCGCGCCAGCAACCAGGATCAGACGGGAGAAACCATTGGGGAACGTTCAGCCTGCTTTGTCGTCTGTGACGGCATCGCGGGCCTGCCGGGCGGCGAGGTGGCCGCTGAACTGGCCCGCAACAGCATCATTTCCCGTTTCGACGGCGATAAGCACCTGAACGCGCAGCATATTCGTGACTACGTGCAAACGGCAAACCGCACCATCCTCAGCGAACAGCAGGCCGTACAGGACTACCGCCGGATGGGCACCACGCTGGTCAGCCTGTTTATCGACAGGGATTACCGCCTGGCCTACTGGGCGCACGCCGGGGACAGCCGCCTGTACCTGTTTCGCCGCGGCTGGCTGTGGCACGTCACGACCGATCACAGCCTCGTTCAGCAGATGAAGGACGCCGGGCACCAGACCGACGATCTCAACAGCAACCTGCTGTATCTGGCGCTGGGTATTGAGAACGGCGGACCGGAGGCGAGCTACAGCGATGTTGTTCAGGTTGAAGACGGCGATGCCTTTTTACTCTGCACCGACGGTTTCTGGCACGGCGTCAGCGAAGAGCAGATGAAGCAGTCGCTGCACATGGTCAATACGCCACAGGAGTGGCTGACCTTAATGAACCAAATCATTCAAAAGAATGGCGAACAGGAGGGCAATGCTCAGGATAACTATACCGCCGTTGCGGTGTGGATGGGCAACCCTCAGGACACCACTTTGCTGCATACGCTCTCTGACGCAGCGCAATTTCTTCCCTGCGGAACTGATTAGACACACAAGGATTGATATGAAACTTTGGCTATCGGGTTTGGCTCTTCTGACGGTGGCGACCACCGCACAGGCTGAAAACTTCCGCATCGTGCAGTCTCCTGCGCAGAAGCTGGATATCTGGATCGACAACATTAAAGACAATACGCCGCAAAGCTGGTGTAAGTCGGACGTTGCGCTGCGTATCGTGGCCAACGGCAGGAAAGAGGTTTCGGTGCTGGAAAACTTCGTGCCGCGCCTGGGCTCGCTGCTGGAGCACCAGTGCAGCAGGCTCAACACCCTGAACTGGACGCTAAACGATCCCGAAGGGACGACGCTCGCCCGGGGTACGGCGGCCAAAGCGCAGGACTGGGCGCTGGTGGTGAAGCAGCAGGAAACGGCGGCCACGGCGCCCGCGACCTCCGGCGCGCTGCTGCCGCCTGACCAGAACCCGGAAACGCGTACCGTGGCGGCAGATCGCTCCCCGTGGCAGGAGTTCACCCTTCAGGACGGTTGCCACCTGCGCACCTTCTGGGAGGGCGGTGCCTCCGCGCCTGCGCTGTTTATCCCGGACTCCGACACCACCCGCTGCGGCAACGGCAGTTGGCTAAGCGGCCACACGGTCGTCACCCAGAACCGCAACGGGACGCAGAAAGCGATCCCGGTGACCTATATTCACGGCTTCCCGGTGATGGGCCTGAACAACAGTGTCGATCCTGAAAACGCGCTGATCACCTCCGTCAACAAGGAGCGCATGGTCTTCAGCACCCAGAACAGCGACCAGAGCTGGATGATCCTGCCGTACGACAGCAGCCTGAACGGCTGGAAGAGCAACGGCACGGTGGCGGTGGAGATCTCCCGTGAGATCGCCAGCGACGACGCCAGGCTCCAGGCGCGCATTGCGGCGGTGAAGAAAACCTGGAGCGCATGGGTTGCACCAGGCGCGGAGCTGAACATTGTTCTGATTGATACGCTGCGCCCGCAGCTTCGCGATCCGGCAGTAGGCGCATGGCGCGCGGCTAATTAAGGAGTGGCTATGAATACGCTTTATCAACATCTGGCGGGCGAGTCGATTAGCGACGCGCTGCTTCGCCTGGAAGCCGATATCAAAGCCCGCCCGGCGGATGCCGATCTGCGCGCCGCGTTTGTGCAGTTTTTGATCCTCAGCGGCAACTGGGCGCGCGCGTTGACCCAGCTGAAAAGCTGGCTGGCGCTAAAGCCGCAGGCAAAACCGACCGTCACGCTGCTGGAGCAGGCCATTCAGGGCGAACAGCAGCGCGCGCGCGTGTTTGCGGGAGAGGCGCGCCCGGCGATGCCCGAGGCGCAGTGGCCGTGGATGGCGATCTTAGCCCAGGCGCTGACGGAAGGCGGCGAGCGCGCGCAAGCCCTGCGCCTTGCCGCGCTGGAGCAGGCGCCGGCAGGCGCAGGCCAGCTTACGCTTGAGAATGACGAACAGCACACCTTCGAGTGGCTGATGGACGGCGATGCCCGCCTGGGGCCGGTGTGTGAAACCCTGGTCAATGGCCGCTACTTCTGGGTGCCGTTCTGCGCCATCGACACCATCCGCTTTCAGGCTCCGGCCAGCGTGACCGATCTGGTATGGCGTCATGCGCTGGTTCGTCTGACGGACGGCACCGAGCAGGTTTGTCAGATCCCGGCACGCTATCCGTTTACTGACGGGGCACCCGACAGCGTCAGGCTTGGACGTACCACCGAATGGCTTCCCCTCGACGATGACGGCACGCTGTATGAAGGCATGGGACAGAAGGCCTGGATCAGCGAGCAAAGCGAAAGCCCGCTGCTCACCCTGAGCCTGGTGACGTTTGCCGCGGATGGTGCTGATGAGTAATCCTGCTGGCGAAGGCGATCTGCTGCGCAGCGGCTGGCAGGCCCGCAGCAGGCAGGAGAAAGTGGGGGCGCGCGACAAAATGCAGCCCTCGCTGCTGGATCGCCTGACCGATAACGATCCGGAAAAGAAACGCGAGTCCGCCAACAGCAACCTGATCACCCACGCCGCGCTGCGCCGCAACGTGCTGCGGGATTTACAGTGGTTGTTTAATACCATCAACCACGATGCCTCCAGCGACTTAAGCGGGCTGACGCAGGTGAGCCGTTCCGTCGTTAACTTCGGCGTTGCGCCGCTGGCCGGGAAAAGAATGTCCGATATCGAATGGCATGACATTCAGCGCAAGCTTACCGAGGCGATTATTAACTTTGAACCGCGGATCCTCCCGCAGGGGCTGCAGGTTCGCTGCGTGTCCGATACCTCGTCGCTGGATCTGCACAACGTTCTGTCTATCGAAATCAAGGGCCGCCTGTGGTGCGTGCCGTATCCGCTTGAGTTTCTCTTTCGCACGGACGTCGATCTGGAAAACGGGCATTTTGAACTGAAGGATGCGGGGTAATTATGGAAAGCAAGCTGCTCGAATATTACAACCGTGAACTGGCCTACCTGCGCGAGATGGGCGCGGAGTTCGCCGAGCGCTACCCGAAAGTGGCGGGACGGCTCGGCATGCGCGGCATCGAAGTGGCGGATCCGTACATCGAGCGCCTGATGGAAGGCTTTGCCTTCCTGACCTCCCGCGTGCAGATGAAAATGGACGCGGAATTTCCGCGCTTCTCGCAGCGCATGCTGGAGATGATTGCGCCGAACTATCTGGCGCCCACGCCGTCGATGGCGATCGCAGAAATTCAGCCCGACAGCAGCCGCGGCGACCTGAGCAAAGGCTTTATCGTGCCGCGCGGCACCATGATGGACAGCCTGGCGCTGAAAAAAACCGGCGTCACCTGTAGCTACACCACGGCGCACGAGGTCAACCTGCTGCCGTTGAAAATTGACCGCATCGAGCTGGGCGGCGTGCCTGCCGACCTGCCGCTGGCGCAGCTGGGCCTGAGCCAGAGGGGGATCAGCAGCGCGTTACGGATCCGCATTGCCTGCGATGGCCCGCAGCATCTCGGGCATCTGGATTTTGACCGTCTGGAGTTCTTCTTAAGCGGCCCGGACATAGAGGCGCTGAAGCTGCTGGAGCTGGTGATGGAGCACCATGCGGGTATCGTCTGCCAGACGGTTAACAGCCAGCCCCGGCGCCAGCTGCTGTCGTCCGACGCCCTGCGTCAGGAGGGCTTTGAGGCGGATCAGGCGCTGCTCCCGGACGATCTGCGTAACTTTGACGGCTATCGCCTGTTGCAGGAGTACTTTGCGTTCCCGGCACGTTTTCGCTTTATTAGCCTGAGCGGGCTGGGCAAGCTGATCCAGCGCTGCGAAGACGAAAAAGCGTTTGATATCTTCATTCTGCTCGACAAGAGCGACGATCAGCTGGAGCGCGTGGTGGACGCCAGCCATCTGGCCCTGCACTGCACGCCGGTGATCAACCTGTTTCCGAAAGTGGCTGCGCGGCAGAAGCTGAGCGAAGGCCAGCATGAATACCATCTGGTGGTGGATAACATCCGGCCGCTGGATTATGAGATTTATGCGGTGAAAAAAATCTATGCCAGCGCGGACGGACAACGGGACGACCAGACGTTTCGCCCGTTCTGGAGCACCTGGAGCGGCGACGCGGGCAACTACGGCGCCTATTTTTCCCTGCGCCGCGAGCAGCGCGTCCTCTCGGAGCATGCGCTTCGCTACGGTACCCGCACCGGCTATATCGGCTCGGAGGTGTTTGTCTCGCTGGTGGATGCGCAGCACGCGCCGTGGCAGGACAACCTGCGCTACATTTCCGCCGAGGTGCTGTGCACCAGCCGCGACCTGCCGCTGATGCTCCAGCAGGAGCTCGGGCAGTTCATTATGGCCGACTCCATGCCGGTGAAGACCCTCAACCTGCGTAAAGGCCCGACGCCGCCGCGTCCGGCGCTGGCGGAAGGGTTCAGCACCTGGCGGCTTATCAGCCAGCTGCAAATGAATTACCTCAGCCTGATGGACAGTGAAAACGAAGAGGGCGCCGCCGCGCTGCGCCAGCTGTTAGGGCTGTATGCCAACCTGGCAGAGACGCCGGTTGCCCGTCAGGTGGACGGCGTTCGCCACTGCGTGCTGGAGCCGGTGCACCGCCGCGTGCCGGAACCCGGCCCGGTGGTGTTCGCCCGCGGGATTGGCATTACCCTGACGGTGGACGAACGCGCCTTCTCCGGTGCCAGCCCGTGGCTTTTCGGCAGCGTGCTGGAGCGTCTCTTTGCCCGCCTGGTCTCCATCAACAGCTTTACGGAGTTCACGCTCAAGAGCCAGCAGCGCGGCGAGATCGGCTACTGGGCGCCGCGCATGGGTAAAAGGGCGCTGGTATGAGTGAGGTTGCCCCTGCAACGCTTCGCGTGCATCGCCTGACGCCGCTGCCCGATGCCTTCTGGCGCGGCGTGCGCGAGACGCCGTGGCGCTACGATCTGTTTCAGCTGTTAAGGCGCATTGATGCCCAGGGCGGTGAACGCTATCCGCTTGGACGTGCGCCGCTGCCGAAATTTGAGCCGCTGCGCATTGGTCAGCAGCCTTCGATGGGGTTTGCGCCATCCACGGTTGCCGACGTCCGGCAGCGCAAAGAGAACGGGCTGCACGAGGTTTCGATTCTCAGCTTCGGGCTGTTTGGTCCGAACGGCCCGCTGCCGGTGCATATGACCGAGTATGCCCGCGAGCGTATCCATCATCATCAGGACCATAGCCTCAGCGCGTTTGCCGACCTCTTTCACCACCGCCTGACGCTGCTGTTTTACCGCGCCTGGGCGGACGCGCAGCCAGCCGTTTCCCTCGATCGCGATGACAACAAGCGCTTCGAAGGCTATCTGGCGTCGCTGATCGGCATGGGCCAGCCGGGCCAGATGACCAAAGGCAGCCTGAGCGCGCATGCCCGCTTTACTCACGCCGGACACCTGACCCGCCACGGGCGGGACCCGGAAGGGCTTGAAAAAATCCTGCGTAACTATTTCAACGTCCCGGTCAGGCTGGTGGCCAACGTGCCGCAGTGGATGCCGCTCTCCCCCCGTGAGCAGGCGCAGCTGGGCGAGGGGCGTCGCCTGCCGCGCATGGGCGAATCCGCCTTTCTCGGCATTGCGGTACGCGACGTGCAGCACAAGTTTCGTCTGGAAATAGGGCCGCTGAGCGCCGACGAGTACAACCGTTTTCTGCCCGGCGAACCGTGGGTGACCGAGCTGCGCGACTGGGTGCGGCAGTACGTCGGGGTAGAATTTGAATGGGAAACACGGGCGATCCTGCGCGCCGATGCGGTGCAGGGCGCCACGCTCGGCAGCACCGGGCGATTAGGGTACAACACCTGGCTGGGCATTCAGCCACAGCCTGTTCCGCGTGGCGATCTGGTGTATCGCGCAGAGCGATAATCCTTCGTATACCGAATCATTGTTAATGGAAACTAACATGTCAGAAATTAGCCGTGCCGTGCTTTTCGGCAAACTGGATACGCTGTTATTTACCTCTCTGGAAAGCGCGACTGCCTTCTGCAAGCTGCGCGGCAACCCGTACGTTGAGCTGGTGCACTGGCTGCATCAGCTTATGCAGCAGCAGGATGGCGATCTGCAGCTGGTCATCCGTCACTTTGCGCTTGATGAACAGCAGCTGACCCGCGATATCGTGGCGGCGCTGGATGCCCTGCCGCGCGGCGCAAGCTCCGTTTCCGATCTGTCCGAACATATCGACAGCGCCGTCGAGCGCGCGTGGGTCTACGGCTCGCTGAAGTTCGGCGTCAGCCGGATCCGCGGCGGTCATTTGCTGATCGGAATACTGAAAACATGGAATCTGGCCAACGTGCTGAAAGGCATCTCGGCACAGTTCACCCGGCTTAACGTTGAGGTGCTGATCGAGCAGTTCGACGCCATTTGTGCCAGCAGCAAAGAGAGCCAGCAGGCCGCCGCCGCGGTAGAGGCGCCCGCCGGTGCGGTACCTGCCGCGCAGGGGACGCTGGCGCAGTATGGTCAGGATCTGACGGCGCGCGCCCGGGAAGGAAAAATTGACCCGGTGGTAGGGCGCGATGAAGAGATCCGCCAGATGGTCGATATTCTGATGCGCCGCCGCCAGAACAACCCCCTGCTGACCGGGGAAGCCGGCGTAGGGAAAACGGCGGTGGTGGAAGGGCTGGCGCTGCGTATCGCCAGCGGTGACGTGCCGGAACCGCTGCAAAACGTTCAGCTGTGGCTGCTGGATATCGGCATGCTCCAGGCCGGGGCGGGCATGAAGGGAGAGTTTGAGGCGCGCCTCCAGGCCTTAATTAACGAAGTGCAGTCCAGCGCCACGCCGATTATTCTGTTCATTGATGAAATCCATACCCTTATCGGCGCGGGCGGACAGCAGGGCACCGGCGACGCCGCTAACCTGCTGAAGCCCGCCCTGGCGCGCGGGCAGCTGCGCACCGTGGGCGCGACCACCTGGGCGGAATACAAAAAATACATCGAGAAGGATCCGGCGCTCACCCGCCGTTTCCAGACGGTACAGGTCCACGAGCCGGACGAAGCGAAAGCCGTTCTGATGCTGCGCAGCACCGTTTCGCCGCTGGAAACCCATCACCAGGTTTTACTTCTCGACGAAGCGGTCAGCGCGGCGGTGAAGCTTTCTCATCGCTATATCCCCGCGCGCCAGCTGCCCGATAAAGCGGTGGCGCTGCTGGATACCGCCTGCGCGCGCGTGGCCGTCAGCCAGAGCGCGCCGCCTGCCCAGCTGGAAGACTGCCTGCGTCACCTGGCCGCCCTGGACGTGGAGCTGGAGATTGCTGAACGTGAGGCGCGGGTCGGGGCAGGCGATCCGGCGCGCGTGGCGACCTTAACCGCCGAGCGTGACGCGTTTGAAACCACGCGCGAAGCCCTGGCCCGGCGCTGGGAAGAAGAGCGCAATCTGGTACAGGAGATTATCCGCCTGCGCGCCGCGCTGTTTGCGGCGGGCGACGAGGACACGGCTGAACTGCGCGGCCAGCTGGCAGAGCAGCAGCAGGCGCTGGCGGCCTTACAGGGTGACGAACCGCTGCTGTTTGCCGCGGTGGACGAAAACGTGGTGGCCGCGGTAGTTTCTGACTGGACCGGGATCCCGCTGGGCCGGATGGTGAAAAATGAAATTGACGCGGTGCTGAACCTGGCCGACACGCTGAACCAGCGGGTTATCGGCCAGCGCCACGGTCTGGAGCTTATCGCCCGTCGGGTGAAAACCTCGCGGGCGAAGCTCGACGATCCGAACAAACCGATCGGCGTATTTATGCTGTGCGGGCCGTCCGGCGTCGGCAAAACCGAAACCGCGCTGGCGCTCGCGGAGTCCCTGTACGGCGGCGAGCAGAACGTTATCACCATCAACATGAGCGAATTCCAGGAAGCGCACACCGTATCGACGTTAAAAGGTGCGCCTCCGGGCTACGTGGGCTATGGTGAAGGCGGCGTCTTAACCGAGGCCGTACGTCGCCGTCCTTACAGCGTGGTGTTGCTGGACGAAATCGAAAAAGCGCACCCGGACGTACATGAGATCTTCTTCCAGGTCTTCGACAAAGGCTGGATGGAGGATGGCGAAGGTCGTCACATTGATTTCCGTAATACGATTATTATTCTGACGTCTAACGTCGGGACCGAGCTTATCAGCGCCATGTGTGCCGATCCGGAACTGATGCCGGAGCCGGAGGCGTTAAGCGGAGCGCTGCGCCAGCCGCTGCTGGAGGTGTTCCCACCGGCGCTGCTGGGCCGTCTGCTGGTGGTGCCGTATTATCCGCTGAGCGACGCGATGCTGGGGCAAATTGTTCGCCTGCAGCTCAAACGCATTCAGCGTCGGCTGGAAGAGAATCACAATATTATTTCCGAGTTTGATGACAGCGTTGTAGAACAGATTGTTCAGCGCTGTACCGAGGTGGAATCAGGTGGACGTATGGTGGATGCGATCCTGACCAACACCTTGCTGCCTCAGATGAGTCAGATATTACTTACCGCCAGCCGCAGCGACGAGCAGTACCGACGTCTGCATGTCACCTGCGAGCAGGGCGAGTTTCACTGTCAGTTTGCCGCGTAATAATCATCAAGAGAACTGTAAAAGATGACGGATAATGATAACAATCGGACTGTCCCAAACGCGCTCCCGGTCGGGTATCGCTTCAACGAGTTTGAAATTAAAGAGGTGATTGGCGGCGGCGGATTCGGCATCGTCTATCGCGCCTGGGATCACCAGCTCGAACGCACTATCGCTATCAAAGAGTTTATGCCTTCCTCCCTCGCCGTGCGCGGCGAGGACATGACGCTGGTGCTGCGCAGCGAGCGCTTTGGCAAAGCCTTTTCCGCGGGCCTGAACAGCTTCATCCAGGAAGCCCGCCTGCTGGCGCGGTTTAACCACCCGAACCTGCTGCACGTCCTGCGTTTCTGGGTGCAAAACGACACGGCCTACATGGGAACGCTGTTCTACAGCGGCACCACGCTGTCTCGCCTGCGCGAAGAGAAGCCCGAACTGATTAACGAGACGTGGATCCGTCGCATGCTGCCGATGCTGTTTGGCGCCATCAAAACGATCCACGATGAAGGCTATCTGCACCGCGATATCTCGCTGGACAACATTCAGATTCAGGATAACGGCCTGCCGGTGCTGCTTGATTTCGGTTCGGCGCGCCGCACCATCGGTAATCTCTCGGACGAGACGGAAACCATGCTGCGTCCGGGGTTCGCGCCAATCGAGCAGTATACCGACGACAATGAAAGCGAGCAGGGGCCGTGGACGGATATCTACGCTCTCGGCGCCGTGCTGCGTACCCTGATCGTAGGCTCTCCGCCGCCGGTCAGCGTGGTGCGCTCCATTCAGGACACCTGTAAACCGCTGGTGGAGCTGATGCCGCAGGGCTATTCCATTCCGCTGCTGCAGGCGATTGACCGGGCGCTGGCGCTGCATATGGAAGATCGCCCGCAATCCATCGAGGAGTTTGCGGCCCTGATCGAAATGCCCGTCGCCGGAATTGGCGACGTGCTGACCGCGAAAAAGACGGGCACGATGCTGGTGCCGGTTGAAGAGGAGACGTCTTCTTCCGCGCTGGACTGGCGGCGCTACAAGCTGCCGGGACTGGTAGCCGCGGGCGTGCTGGTTGGGGTTGTTGCCGGCGCGATGCTGTTCGGCGGCGGTCAGAGCGCGCCAGAGCAGACGGCGCAAGCGCCTGCCGCGACTCCCCCTGCACGGACCACTGCCGCAGCGAATACCACACCGGAAACGGCAGAGGCCGACGAGCCTGCTGCGCCACCTGCTGCCGCACAGCAGGGTACGCCGCCCGTTGCCGCCAGCCCCGTCGCGCTTGTCTATATCCGCATGCTCGACGGCGAGACGCTGAAGGTTAACGGTGAGCCGAAAGCGCTGCGTCCGGGAAATAACGGTTACGCATCGCTGAAATTGCCGGCGGGCGAGGCCCGTATCGAGCTGGAAGGGAATGGAAGAACGCGTACCCAGACGCTGGATATTGCGAAGCCAGGTACCTGGCTGGTGAACCCGTAGGCCAGCGGGTAACAGGACGGAGCGCATGTACAACATCAAGTTTGTCTATCTTTTTCATGAGAACGTTTCACCGGCGCTGTTTGCGAAAATTATCCGCCCGTCCGTTGCCGGGCAGTGGATTATGTCGGTTCCCGACCATTCGCTGCGCTCGCTCTTCACGCGCTACGATTTGCTGCGCAACATCACCGGCGCGAATCCTTATCAGTCCGGCCGCGATACGCGCAAGCTGATCGCTCAGGATTTGGATATCGGCAGGGTAGTGGCCATCGACGAAAGCTTCCGCGACTGGTCATCGGTAACGGAGATTTTTTATATCAATGCCAAAGGGCAGCTGCAGGCTGCCTCCCTTGTTGGTCTGGGCTGGTACCCGGTGAGTACGATTGTCGATCGTTACGAAACCATGGTGAGAGCGTATGGTTCTCGCCCTGCGCCAACGGTGTTGCCGAAGCAGGTGGTGAAGTCTAAAGCGGCGCAGGTGCCGGATGCGCCAACGCCGGGCAAAGACGGTAAAACCTATGCGGCACAGCTGGAAAATATGACCAAAGCCGAACGCTGGCAGGCGCGTAAGGAGCTGATTGCAAAGGGCAGCAACAGTCTCTACCCGGATGCGCAGATAGCGGCTAAGCGGTTAGCGGCGAATAATATTGCGGTCGAAAAAGCGAAGCTTGCTGAGAACGTCTACAAGACGGTAAATCCGCTGGAAACGACGCCGGGCGTGCCGGAGGGGTGGACGGATATCAGTAATGATGCGGCCGCGCTGAAGAAGCTTGGGCTAAACAGCAAATCACTGTTCGACAACTCAGGCTCTCCGGATTTTCTGGCCCGCGTTTATCAACCCGACCCTGAGGTTTTTGGTCGCGAGATGAACCCAACGTTAGTTTTCAGAGGGTCACGGCAACCCGAATTTTTCCCCATGAAGAACATGGCTGACTGGAAAAATAATGGTGCGCAAGGGCTCGGAATGGCGTCAGATTATTATAAAAGAGCGGTGGGTCTTGGCGAACAACTCTCTAAATCTGGCCAACAGGTGGACATTGCGGGCCACTCTCTGGGAGGCGGATTAGCGTCTGCTACCGCGATGGCCAGCGGTATGCCAGGATGGACCTTCAACGCGGCCGGTCTGAATTCAGGCACCGTAGAGAAATACGGCGGAAGTTTGTTAGGCAGTACCGAAAATATTCAGGCCTACCGTGTTGAAGGCGAACTGCTGACAAAGATCCAGGAAGTTAATCTTTGGGAAGATCTCAAAACGGTAAAAGGACATATACCGACACTGATAGCCAAAGAGGAACTTTCTGCCGTCATGCCTAACGCTGCCGGAATTGCACACGATCTTCCGGGTGGCACGGGGGGCGCGCTCGATCGGCATGGAATCGATCAGGCGATAAAATGTATTGAACAACAGAAGGATGAAGACATCGCTATTATCGGGAGTCGCGCGTGAAATCATTGATTACAGGCTGGATAGCGCTTTGTTTAATGTTAATGGTTCAGGGGTGCAAGCAAAATATGGATTTAAAACCAGACAATTATTTCAGCGGTCAGCAGCTCACCGTAGCGCGTGCAATTGAAGCCGGTGAGAGGGATGAGGTTGTTAAATTAGCGTCGCAAACAGACCTTAATAAACCCGGTAAAGAGGACATGACGCTTTTGTTTTGGGCGGTGATGAACGCAATTAACGATAAAAAAACACCGGATCAGCTAAAAATTATTACCGCTCTGGTTAAATCGGGGGCGGATCCGCTCCAGCCAAGGCCTGAGGGGGAGAGTAGTCCGGCCGAATATGTGCTGAAAGCAGATAGTGGGGTCTGGATAAAGGCGATGCTGGAAGGCGGATTATCGCCGGATGCGAAGGATAAAACGTTTGGGGAACCGATTATCTTCGAAACCCTCGAAGCAAAAAACACCGATACGCTGCAAGCGATGCTTGACGGTGGAGCAGACATCAATATTACCAATTCACTGGGTAATACGTTGCTGATCGCCGCGCTGGACTTTCACTCTTACGACCATGTCCTGCTTTTGCTGGAGCGTGGCGCAAACGCTGAGATCAAGGCGGATAATGGCTGGACAATGGCCAACCAGCTGCAGCGTTATCTGAACCGGGCGAAAGAGGGCAGTGACGAATATCAAAAACTGACTGAAATCAAAGATGCGCTTATTCAGCATGGCGGTAAATGGCCTCCTGCACCCGTGAAGTAAGGCTGGCGTTGATGATCTCAAAAGAAAAGGTTTTCTATTTTTGGGGCGTGATGGATATCATCGGGATTGTGTTTTATTCGATGGGGCCTTTACGTTTGCTTGAGTCCTGGTGGGACGCCACCGGAGGAAATCTGGGGATGATCGTCTTTATGGTCATTGCTGGAGGGGTAAATGGCATTCTGACAGGAATCTTCTATCTCGCATATTTTCTGTTGCCCATTTCGATGTTTTTCTCCGCCTGGTTTTTTTTCACAAACCACCGATACGCTGTCCGTTTTGCCCTTTCGCAGGAAGCATTGCGCGTTCTCACTGTAAGTTGTTCAGTGACGTTATTCCCTGTTGTTATTGTCGGTACTGGGTTAAGCATTCTTCCCCTAAATATTGTGCTGTTTGTATTTTCTGAATTACTAAAAATAGGAACGCTCATCTTTATCATAAAAAAACAGCCCGCCGACCCTGCAGAGCATTGACCGGAACAGCGCCTGTTCATGCTTGTCTGTTGCCGTAATACTTTTCATCGCATAAGCCATATGGATTAACGATTATGCTCAACCGAATTACCGTTCAGCTCCCGGTTGAGGGGCTGCTCTTCTGGAAACTTTCCGGCCGCGAGGCGATGTCCGAGTCGTTCGCCCTGACGCTGACCCTGCTCGGCACGGACGCGCGCATCGACCGCAGCAAACTGCTCGGGCAGCCGGTCACGGTGACCATCCCGACGCAGAGCCTGCTCACCTCCCGCTACATCAACGGCAAGGTGACCCGCGTGGCGGTGAGCGCCGTTGAGCTGACGGGCACCCGCTACGCGGTCTACCAGCTGACGGTGGAGCCGGACCTGTGGCCGATGAAGCGAGACCGCAACCTGCGCATCTTCCAGGGGCAGACGGTGC